>CAJSZQ010000001.1 GCA_910574185.1 Lachnospiraceae bacterium
TAAATCTCCAAAAGCAGACAACCACATAAACGGAGCGGAACCGTTGTCAAGAGGACCGTGGAATACCGGAACACAAAGTGTGAGGATATGCCGCGAAAGCCTCTTGACATAAGGTTCTCGGTTCATCCTGTTGTACAGAAAAGGGGCTACTGCGCCCTTTTCCTGCCTTCCGGCGAGGACGGGTTCGGGCAGAGCCCGAAAATGGGTCAAGGGACAGGTCCCTTGTGGATTCTTAGGGCAAAGCCCTAAGTCCCCGAAGGGCCTGCCGATTGATATATTTGCATTTTTCAAGGTTCATTTGAGCCTATATTTTTCAAGCTCTGTTTTCATAAACTATTTGACACTACCGTATTGTACGTCACATTATGATAATTATATTATTATACATTAGCACAATATGCCATACAATAACAATAGATTTTTTCAAATAATTGAAAGGAGGGGATGTTTGTGGATATTGAGCTTGATTACAGCAAACTTGGAAAACGCATAAAGGAACAACGACTAAAACAGCATCTGACACAAGAAAAATTAGGAGAAATCGTAGATGTAGCAACCAGTAACATCAGCCATATCGAAAGAGCAACCACACAAGTAAGCCTTCCCTCTCTTGTAAAAATTGCCAATGCCTTAGATACAACATTAGACCAACTCGTCTGCGATAGCCTTCATTCTATAGCAGACCTCTATATCGAACAAGATATATCAAATCTATTACAAGGATGTAGCCTGGCCGAAAAGCAGATACTCAAAGATATTATTGTCGCAGCAAAGAAATCGCTGAAAGAGCATAGATAATGCCCCCCTTTCTTTCGTCTGGAGGGCATTTTTACCAACGGAAGTATAACATACATTTTTTGTCGGACAACCATAATATTCCGATGTAGAAAATAATTATATTCTGACATTCATGTTTGTATAATCATAGTTTTTCAGTTATATAAAACTCATTCTCATAATAAAGTTTTTCAAAAAGCGACTGCTGCCAATCAGGAAAACGTGAAAATTCTTTCTTTTGAAGTATCTCTTTGTAATTTACAATTATACTTTGTTCTATCCGGTATATTCTTTCTAAACATGAACCTTTGCATCGTTCCAACACACCTATGTATTCTTCACTGTCTTGCGGAGAATTTCCTTTTAATATTTCCTGCAATTCGTTATTATAATCATCTATTTTATCGTGATTTTCTTCTATCTCATTAAGCAAACTTTCAAGTGTTGGTTTCTGTAATGTATAGAATCCTGTTTTTTTCATGTGTTGTTTTAATTTATCAAGTACACTATTTATATTTAATTTTATAGCGTTGTGCATATTAACTACAGGAAGTGAGCATAAATTTAATCCATTTTTATCTGTAAACGTAATGTGGCTGCCTTGTTCATTCCCATTACTATCTGTATAACTATAAAAATCACTAAAAACGAGGTAATTAAAAATATCATTTAGGAGTGTAATTTTATCGTGATTTATTAAATTATCCTTTCCCTGATATAAAAGATAATTCAAAATCATTATTATATTTTTGTTATAGTCAGCCCATGAATTATCATACGCCTCATGTTTATTACATTCAGCAAGTGTATCTATACACTTATCCCAAAGTCCAGTTAATTTATTAAAATCTGTTTTCTCATGTGTTGGCAAATCTATAAATCCAAGGAGATAATCAGCAGAACAATTAAAAAATCGACAACAAGCAATAAGTAAATCATCATTTTTATACTCATTATAATAAAGACAACGTATAATTGTCTTTGAAAGTGTATCAGCATTTTTATAATATTTCTTGTAGTCATCGCTTGTGCTATCCGCTAATTTATCTCCCTGATTTTAAAAAACATAAAAGTTTTTATCTATCAATAAATATGCAAATGTTTTACAGTCCTTAATGCCTTTATCACACATATATTTCCATAATCTATGATTTGTTATTCTTTCAGTATCCAGTTTTTTATTTATGTTCATCCTTTCCAGAAGAATAAAAGAAAATTTCTTCTTTTATGAATAGTCATTATATTATATAAAGAACATATTAAGAAAATATTTTTCTTTATACTTCCAGTATAATATAGTTATGAAAAATAAACAACATTTTAGGAGGTACAACATATGGATATGTTAGAAGTTTTGACGCTATTGTTAGTTATTTTTGCAGCCTTGACATACATAGATACTCGCTATAAGAAATAGAATAAGTATCTATTGTATCCACAGAAGGTGTTTGCATAAATTGCAAATATATTTATATTGCAATAAACAAACTTAATTTTTCTTCAAATAATAGCTTAGAAAATGGGGTTGAAGCATTAAGAAAAACTTGTACAGTATTATAGAATGTTTCGGAATAATATACACTATGTACTGTACTTTATCTGCTTACTGCAACAGCCCCACTTTTTTGGATAAATCAACCGTATTTTTATCCGATAAACTATCTCATATCATACTAAAATGCTTAAACGCCGCCATAATCGCTTTTTCTTTCTCCGGCGGGCATTTCGGCACATGGCTTTTATTATCACCCACATTATAATTCAGACGCTTCTCAATACCGCATTTGTCTTTTATCTGTGCCACATACAAGGATGATACCTTTAGACCATACTCCGACTTTATCCATTCTTTAATTTCTGTATAGGTTGCACAACCTTTCATGTCTTTCAAATATCCGTTATTTTCCGGTGTATAATCATCGTACACATAGACAGTATCAGCATCAGCAGTGTAACTATTTCCTACCCAAAAGGACGCACGTCTCCACATGTGTCGGAACTACTATGTAAACACAATTTTTCAGCCTCGTCACTCGTATAGGAACACAATTCTGCGTCATTATGTACAGCCGCAGCGTTTTTACGCTTTGGCTTAAAATCCTTTCCATTAAAATTGGAGTGGATACCAGTTTTATACACAAAGGTTATCTTCAAAGGCTCCTCCACTCCCTCATCATTATAACCTCCGATGACTATTTTTTCAACCACGCTTTCAAAAACCACCCTGTCGAAACTCTCCAGTATCTCCCCAGAACCTAATACTTTTCTGAACTCCCTCAACCGTGTTCTGGTGTTATCCTGATTCCTGCTCAATTCCATCAACCGCTCCTGTTCCTCTTGGAGCTTCCTCAACTGCTCGGACAGCTCTTGGTTCTTCTTTTCGTAAATGTCTCTGTCGATATTATTATCAAGCCTTAAATCAAGCAGCTTCTCCTTACGCCTGTGCAGGTCAGCCATTTCCTTTTCAATCTTAGGAAGACGCTTCAGAGAAGTATCGTCATTAAGGATTCCCTCAATTTTTTGCAGGAACTCATCGACAATCTCCTGCTGGTCTGTGCATAAAAGCTGATAGCTCTTTACAAAGGCTTTTTCAATCACTTCTTCGGGGATTCCCTTACAGTGCGGGCAATGTCTTTTCCCGTTCTTTGTAGCGGTGACGCACTGCCAGATTGTCTTAGTGTATGCGGAGCTGCTGTGCCAGTTCCTCCGTGTCAGAGTGCCGCCGCAAAATCCACATTTTATCATGCAGCTAAACGCATATTTCCTGCTGAACTTGTTCCTTTTCTGCCCCTCTTGATGCACGTTGCGGTTTGTGTTCCGCTTCGCTAGTATCTTCTGTGCTTCCTCAAAAATTTCCTCGCTGATTATCGGTTCGTGATGGTCACGGATATAAAACTTATCTTCTTCCCCGAAATTTTCCAACCGCCTTTTTGAAATCGGGTCAACCGTGAATGTCTTTCCTAAAAGCAGGTCACCTTTGTATTTCTCGTTTTTGATAATTCCTATGACTGTGGACTGTACCCATTTTGAACTGCCGTATTTTGTCTTGTATCCCAAGTTTTCCAGTTCGTTCCCGATGACCGTGCAGCCTGCGCCCTCAATATAACGATTGAAAATATACCGTACAATTTCAGCTTCCTTTTCATTTACGGATATGCTTTTTGTATCCTTATGGTAGTCATATCCCAGACAGCCTTGAAACCCTACAAGCTCGCCCCTCTGCATCTTCATTTTCAATCCCTTTTTGACATTGGAAGATATATTCTCCACTTCCTGCTGTGCAACGGAGCTAAGTACCACCAACAGCAGCTCGCCGTCCATCGTTAAGGTATTGATATTTTCATCTTCAAAGAAAACGGCAATGCCTTTCTCTTTCAACATACGGACATATTTCAGAGTGTCCAGTGTGTTTCTGGCAAATCTTGAAATGGATTTTGTAATTACCATATCAATATCCCCATTCATACAGTCGTTAATCATTCTCTGGAAATCCTCTCGCTTCGCTACCTGCGTGCCTGTTATGGCTTCGTCAGCGTATATGTCCGCCAGTGTCCATTCGTGTTTCTTCTTAATCAAATCCGTGTAATATGTGACCTGTGACTTATAACTGTTGAGCTGGTCTTCACTGTCCGTGCTGACACGGCAATAAGCGGCTACCCTTAACACTTCGACCTTTCTGCCACGGATACGGTTTTCACTACGGTTTGCTTTGATTACCTGCACATCGCTCATATGATTTACCTCCAAAATATTTATTGATGAATGTCATGCCGCAAGGTTCGTAACGACATTGTAATCTCTCATAAGCCGCTTCTTGATGGCTTCGTATTCATCTACCGTAATTAAACTTCTTTTTTTCAGCTTCTGCAAACATGCGAATTGGATGCTGTAATGTACAAAATCCTGCTCCCTATTCTGCTCCATCGCCACACCCCGCTTTCTGCTGCTTCATGGATAAGCTAATGGCAAGAGCCTTGTCAACCCTTGCCATTATGTCCGTAGGCATTGTCCCCATATGCTGTTTTAACCGCTGTTTGTCAATCGTCCTTATCTGCTCAAGCAGGATAATGGAGTCCTTATCAAGCCCTTTGTAATCTTTCACGGCGGTATGTGTCGGCAGTTTCGCTTTTGTCTGCACTCGGCTCGTAATGGCTGCGATAATGACCGTCGGGCTGTGCCTGTTTCCTATATTATTGGAAATGATAAGTACGGGTCGTGTGCCGCCCTGCTCCGAACCGACAACGGGATTAAGCTCTGCGTAGTAGATGTCGCCACGCCTAATTGTTCTTTCCATATTCTTTATAACCTCCATCTGGATTTAGGCAGGAATACCCTGCCTATGTAACAGCCAGACGCAAGGAAGTATTTAAGGTCGGGAGAGCATAAAACAAGCCCTGTTCCAATAGACCGCCCTGCATCTGGCTTTATGATAAAAGGCATTTTCTATTTGTCCCCGACACCCCGAAAATGCTGATGCGTGATAACGCAAGGGAAGTCACCAAACGGTCAGCAGCGAACTGACGCCACGGGAATTACACCCCAACTGTCGGTCTGACAGAGCCGCCCCCATTGCCTGCGGCGGATTGGTTACCGCTCGGACTGTGGCTGGACGGGAGTATCATTGTCCTCTTTGTGGGTCTTGGCGGAATCGGGAGCTGCCCGATATTTTCAGTCGGTATTTTTCGCTTGCCGTCTTTCGGCGGGTCATGGCGTACCGCTGCACACGCTTACGCTTATTACAGCCACAAAGAGAATGTATTTGGTGAATGGGTATTCGGTTGTCAAAGAGCCGTCCCGTTTTCGATATAAAAGAAAACTGGGCAAGAGGTTTTTGCCCTCTCACCCAGTAGCCGATGGGAGAGTGCGATTTTGGACACTATCCCAAAAGTTTTTTAATTTTTTTCTTAAACCTGTTCAAACGCTTGTAAATGACTTCCTTGTTTAAACTCAATTCCACTGAAATTTCAGTGATTGAAAAGCCCTGTGTCCTCATCAGCAACGCTTGGAGCGTGAGCTTGTCCAACTGATGCAGTTCTTGGTACAGCACTGCATTTTCAATGCTGTCCAAAAATTCCTCAACCGTTTTTACTTCGGGCTGTGCCGTGTCCTCTGCCACTTCCTCAAGATATGTACCCGCATCCTGCAATTTCTCATAGTACCGTCTGTCGGAATTGAATATCGCCCAATCATGGACACGGAGCTTTTCAATATCGCCCTCGCTGACACCCAAGCTCCTAAGCTGCTTTTCCTCGGCTTCTTTCCATATCCGCCATTTTCTTTCTTCTCTGGCTTTGTTGTACGCCATAATCCGTTACCTCCAATCTGAATTTTTTTGTATAATCCAGATTGAAAGGCGGAGAGCGGCATCCCACACCCAGAAAAGCCTTGCGGCGTGATATTACAAAAAACGACAAAAAAAAAACCGTAAGGGCTGTCACACCTTTACGGTTTATAGATATTTTAGTTCTTATATGTAGAAATTTGACTTCTACTTCTTGGGTAGAAATCCCCCTTGCACTGACAAGGATTTTTTTAACAGGCTGTCCACCCATCCCCGATATGATATATGTAAATGGAACTTGCTATTTGCAGGCAATAAAAATCCCTCCAAACTTGAAACAGATTTGGAGAGAAAAACTATTTTTGCATGAAAATACAACCCGCCAAAACGCTGTTTTTTTTATTTGACGAGTTATAAATCCAATCAAAAATCTTATTCTAAACTTCCTGCTATGCCTATAAGAAAATGCTATCTTCTGCTATTACTTTTTTATTGATACTCTGCCTAAACGACTTCCTAATTGGCTTAAAATCTCATTTGATATAGTGTTTATACTATCTGCAAGGTCGGCAGCCATGATTTCACTGTTTCCGCTTTTCCCAATAAATATGGCTTCATCCCCGCAAGACACGCCCTTAATATCTGTCACATCTACCATTAACTGATCCATACAAACACGACCGACAATGGCTGCTTTCTGCCCGTTTATCAAAGCAAATCCCTTATTTGACAATTCACGGGGAATCCCATCTGCATATCCGACTGCAACAGTAGCAATCTGCATTTCTTTTCCAGCCTTATAAGTCAGACCATAACCGAGTGCTTCACCTTTATGTAACTGCTTTACACACGCAATTCTGGCTTTTAATGATAAAACTGGTTTCAATTTTGTTTTAGAAATAATTCTATCTTTCGGAGAGCTTAATACACCATAAAGTGCGATTCCTAATCGTGCATAGTCAAACTTTAAAGCGGGGTAATTCAGTACGCCATAACTTCCTTGTATGTGCGTTTTAAAATGATGTATTCCTTTTCTATGCAGCGAGTTTATTACCATATTAAATTCCTCAATTTGTTTCAGAGTAATATCCCGTTCCGCATCACTAGCCCCATCGGACATACATAAATGGGAATATACGCCTGTTATCTTCAGATTCTCAAACTCCCACATTTTATAAACTTCCTTTAGGTTTTCGCTTCTTTCTCCTAAACGATGCATACCCGTATCTATTCCAATATGGACAAAGATGACTTGTCCAAAGTCATTTAACAATTTTGCGTAGGGGTAATCAACTACCGTTTGTGTAAGATTGTACTTCACCAAATCAGAAAACTGATTTGGCGAGGTATATCCCAAAATCAAAATCTGCCCTAAAATCCCTGCTTTTCTAAGCTCAACCGCTTCATTTACTGATGCCACGCAAAAATCTTTAATTTCCAAATCCTGCAATGCTTTTGCAATGAGGACAGCACCATGTCCATAGGCATTTGCTTTAACGGCGGGCATAATCGCACACTTAGGAGAAAGTATTTTTCTGAATTGCCTTATATTGTAAGCCAGATTGTCTATATCCAGTTCAATCCACGCCCTACCTTTTTGATACATTTCTACCTCCCCTTTCAAAAAACATTTGAATCATAAACATGGCTGCCAATGACAATAGACAGACCGAAATATATTGTAAAAAAGAATTGTCCACAAGTATTTTTGTAAGTCCTGTCACTTTAGCGATTAACCGTTGGGCAACAATTACCGCAGGATGAATAATATACAGCACCATTGAACCATTTCGTATCCAAGCGGGAGCTTTCCCAGAAACTTTAAGCAGTAATTGAAACAAAAAATACATCACTGGCAGCAAAAAGAAATACATACTATTATGCTTTTGGATATGGAAAGAATAAGTAATCCATCCCTCTAAAAGCATAAGTAACGATGCTAATGCAAGTCCCCATTTACATACCTGTTCCCCACAATGAAATTCGGGAACAGCCAGCAGCATACCGAGCAGGATATAAATTGGCGCAAAGAAAATACCGTTTCTTGTATAACTGCTGACATAGAAAATGCCAGTATATAACGTGCGTAGTAAAGGCACGTTTTCTATAAGACCATAATAAGAATCACCAAATACTCCTATCACATAAGCAATGAGCGAAAAGTAAACTGCTGTCTGAACTGATTTTTTTGTCAGACACGCAAGAAGAACACACCCAATAATTGCCGCTGGAAAATACCACAAATGATAGAACGTGCCGTCAAAAAGAAGCTGCTTTATAAACTCCATGATAGATTTTGGCATATTCCCAGAATATATTGAAATAGGTATATAAACAGCGGTCACAATGAGGTACAGCCTTATATTTTTAACAAGGTATTTACGGAGAGGATATTTCTTTTTAAAATTGCTAAGCACATAGGGAGCTAATACAAAATATCCTGTCGTCATAAAGAAAAATGGAACAGCAATTCTCCCAATACAATAGGTAATTAAATAATCAATTCCCTCACTCCAGACTGACAATGGCGATATATGAATTGCAATTACCATGAAAGCAGCTATTAAGCGGAAATAATCTATTCCTGCAAATGTTTTATGACGCATAATATTCCCTCCATCTACTTAAAATAGCCCCTCCCTCGTTTGTACCCGAAATCATATACGGCGACATCTCCGATACATCAAGTTTTATAGAGTGACCGCCATCTAAAAAAACATACGAAATTTCGATTTTGTCCGCTTTAGAACTGTTATAAATATAAGGATGCCTTAAATCGGTAGTTTCCTTTAAAAAGCAAATGTATTCTTCTAAAGCCATATCCTTTTCTGCCATAATGACAGAATGGGGATAACCCACATAGCGGAAATGCCACGGTTCTGCTCCAATACCTGTTATCTGTTCTTTCCCAGACACATACCTCTCAACAAAACCGAATCGGGGAGCGGTCGCTCTGAACTCCCCGCAAATCCCCGTATATGGAAAATGCGGGCAGATAAAGTCAATCTGTTCCTTGTTCTCTGCAAGGTCTATGGCAAGTCCTGTCTGATGCTCGCTATGTCTGGGTACTGCCACATATTTTTTTGTGAAATCAAGACCGCTTTTGGCTAACGTATCATTCCATATTTTTTCCTGTTCTTCCTGTGTGCGGAAACCGCTTACAGCTACAATTTCATTTTTGCAATGAATTTTTGCTAATATTAGCTGTAATAAATTAGCCGCCTGCTCATTCATCTGTATTTCTGGCTGTTCCTTAATTGCTGGCTGCATATCTTCCATACACGGGAACTTCATAAGCGGATAATCTGGCGTTACAAGTATTAAGTTCCCATGATAAGTGTTGTCTTTTGTTAATTCAATCTGTGTCACTTCGATACCCCCATTTCAATCAAGCGTCCGATTACTTCATCAAATGGCAGACCTGCTTCTTTTAACATATTGGGATAACGGCTATGCTCCGTAAAGCCGGGAATTGTGTTTACTTCATTAAAATAAATTTCCCCTGCGGGAGTCAAAAACATATCCACCCTTGCAAAACAGCAGCAACTTAATGCTTTGTAAATTTCAAGAGCTGTTTCTTTAATTTCTTTTGCCTTTTGTGGAGAAATACGTGCAGGTACATGAATACTGGAAGTTTTCAATGTATATTTCTCTGTGTAATCAAAAAATCCATCCGACAATTCAATTTCATCAACTTCACCCACAATCAAATCGGAATCCTTGTTCCCCAAAACTGCACATCCAACCTCAAAACCATCAACCATTTCTTCCAGAATAACGGTAGAATCATGCTCAAAGGCACTCTCGATTGCTAAAAGCAAATCCTGTTCATGTAAGACTTTTGAAATCCCAAACGATGAACCAGACCGTACAGGCTTTACGAATAAAGGATAACCAAGCTCTAGGACTTTTTTCTGAACCATTTCCTCTGAATAATTTGTCTTAATAGTAAAAGACCGTGCAGCTTTTATTCCGTTCATTTCTACGATACGGTGAGCCAGTTCTTTATCCATACATAAAGCGGAAGATAATAAACCACATCCGATAACAGGAATCCCCATCAAATCCAGAACCCCTTGAATTGTTCCATCTTCTCCGTTCTTTCCATGTAAAACTGGCAATGCAGCATCGAATGAAATTATCTCTAAATGATGATTGTCCAAATAACACAACCCGTGAACTGTTCTGTCAAAAGACGGAAATACTGGCGTACAGTTTTCTTCTGACTGCCAATTATCCTCCTTTATCTTTTCCAGTTCCCCTTGATACCAGTACCATTTGCCAGAGTGAGGGGCAATGCCTATTAAGATTGGTACATATTTCTTTGTGTCAATACACTTAATTACCGCATATGCCGACTGTAACGAAACTGCATATTCCGTGGAGCAGCCGCCAAAAAAAACAGCAACTTTCTTTTGTTGATTCATTATGAAGTCCTCCTTTTTCATACAAAGCAAATAGCTTCTATTCAGTATTCATTCTACTGAACAGAAGCTATCCATACTTTAATATTCAATTTTCTAATTCCTAAGAAAATGCTAAGAGAGCCTATATATTTTACTAATGTGTTATAGGTAAAGAGATATGGAAAGTTGTTGATTCGTTTTCACTTTCGGCAGTAATTTTACCTCCATGCAGTGTTATGATTTCTTTTGCAATCGCCAGCCCCAATCCTGCACCTCCCGTATTCGTCGAACGTGCTTCATCCATACGGAAAAACTTCTCAAAAATAGAATTTAACTTACCTGCAGGAATTGTCTTTCCTTTATTGCAAAAATAAATCCAAACATCCGTATCTGTGCTTTCAGCCCATATTTTAATTATCGTATCTGGGTAACTGTAATAAATCGCATTTTTTAAAATGTTATTGAAAACTCTGGCTAACTTCATAGAATCCCCATAAACCGTTACTTCTTCATCAACACATACCTCTGTTTGATTACCATGAGCATTTAACAGCGGGTAAAATTCATCTGTCATTTGAACCAACATATGACAGAGGTTTATAGATTCTTTTTCCAAATCAATTTGTTGCAGATTATATCTTGTTATATCAAAAAATTCGTTGATAAGCTTTTCTAAACGAAGTGCTTTGCTTAATGCAATATTTACATATTTTGTTTTTTGTTCTATCGGCATATCCTGTGCTTCATCCAATAATGCTAAATATCCGATAACAGAGGTAAGCGGTGTCTTTAAATCATGTGCAAGGTAAGCAATCAAATCATTTTTTCTGCTTGCTTCTTCCTTTAACATTTGTTCATGCCGCTGCATCGTGGATTTTATTTCGGACATCTGGGCTGAAATTTCGGCATACTCTTTTGGAAAAATATCTATATTTCCTTTTTCTTCTATCATAAAGTCATGCAGCATCACCGAAGTCGCAGTGATGGATTTTCTCACTTCTGCCTTTGCATGTAAATTTGCAACCGCAAAAGTAATTGCAATGCAGATAAGTACGATTATAATCAGAACTGTCAAGATAAATACTTTCAGCTCCGACCACAAAGGCTCTGTAACAAGAATATCTTTTCCCACATCAGCAGAATAAACCTCATGCGTATTCATGTACTTAGCCGTGAACCAATCCACAAAAAAGCCGTTCCAAACCTTATCTACCAGATAATACAATCCAAAACAAGCAGCAATGCCGAGGATACAAGTGCCAATTAGTGTAGTTGTCTTTGAAATCTTAATTTTCAATTTTGTATCCACACCCCCAGACTGTTTTTATATATTGTGGTTCTTCAAATGAATCTCCCATTTTCTCACGAAGATGCCGAATATGAACAGTAATGGTGTTATTGCTTTTACTGAAATATTCATCCCCCCATATTTGATGAAAAAGTTCCTCCGAACTGACTACATTTCCTTTCTGCTGACACAAAATCCGTAATATAGAAAACTCCGTAGGCGTTAATGAAAGAGGCTTTTCATTTAAAGTACACTCATGCGTTTTCACATTTAGAACTAAACCAGAATGAATCAAAATATCTTCCTCTGGCTCATTTCCCACATTGTATTTTTTATATCTCCTTAGTTGGGCTTTCACACGAGCGACCAATTCTAAAGGCAAAAACGGTTTCGTAATATAATCGTCTGCCCCTAATGTTAATCCCGTTATTTTATCAATTTCCTCTCCCTTTGCCGTGAGCATTATCACTGGATAGCGATATTTCTCCCTTATCTTTTTGCATATTTGGAAACCGTTCATATCAGGCAGCATAACATCCAAAATTGCCAAATCAAGGGTTTCACTTTCAATACAAGCCATTGCATCTTTGGCATTATAAAATTTATATACAGTAAAATTCTCATTTTCAAGATAAAGGGAAACAAGGTCTGCTATTTCCTGTTCATCATCTACAATCAGTATTTTATTCTCCATATCAGTCCATTCCTTTCCTTTTGTTTTATTTTACTAAATTGCACATAAGCAATCCTGCACTTTCCAATAAGAAATTGTTAAGATTTTCCTAATCGCCGTATAGATTCAAGGTATCTCTGTAATTTCCGTATCATATTTTGATTGCGATTATTATTATATACGCTATAAAGAATAATAACAACTCTATGCAAGGGGATAAAAAAGAGGGGATAGTTCTTTCGCTTCTATACATAGGAAATCATATATCCTATATGTAGAAATGTCACCTCGTTTCATAAGAACTTTGATTTCCGTAAAATATCTGTATGAACTTTTACGAAAAATGAGGTGATACTTTATGAATGAAGTACCAGAAACTTTTGACTTTATGCCTTTTGGAGAAGCAATCAAGGATGCCCGTGAAAAAAATGGTCTGACAAGAGAGGAATTAGCCGAACAGCTTGACATTACGCCAAGATACCTCCAGTCTATCGAAAAAGAGGGACAGCAGCCAAGATTTATGCTATTCATCCAACTTATCACAATGTTTGACATCTCGGCTGACCAATACATATTTTCCGATAAACACATACAAAAATCTTCACTCCGCCGACAGTTGGACTCACTCTTTGACACATTCGATGATTCAGAGCTGACAATCATAGCAGGGACGGCGCAGGGGATATGTAAGGCAAAAGAGCAGCCAGAGGATTGACCTCTGGTTTCCTTTTACCTTGTTCAACTAATAGTTTGGACATCCGTAGCCGTATATTGAGCCGCTCCCGACTGGATAGCTCCGCTGTTTGCAGGCATCCCCAGAGTTGCCCTCCACGGTGTAGACCGTTCCATTCTCGCATTTCTCCACGATTCCCACATGGTCGATTGAACCGTCGCTCCCCCAATCAAAGAAAATAAGGTCGCCTGCCTGCGGCTCATAGTTCTTATCCTGCCACTGTCCTTTGCTCTTAAACCAGTTTACGCCGTCTGAGCAAAGGGAAAATTTCGGGATAATGCCGCTTTCCAGATAGCCGCACTGGTCGGCACACCACGACACAAAACATGCACACCATTCCACACGCCCGCCAAAGCCGTACCAGCTCCAATAAGGCTGACCTCCCTCGTTGCCGAGCTGCGTCAATGCAACCTCCACAATGGCTTGGTTTCCTCCGCTTGTAAACGCCCTCCCGTATGGATAGTAGCGCAGCACATGGGCGGGGTACTGCGTGTCGCCGTATTTCTCCCAACCGAGCCGCTGTGCCTGCATAGCGGAAAACTCCACCGCATTTGCATAGGAATAGCCGCCGTAGTTGGTCTTTGCCCATGAAATATACCCGTTGCCGAAGTTGTAGCCCTGCAAGGCGAGCTTGATGCGCTCCATATCAATCGGGTTCTCCACCTCGGCTGAAACAAGGGCGGCTTTCAGTTCCTGCACGCCGCACTCGATGGAATATTCTGGGTCTTTGATGCCGTTCGGCTCATGGGGGTATCTCTTGTTGAAGCTCCCCTCCGCCGCCTGCATCGGGTCAAGTCCACGTCCACCGCTTTCCTGCATCATCACCGCCTTGATAAGCTCCACATATTCGGGGATGCCGTACTGCTTCGCATACTTTTGTATCAGCGGCGTGTAGGCTTCCACTTCCGCACTGACAGGGGTATAGGAAGTGCTGTCGCTGCCGCCCCCGAACAGGGAAACGGCGCACCCAAGCAGGACGACGATAATGATTATCACAATGGCAATCCAGCCGCCCGCGATAAGGGCAGAAATCAACGCTTTTGTCCCCGCTATGATTGCCTTGACCGCCGCAATGGTAGCCTTGACCGTGGCTTTCGTCGCTTCGGCTGTCGCCTTTGCAGTGGCTTTCGTTGTCTGCGCCGCTTTCTGGGCGGCTTTGGCAGATGCTTTCGCCGTTTTCTGCGCCGCCTTTGCAGTCTGCTCCGTGGTCTTAATCGCTGTCTTGGATGTCGCCTTTGCAGTTTTCACGCCTTTTTCCGTCGCCTTGACCGTCCCTTTTGCTGTGGTCTTGACGGACTTTTCCGCATTTCTGGCGGTTGTCTTTATCGTCTGCTTTCCTTGTCCCCGCCGAATGGCATCATGGTATCCCCGCAGGGGGCTTCCCTGTTGTCTGGTCTTTATTAGTGAGTTTGCCGCCGTCTGGGGCGTTTCGGTCTTGACAGGAGTAGAATGAGTAGCAGAAACAGCGGGACGGCTTGCAGTCCCTTGAACCTCCTGCAAGCCGTCCTGTCCCATTGTACGCATGGCGTTTTGTCCTGCCTTATTCCGCATTGTTTTCTGCTCTGCGGCTTTCTTCGCCCGCTTTGCCTTAAAGTCGGCGATTTTATCCTTTACTTTACCGATATTCTCTCTTGTGGCTTCGGCGTTTTTCTGTCCCTGCTTATTGAATTGGTGGATGCCCTCGTCCTTGATACATCCCGAAGCATGGGAAACCTTGTCGGCGGCATATTCCGTGGGGGAATTTTCCTCTGCATAATATCCCTGCTCCGCCTTGTCCTTTGTCTTAGCGTAAGCGGATTTCATTCGACTGCCTGCTATGGCGGCTTTGTCTAAAGTTTTAATCGTACCTTTGACCGCATCTCTGGTCTTTATATCAGCCATAAAATCCGACCTCCTTTCCCAGAAGATTTGCGGTCATGTCAGTCTGCTTTTTTCGCCACCACGGCAAGCCTGCCGTTCTGTGCGGAGTATTCGCAGGTGGACAGGGTAATGAGCTTATCCCCATATTCAGCGGTCACGCCCGTATCATACAAGGCAAGTTCCTTACACTTCCCGACAAAGGCATTAAATTCTTTTTCATTCTCCGCATTGACAAAATCATAGTAGCGGTAGCCCTCCGAGCTGTACGCCACGGTCTTAAAAACAGCAATAATTTCATACTCTGCCTGCTCCGTGAGGGTGTCAAACTGGATATTCCTGTGTTTCTCATAAAAGCTCTTGGATTTATAATCTTCCAACGCCCCGAACATCCTGCCGCCTTTGATGTGGTGTCCGTAGATAACCAGATTATCACTTGCCGCAAGGTCGCAGTCCTCTTGGATATACGGCACTCCCAAATCGCTGTATTCCTTTTCAAAGCTGTGCTTCAGATAGAAATTCGGGCTGTTCCTGCTCTGCATGACGGGGTAGTTGATGCTTGTTCCGTCTATGGCAATCCACCCGACCATATCCTCATTCTGCAAATACAGTTCCTTGTACTTTGCAAGAATATCCTCTCCCTCGCTGACGGGCGTATCCTTATCTCTGGGCAGTTCTTCCTCTGGCTCGGCGTTCTCCACGACCTTTGCAATCTCCGCAAAGGCTTCCGTCTGCTCGTCTATCTGCTGGTAATGGCTATAAATCTTAAAGCCACAAAAAACCGCTGCTCCTAAAAATGTAACAGCGGCGGTAATACAGAGAATACATTTATAGTTTTTCAGATTCATAAAATATTCCTTTCTTTATTCTGTCCTGCTTTCTGGGCATAAAGGTATGCCCGCAGGGTGTTTCTTTGTTCTTGCCCTGCTTTTGGGCATAGAGGTATGCCCGCAGGGTATTTCCTTTTTTCTTGTTTTCAGCTACCGTGTATGCTCTGCCTGCTTCTTGGGCGTTGGTAAATCCCTGCAATATTCGGGATACCGTGCCTTGATGCCCTCCATGAAATACGGGGCGAACTCGCAGCAGAACAATTCCTCTGGCGTGAATAGTTTCTCACGCCCCTCCTCGGCGTAACCGTTCCAGAGGTTAAAGGCAAGGTGGCAGACTTTGACCGTGCCGCTCGTCTGCCATCCTGCGTGCATCCCCTCTGGCTTGATGCAGTCCGTCTTAAAATCGAACATGGCGTTGATGTTCTGCCTTGTTTCCCCCGCAATCCCCATCACATAGAAAAATGCCCTGTGGTAGCAGTCGTTGACCTTGCATTTCATCATGCTTTCCAGAAAAAAATCACGGTGGGCTGCGTTGCGAAACCTTATCTCTGACATAAAAATCCCTCCTTTTAGCACTCCCCAAATTTCGTCGTCATCAGTTTATACAGTTCCGTATTGCGTGGGAATTTATTGACGAAAGGCACAAGGGAGCTGCCGACTTTCAATAATCCCTGCCCCGCACCGACATTCGTGATATAGCTCATCTGAAGGTCGGAAATGTTAAGGAGCTTCGCAAGCTCGATTCTGTCCGTGGACGCTTGGTTCAGCATGATAATGAACTCGCTGTTGGCAAGCATCGTCCTCGCCGTATGGCTCTGCAAGAGGTCGTCCACGTTCTGCGTGATTCCTGTGCAGTACGCCCCATACTTACGCACACGCTTCCAGAGGGTAAAAAGGAAGTTTGCCGAGTATTCGTGCTGAAAGAGCAGGTAAATCTCGTCAATGAAAATAAAGGTGTTCCTGCCTTTCGCCCTGTTCTGGGTGATGCGGTTTAAGATGCTGTCGAGGACAACAAGCATACCGATAGGCTGTAACTGCTTGCCTAAATCCAGAATGTCGTAGCAGATAAGGCGGCTGTGGGTGTCCACGTTCGTATGCTTGGCAAAGGTGTTGAGAGAGCCGTCCGTGAAAAGCTCAATCGCAAGGGCGATTTCCTGCGCTTCTGGCTCGTCCTGCTTGAGCAACTCCTCACGGAAGTCCTGTAAGGTCGGCGGCGTACCCATATAGTTGCCCTGCTGGTAGTAACGGTAGACGCTCGCCGTGCATCGGTCGATGATGGACTTCTGCTTTGCACCAAGGCTTGCCCCGCCAATGAGCTGTTCGCACAAAGACAAAATAAACTCTGATTTCAAGATGACGGGGTTTGCACCGTCGCCGTAATCAGAGTTCATGTCCATTGCGTTGATGTGGTTGTCGCTTGTCGCCGAGATGTGGATAACCTCGCCCTGCATCGCCTTTACAAGAGGGGCGTACTCTCGTTCGGGGTCTATTACCAAGACATCGGCGTTGGGGTCGGTCAGAATGATGTTCGTCATTTCCTCCTTTGCCGTGAACGACTTGCCCGCACCAGACACGCCGAGGATAAAGGAATTTCCGTTCAACAGGTGGCGGCGGTTGGCGATAATCATGTTCTTTGAAATGACGTTCTGCCCGTAATACACGCCGTCCTTATGGTAGATTTCCTGTACACGGAAAGGGATAAACACCGCAAGGCTCTCCGTCGTCAGCGTCCTCAACGCATCAATCTTCCTCACGCCGAACGGCAGGGCGGTGTTCAGTCCGTCCATCTGCTGGTACTTCAGCACGGCAAACTGGCAGAGATGCTTCCTTGCCGTCGTCAGCAGGGCTTCCGTGTCATTGTCAAGCTGCTCTTTGGTGTCTGCGGTATGCACCATCGTAAGCACGGCAAACATCATCCTCTGGTCACGGGTCGTCAAATCATCAAGGAACTCCTTGCTTTCCTTTCTCTGCTGCTCCAAGTCGTAGGGGATGACGGCGGAAAAGTTGTTGTTCTGGTTCTGCTTCCTCTGCCAGTTCGTGATGTTGGTTTCCACACCGAGCAGGCGGTTCTCTACCTCCCGCACGGCTTCGTCCGTCGGGACAGGGACAACATCGACGGAAAGCATCATGTTACGGTTCAGCTCGCAAAGCTCCGCCACCATGCTGTCCTTGATATAGGCGGCGTACTCACGCAGGAATATCACACGCCCATAGCGGTTTCCCATCTTAAAATAATCTTTCTCAAACTCAAAGGAGTCGGGACAGATATAGTCCTTGAAGTCGTGTCCTTTCCGCATGGTCTGCGCCATGTCAAAGGCAAACGCCGTTTCCTCGCCCGTTCGGTAGAAGTCGTGGAAGATACGCAGCTTGTCGTTAGCGTCCAGTTCCGTACACTTCGAGCCTAAGCGGTTGAAATGCCCGATAAGGTCAGCCCCGACACGGGCAAAGTAATTCCTCGCTTCCTCGATGTTCTTCTTGCAGACGGAAACCGTCACATATTTATCCTGCACGGTGGAGTTTGCCCCCGTTGCTTTATCAAGCAGCATCTTGTTGTACTCTCTACGGTATTTATCCAAATCGTCCTCCGCCATCGGGATTAAGATGGTCTGCTCAAAGTCCGCTTTATTGAGTCTGCGATTGTTTATCGTGATTTTCGTGGTCGCCCCGCTATCGAGGGCGTTAAGAAGCTCCGAGTATTCGAGGAACATCGCTTCCTTGTCCTCACGGCTCGCCACGGCGTAGTTGATGTCCTCAAACTTAAATGTCTTTGCGTATTTGTTCCTACCCACAAGGAAAATGCCGTCCTCCCACATGGTCTTTAACGGGATGACCGCCTGCACCGACTTCGGCACAATGAATTTCTCCCTGTCCTGCTTAAACAGCGTTTTCAGCGTCTTAATCATGGTCTACCTCCTTACGCTTTCTTGATTTCTTAGGCTGCTTTCGCCTGTCTGTCTTTGTTCTTTTTTTCCTGCGTTTCCTCTTTCTCCTTTTCTTATCCTGCACGACGGGCAAGCCTCTCTCATGTGCGTCCAGTGCCTGCTTCACCGCTTCGTAATATAAATTCTCTGGGACAAATAAAATCTTCTTCGGCATCAGAAACTGCGACTTTACCCATGCCCAAACAAACTGCTCGGCGGTCATGCCGTTGTACCTTACAAATCCCATGACCGCAAAAGGGGAAGCCCCCAAGATGCACATCCAGCTTACTGTTTCCGTCCCAAACCTGCCACGGAGCAGGAAGAACAAGCCGACCGCCACGCCGCAGGCAAGCACGGAAAACAGGAACTGCCGCATTGACAGCCCGAAGAACATGGATTCCGTGTAGTTGCGGATTTCCTTATTTATCTTGACTTCCATATCAGCACCGCCCCTCTCGGACGTCTCCCGTCGAAATAAAGAGGATGCTGCGTTTCGGGATATATGCAAACCCAGAAATGGCATCCCCGATTTCAAATATCTCGTTATCGTCCGCTTTTCCAAATTTTCCGACCAGCCCTTTTTCAGCAGGCAGGTCATAGGCTTCGGAAGCCTCAATGACTTCTCCATTTAACAGATGGATATTATAATTCTGGCAATACTTCGTTTCTTTTTTCATTTCAATTTTCCTTTCCTGTTGGATAATTACAAGCCCATCATTTCCCTTACCACACGGTCTGCCATCTTGACCGCACCGACAAGGACGAGCATATTGAACACCAATTCCCCGATATAGCCCCATACCATCGTGACCGCCGCCGCATCGGGGTTGACTGCGGGCGGGGATGCCGCAAACACCGAGAAGATGATGCAGGCAAGCACGATGATTGCCCCCTCAAGGCAGACGGCGGAGTAGCTCTTGATGAAGCTCTTTCCCACGCTCTGGCTCGGCTCTCCCGCAAACGAGGACAGCGGCACGGGGGCGATGGCGGTGTAAAGGTACAGCTTGAAAAATCTGCCGTACACGGACATTATCATAATAAACGACAATACCGTGATGAACAGCCCGCCTATCAGCGTGACTGCCCATAGAGGGATGCTCTCGAAAAAGCCGCAGTCCTCGACGGCTGTCACAATCTCTGTCGGCAGCACCGTTTTTTGTGCGGAGCCGAAGCCTGCGGCTTTCATAATGGCGGAAATCACGCCCTGCACGATTTTAAACAGAGCCATCATCAGCTCCAAGCCGTAAGTGACCGCACCTTTCGCAAGGGCGAAGCGGATGAACAGCTTCAAAGCGTGTTCGGGCTTCTTCACGCTTGCGAAGTCGCCGCAGGTACGCATCACGCCGACGACAAAGAACAGCACGAGCAGGGCAAGCCCGATAGCCTGCAACGCCCCGTGGATGTCAACGATGACTTTCCATATCGCACCGCCCTTAAAGGTTTCGGGGGATTGGGTGATGAGCTGCCATATCTCGGCTAACTTTTCATTCCATGTGTCAAGGGCGTTCTCCAAGTTCTGGACTACCCAGTTGTCTGACATTCGACCACCTCCGTTCTTAAAATTTGATAGCAGGGCAAGCCCCGCAGAGCGGATCTGCCCCGTTATCTTGTCTTGTGTCAGTCTGTTATTTCAGTCTGTTTTGGATTAGCCCGTGATGAGGGTTAAAATCTCTTTCGCAAAGGTAATCACAACGCCGCCCGCCAGTGTGAGGAAGCCGTTCGCCCTCTGGGACGGGTCGTGGGATTTCAACGACAAGCCGACCTGCACGATGCCGAAGCCAAGCATAATCATCCCGACCGCCCGTATCAGACCGAAGATGAAATTGGAAAGGTTGTTGACAACAGCAATCGGGTCATTGGCGGCAAAGGCGGTCATGGATGTGCCAAATACCATCATAACGGCAAGCACCGCCACGCAGTAATGGCGGAAGCCCCTTTTTACCTTGCCTGTCATCGGCAGTTTCTGGGTTGCTTTCTTCTCGTTCTTCTTAAAAAGTTTCATAGGGTAAATCCTCCTTATAAATTGAATATTTCTTCCAAGTCCTCATCGGACAGAAGCTCATAGGAAGTGCTGACAGGGTTAAGCGCAACAGCGTCTTTTGGAATATCCCCGCCAAACACAAATGTTGCGACCGCCTGCGTCGGCTCACCGTGAAGATACGGCGGTTTCCCACCGTCGGCGGTCAGTTTCACGTTCGGGTGTTTCAGGATGTCGTACTTCAAATCCATGACGGGGCGTTCCCCACGCACAAAAAGAAGTGCGTAGCGGTTGTCAAGCATACGCACCTCGTCTGGGGTTAAAAGCTCACGCCCCGAAATCTGGTAGTTAGTGGAATAGTTGCCGCTCCGTCCAGAGCTTTTCCCGTAGGTGTTTGTGTCTATCGTCGCTTTTCCAAGAAGCTCACTTACAAACTTATGGGTACTCTGCTCGTTGCCGCCGAGATAGAGGAACTCATCGGCGTTCCCGACGATGCTTTCCCACTGTTTCTCAAACAGGGCTTTAAGCTGTGCCAGATTTTGCAGGATAATCGAAACGGACACGCCCCTTGACCTCATAACTGACAGTATCTTGTCAAAGTCATCTGGCAAACTGACGTTCGCAAATTCATCCATTATAAACTGGCAGTGGACGGGCAGGCTCCCGCCGTACTTGTGGTCGGCAAGGTAGAATAACTGTTGGAATAGCTGCGTGTATAACAGCGACACAAGGAAATTAAAACTGGTGTCGTTGTCTGGTATCAGTGCGAACAGTGCGACTTTCTTCTCCCCCAAAGACGGCAAATCCAGTTCGTCCGTAGCGGTCAAGGATGCAAGACTTTCCAAATTGAACTTCTCAAGCCTTGCGGCAAGGGTTATCTGGATGCTCTTTAGCGTTTTGGCTGAACCAGAATGATAATCTCTGTAATACTTTAATGCGATATGCTCTGGGTTCACCATCTCCAAACGGTCAAACAGTTCGTCAAGGGGGCTTACATAGCCGTCGTCGTCCTCCCGTACCTCGCCCGCCCTTAACAGCTCCATCACCATCGGGAAATTCTGCTCGTCTGGCGGGGCTTCGTATTTCAGATAGAACACGAGGGATAAAAGCAGCATACTCGCCGCCGTGTCCCAGAACGGGTCTTGCGACTGGCTTCCTTTTGGCGTGGTTGCCTTAAAGAGATTCGTCACAAGCCGCTGCACGTCGTTGTCGTTCCGAAGATAGACAAACGGGTTGTAACAGTGGCTCTTGTGCATATTGATTAAATCAAGCACACGCACCTCATAGCCTTTCTTTTCCAGAAGCCCGCCTGTGTCACGGACAATCTCGCCTTTCGGGTCTAAGATTACCATTGACGTGTTGCACTGCATGACGTTCGGTTTACAAAAAAATCTGGTCTTTCCTGCGCCAGAGCCGCCCACCACGAGGATATTCAGATTCCTGCGGTGTTTCTTCCCGTCAAGCCCGATGCGGACGTTCTGGGTCAGCAGCTTGTTTTCCGATGCGTTTTTATCTCGGTACTTTTTATTCAAAGTACCTGCGCTGCCCCATTTGGCAGAGCCGTGTTCCTCCCCCTTGCGGTAATTCCTGCGTGTGGAGAAATAAACGCCGATTCCCATGCCGTAGGCAAGCAGAAAAATAAGGACAATTCTGGGAGTATCCTCACATACCGTTATGGAAAACGGGTTCTCCATTGCCACGGATAAATTCTGAATTATCTCCACGATGCCGCCGCTGACATAAGGGGCAGTCAGCAGGGCAAGCCACACGACAGGGATGATGCCAAACAGAGAAAGGATTAGGCTCACTTTGTAATCGTCACCGTTCTTCATGGCACTTGCACGGGGCGACCTTTACTTTCTTGGTCGGGGCGAATGCCACCCTGCTTATCAGCTCGTCAACAGGCTCGGTGGGGCGTTCCTCCTGTATCTGCTGCGTCCGCAGGGTGTTGAGGGCATTGAGGACGATGTTCTTGTCGTATTTGTCCAATGCCAAGTGGTATCGTTCTTCCTTCATGGTCTGCACCTCCGATTAGCGTTCCTGCTCTTTGGATTTGGGCGGCTTGTTCTTTTCAAGGCTCTTATACATGTCCGACTGGATTTCGCCGAGTACGTCACGCATCGAGCCAAGCTGCCCTTTAAATTCCTGCGTTTCCATGCCCGCAAACTCTTTCGGGAGATTGTCAAAGTTAAAACCTCTCGTGTCCACGCCGTAGCGGGAGCTTACCATATAGGCGACGCAGAACGACTTGAACTCTGAAACGTCACGGCTCTCCTTGTGCTTGAAGTCAAAGACCGCCGCCGACACTTCCTTTGCCATGCTGACAAAGAGCTGTTCCTCATTTAATCCCGTCTTGATGAAGATGGTCTGCTGTGCGCTGTCGTAAAATGCAGGCAGCTCAAGGTCGTCCACTGGCACAAAGGAAACGGGGCTTGCGTCAATCATCGCCGACACAAGCTCCCGCATGGTTTTCTGCTCCTGCGGCTGCTGCCTGTCCTTTGCCGAGGTCTGGGAAATGTCATAGACCACTTTAGCGTTGTAGCCGACCGCCTTTGAGCCGTCCTCCCGCTCGTACTCTTTCCCCGGCTCAAGGATGGTCACTTTCTGTGCGTCCTTGTCCACATAGGCACGGCTCTGTTTCCAACTGCCGTAGTCTTTAAGCTGCGTCGCTTCGGGCATCTGTGCCGAAACTAAGATGGCGTTATTGACGGAGTAGCGGTCAAAATGCCCCTGCACGTCAAGGTACTGCTGAAACGCACCTCCGTCCGCCATCATTTTCTCGCAGGTCGTGTCTATCAGCTCATAGGCTGCTTTGCGCTGCTCCTGTTTCTGCGCCGCCCATTCCTCTTTGTTAAAAGGTCTGCCGCCGCCGCTGAATACGTCATAAATGCTCATGCTTATCTTGCTCCTTTCGATTTTGGTTTCCGTTTCCGCTTCTGGGGCTGCTTATGCTCCGTCTTTCCTGCGGGCGGCTTCTTCGCCCTGTCGGGGGATTTCTCTTTGTCAAGGTTCGGGGAAGCGTCCGCTTCCTGCTCCTTGCGGCTCTCCTTGATTTTCCGCAGTTCCTCCCTGACTGACGGCTTCTCCGTCTTAGCCATAGTAGCCCCCTCTGCGGGCTTCCTTTGCTGCTTTGAGGTAGGCTCGGACAGAGGGGATTTTTCTGTCTTTGCCACCGAGGGGTTTGGGGCGTTTTCCTCCTTCTGCACGGGCTTTCCCATAAGGGCGTCCATGAGCCTGTCTTTCTCCGCCTTTTCCTCCACGCCGACGTCTGGCTCTGGCTGACCGTCCTTTGCCCCTGCGTCTTTTGCATCTGCGGTCTTGGCATCTTTCGCCCTTCCTTTTTCCCCTTTCGATTTCTCCGCTTCGGTCACGATGGAAGCGGTATCTACGGAAGCAAGGCTGAACCGCTCCACGATGCGGCTGATTTTCGATGCGTCCTCGGCTCTCGCAATCACATCCACCTCCGCATCGGGGTCTTTGTTCTTACGGTCTGCGAGGACGCAGTAGAGTACGCCGTATTTTTTCGCTTCCTGCGTGAACTTTTTCAAGTCGCCGCTCTTTACGGTAAAGACTTTCAGCTCCTTTCCAGAGCGGAGCATATTTGTGAGCCTTGCCTTTCCTTTGGTTTTCTGTTCCTCTTTTAAAATGGAGTAGAGCAGGATGGCGATGTTCTTTGCACCCGCCCCCGTGATTCTGGCTGCGACCTCAAATCCCTCCAAGCTCATCCTTACGATTTGCTCCGCCGCTTCGCCGCCTGTGTTCATGCTTCATCAGCTCCTTTCCTTTCTGTTCTTTTTCATCTGCCCGTATGATAGTTAATTTTTCTTTGAGGGTATCGCTTCGGGCAAGCACACCGTCGCATAATCTGACCTCCCTCCGCAGTGTTTTCATGCGCCCCGTGATTTCCGACAGCCGAGCCTTGACCGCTTCTTTTTCTTCCCCGACAGATTTTCGGGATTGGGAGTAAAGCCCCTTTCGCTGTTCGGTCAGCTCCTGCATCTCGGATTCCAGAGAACCTTTATAAGACAAAAGCTGCCCCGCCGTGTCGATATGGTTGCGGCAAAGCAGCCTTGTTTCGTTGGTGATGGCTTCCATCTTCATCAAGTCGTCTTTCAGAAGATAGTGAAGCCTTGCGTAATTCTGCGGTTTCTTCTTTGGCAGGATGCCGAGCTTGTAGCAGTAGTGGAGATACAGCCCACGCAAGCCGCCGATTTTCTTGGCGTCCTTTAACGTGCCTTTTACCCTTATCACTCTGACCTGTGGCTGCTCTTTGGAAAAGCTCTGGAATTTGACCGCATAGGAATTTTCCTTGATGCGTTCCGTTATCCTCTCGTTGGTGTAGTCCTCGCCGAGCTTATAGAGCCGCTTCGGTTTTTGCCATCCTTTCCCGATTATCGTCCAGTATTTTCGGTTGGGGTCAAAATTGATGCGGTATCCCATTTCCGACAACTGGCGGTCGAAGTCTTTCAGCGTGAACGATTTTGAGATTGCTTCGTCCACCGCCTGCCGTGCCACGGCATCCCTCGTAGGCAAGCCGTTCTTCTCGGCTTGGCAGAGGACATAGGGCTTCTTCCTGCCGCTTGGGTGTTCGATGACCGATAAGGAATACTCACGGCACAATTCGTCCGAACGCTGGCGGAGCAGACGCAGGTTCTTCTTGTTGTCGTGGTAATGCTTTCCGTCAATATAAGAAATGGAATTGACGACAAAGTGGTTATGCAGGCACTCCGTATTCAGATGTGTCGCCACAATCACTTGAAACCTTCCGCCCCACATCTTCTCCGCCAGCTTCACGCCGACCTCGTGTGCCTGCTCTGGCGTGACCTCGCCCGCTTTAAAACTCTGAAAGCCGTGGTAGCAGACAATCTCGCTCTGGTCGTTCCATTGGGCTTTTGCCATCATCATCTCGTCCCTTGCAGTGGCAGGGTCGCAGTTTACGCCCGTGACGAAAAACTGCCGCTCGGTCTTGTCGCCGTTAGTGGCGTACTTCATCACGTCGCCCATCGCCTGCAAGTCCGCATCCGTGTATTTTGGGTTGGCGGTTTTTTCTGGGTTCTCGGCGTAGTCGATGGGGTGGTCGAGCCTGCCTTTCACGTCCCATATCTCGCAGACCGCCATCAGCCAGACGTCTTCCTCGGCACAAGGTAGCATCTGCCCACGTCCAGACGGAAGTCCCGCCACCGCTTGGCTTCGTCATAGAGCATCGGCGTGTCCACAAAGTTCAAGGCGTTCGCCTTTGCCGCAAGCTGGTTGATGCGGTTGCCGATGGCGGACAGCTCCCGCATGATTTTATAAAATTCTGGGTCTGGCTTCTCACATAGGCGGTAGCCCATAACCATCGACTGGAGCAGGGCTTGTCTGGAGTGTCCCGCCCTATCCGCAAGGGAGCAGAGGTATTCAGCTTCTTCCTCGGTCAGTCGGAACAGTATCTGCACGTTTCGTTTCCGCATCCAAATCCCCCTTTCCATCGGAGAGCCTGTTAATCTGCAGCACGCACATACACGCCACGCCGCACATCCCTCCGAGCGTTGTGCCGAGGGCGAAGAACAATAAATCTCTCATCCTTAAAAACTCCTTTCTTCCTGCCGCACTCTGGCGGCGGTCTTTTCCACGGGGTATTAGGGGAGCTTTCCCCTAACAAGCGAATTTTGTTTCCATCGGCAGATGGATAACCAAATTCAGTGCTTGGTAAGACGTGTCTTTAATCCCCGCCCCCGCAACAGCATCCTTTACACATCATTCTGAAGCACGGACATTCCGAACAACAATCGTCCTCAAAATCCTCTCCCTCGGATTCGCTTTCTTCCCCTGCGTCCTCCATAGGGTCGTTAATCTCGGCTTCGCCGCAGACAAAATCCCCGTCGGAAAACCTCACAAGGTCGGTGTCAAACAGGATAATCTTTAACTTCTCCGCCGCCTGTTCGGGGCTGTCGGCATGGATGGAAACGGTCTTTGCATAGTGGGCGACGAGGGTCACTTCATAATTTTTCAATCGGTCTTTCCTCCCTTTCAGTCTGAAATTTTGTTGTGGTTACGGTCATTTTTTGCTGAAAATCTTCATTCAGTCAGCGGGCATCCCTCCTCTCACGGCTCGGTTTCTGCCTTGCAATCCCCAGATAGGACATTAAAAAATCGTTGAAGTCCTTTCCGATTGGCGGCGGTTCATCAACGATTCGGTAGTCTTTCTGCAACAATTCTTTCAAAGCGGCGGTACATAACCGACCTGCCCTGTCCTTATCCAGATGCAGAAATATGGTCTTGATTTGTGGGTTTGCTTTTAAAAAAGTCGTGAGGGCAACGGGGATTTTGCTTTCTTTCAGCTCTTTCTTCGGCTGGTACACGCCCGACAGGGAGAGAAGATTCTCCGTCTTATAATCCTTTCCCCCGCATTTTAAATAGGTGGCGTAGGATAATAAATCAATGGCAGCCTCAAATAAATGCACGGCGTCGGTCGGCTCTTTTGCCAGAAGTCGAAACGAATACCGCTTGTCGCTGCCTGATGCGTCCCGCTTAAAGTTCCCCATTGTGCCACGGCAGGCGGCGTATTTTGGCGTCCCGCTTTCATCTTTCCCAATAAAAACGGCGTTGTGGTAGTCGGCACTCTCGAAAATAATCCCCTCGGCAATGCACTCTTGGATAATCTGATAGTCAATGCCACGCCCGAAAAGATACTCCATCACTCTGCCGCAGTCCTTATTTTTCGGCGGCAGGAGAAGCACCTTTGGCTCGTCTTTCTTCACGGCAGGGGGCGGCGGCTTCCAGTCCGCCATTGTCTGCCCCGTGAGGGTTTCCACGGCTTCCACGAAGCCGTATTCTTTGACTTTCATCAGATAGTCGAGGGCAGAATAGCCGCCGAAGCCCCTCGACCACCAGTACCATTTGCCGTTGGAAATCTTCAAGCTGTCATGCTCGGCGGTACAATAGACGTTCGTCGTGCCTTTGACTTTGACAAGGTTGCTCGGCTCGTAGGCTCTAAGATAAGACAACAAATCTATCTGCCTTGCCTGCTCAAGCACGTCGGGGTCAATCTGCACATAAGGTCTGTTACCTCTCATTCAAATAAAAATCACCTCCAAAAATAGATTTAGCCGAGGGATTTTCGTTGTGAAAACCTCTCGGCTATGTAAGTTTCTCAGCAAAACATTTATTCTAATTTTAAAACTTCTGATTCATAACTATCTATTAACTCTTGAATAATATGTGATTTCCATACTCGCCCTAATTGAGCATCACCTTTATTTTCACTATCTGCACCAATCCTCCCAGAATATATTCCAACAAGTTTTGTCTTGTGCTTACTGACCCTTTTTTCTTTTTCGCTAATTATAGTAGCAGGTCTATCTTTGTATAATACTACTGGCGAACCAGACATTCCTGATTTAGTTGCAGTATCTGCAAAAAAATATGGTAAATCATCAACATCTAATTCTGGTTCGCTTGCAACACTCGCCCTTTTCCAGATTGGAATATATCCAGTTTGTTTTCCAAAAGGAAATCCAATTATATAAATTTCGGATGCTACTTCCAAATCAATTTGCTCATTAAATGGTTCTTCTGCATCTTCTACGGTTATATAACTACCTTTCATTTCATGCAAAGGGATTACAGCAACATCAATCATTCTGCCATTTTTTTGCATTCCATACCACAATTCATTGCCATCTCTGTCTATTAAATCAACATCCATATAGAAATCATCATCATAACTTATAGTAGAATTTTCCCCCTCTCTTGGCACATACACACGCAATTTATTAGGAACACTCCCCATTTCATTCAAACATTTCTTAGTGTCAGCATTTCGTCCACTCACCACATGCCAATTCGTTACTAAATATATCTTATCTTTCCTTTTCGTGAAAAAACAAGTAGCATTAGATAATTTTATATCATCAAAAAACATATCTACATAATATGATGCCATAGAGTATGGATTAACTGTAATTACCTTATTCATATCTTTCTTAGTCTCCTTAAAAAATTTGTTTTCATTATACTACATAAATACAAAATTTTCCACCTCTCGGCTATGTAAAAGACGGCATCAGCTTCACACCGACACCGCCTTTTTTCGGTCAGTCCGTTATAAAATCCCTGCCTTTTTCAGATACCCCACGCTGTCATAACATCCACGGAAATAGACCGACTGCATCTCCATGTCTGTAAGTTTGTTCCTAAACTCCATCACTTTAATCAGTGCGGCACATTCTTCCTCGGTCAGTTCCACCGCCGTTTCCGTGTCAAACACGCCTAAAACTTTCGGATATTTTTCATAAAGGCTCTCAATCTCGGCTCTTATGGCACGGTATTCCTCGTTTTCTCTGGACAACTTTGTGATGGCAGAGCCGAGATATTCATTAAAAACATTGTCATGAACATCTACAAAAGTTTCAAATCTGAACGCATCAGACATTCTTCCTCACCTCCGATTTTTTCTAATCGTCCTTTATTATAATACCCCAAATTCAGCAGTACAAATGTGCAAACTGGATTTAACGCTCCCTGTCCGTGCATTTTTTCTCTGGCTGCTCATCGTTCTGCTCTGGCTCATCGTCAATAACAGACTTGTCTTTTTCATTTAGATTCAATTCGATGTTGAGTGCGTTGAGCCGCTTCGTCTTTTCTTTCAGCTCATTTTCAAAGGCAAACGGCTTCTCCACTTCCTTTTTCGCGGTTTCAAGCTGTGCGATGGTTTCGTCCTTTCTCGTCTTGGCGGCTTCCAGTCGGGCAGGAAGCTTGGCAATCTCATTCTCGATTCGGGTCAGATTTCCGAGGGCGTCCACGCCTAATTCCACCTTGTACTTTCTCATTCCACATAAGTTTAGGCAATAACAGGTGTTGACAGTATCATAGAAAACCTCCATCTGGAAGCCACGGTAGTTGCCGATTTGTATCGGCTGTGACAGCGGGTTTTCCTTGCAGATGGCAAGCAGCATCTCGCCTGCGTCCGCTTTTTCTTTGTAGGTCACGCCGTTTAAGGTCATTGGGCAGAACTTGTCCTCGCCCTGCGGCATGTGCTGGCTGGCAATTTTGGCATCATTCCCATATCCTACAATGCGTTCCCCATACTCCTTAATCTCCTGCGGGTAGTGCTTCAGTATCCTGTCCTCAAGGTCGTAATGCTCGGAAAGGTAGCTCTGCTTCAAGACTTTCAGCTTCGCCACCTGCATGTCCAAATCCATTTTTTCCTTGAAACGCTCATCGCCCGTAGCCAGCATTTTTACCTCCGCAAAGGAGAGGGCAACCTCATCCACGTCCTCGGCAGAACGCACAGGGCTTTTGCTCGTCATTATCTGGGAGATGAATTTCTGCTTTCCCTCGACGAGCTGATAGAGGTACGCATCAAATGTCTGTTCCGTTACATAACGGTAAACTTCAACCTCTGGGAACATATTTCCCTGACGTTCAATCCTCCCCTGGCGTTGTTCTAAACACGATGGTTTCCACGGGCAGTCGAGATTATGGATGGCAATCAGTCTGTCCTGCACATTTGTACCCGCACCCATCTTCTGGGTAGAGCCAAACAATACACGCACTTCGCCGCTCCTTACCTTTGCAAACATCTCTTTTTTCTGTGCGTCAGTATTCGCTTCGTGGATAAACCGCACCTGCTCCGCAGGGATGCCACGCTGTATGAGTTTTTTCCTCATGTCATCATAAACATTTTCAAACTGGTCGGGCAGCATCTCAAAGACATTTTCTCTGACTTCCTGCATCTCTATTATCTTTTTCTTGGCAGGTGTCGATAAATCACAAAAGACGAGTTGTGCCGCCTTTGTGTCGGCGTGTTCTTCCCAGATGCGGTAGATATTGTCCACGCAGGCGTTGACTTTGCTGTTTGGGTCGTCTGGCAGCATCGGGTCAATCAACCTCTGGTCTAAGGCAAGCTGCCGCCCATCGTTTGTCACTTTGAGCATATTATCAAATTGGGGCTTGACGAGCCTTGCACGGATTTTCTCTGCCCGCTTCGCAAGCCCCGCCACCATTTCCGTCTGGATTTGGCTCGGCTTGGTCTTGATGTTGTGGTAATTGACCTTTGGCACGGGGAGCTTTAGCATATCGGCGGTCTGGATGTCCGCAACCTCACGGAACATCTGCATCAATTCTGGCAGGTTGTAAAACTTCGCAAACCTCGTCTTGGCTCGGTAATTCGTCCCCTCTGGGGCAAGTTCCAGAGCCGTGACCGTTTCGCCGAACGTGGAAGCCCAACTGTCAAAATGCTGCAACCCGTTCCTTGCGAGGGTGTCATACTGCAAGTACCTCTGCACGGAATACATCTCGACCATCGAGTTTGAGACGGGCGTCCCCGTTGCGAAAACCACGCCACGGTTGCCCGTGATTTCGTCCAGATAGCGGCATTTCATAAAGAGGTCGGAGCTTTTCTGGGCTTCGGTCTGGGCTATGCCGCCCACGTTCCGCATCTTGGTAAATAAATAGAGGTTCTTATAAAAATGGCTCTCATCTATAAAGAGCCTGTCTATGCCCAATTCCTCAAAGTTTATCACGCTGTCTTTCCGCTTGGTGTCGTTCAGTTTGTCGAGCTTCGCCTTGATTGCTTTCCTTGTTTTCATGAGCTGCTTGACCGTGAACTGCTCCCCGCGGGACGCCTGCACGTCGTCAATGCCACGCTCAATATCGTCAAGCTGGCGCATGAGCTGTTCCCTCTGGCGTTCCTCGCTGATGGGGATTTTCTCGAACTGACTATGCCCGATAATCACCGCATCATACGCCCCCGTCGCAATCCTGCCGCAGAACTTCTTGCGGTTTCCCGTTTCAAAATCCCGCTTGGTCGTGACAAGGATGTTGGCACTTGGGTAGAGCCGTAAATATTCCGACGCCCACTGCCCGACAAGGTGGTTCGGCACAACAAACATGGATTTCTGGCATAAGCCGAGCCGTTTGCTTTCCTGTGCGGCGGCTACCATTTCAAAGGTTTTCCCCGCACCTACCTTGTGGGCAAGGAGCGTGTTGCCGCCGTAGAGGATATGGGCAATCGCATTTACTTGATGCGGTCTTAGCTGGATTTCTGGGCTGATGCCGCCGAACGTGATATGGCTTCCGTCATATTCACGGGGGCGGATGGAATTGAATGTGTCATTGTAGTAGCGTACAAGCCTGTTCCTGCGCTCTGGGTCTTTCCATATCCAGTCTTGGAACGCCTGCTTTATCACCTCCTGCTTTGCCTGCGCCGCCGTGGTTTCCTTATGGTTCAGCACCGCTTTTTTATTGTTGTGTTCATCGTAAACATAGTCAAAGATGCGGGTGTCACGGAGATTTAAGGTGTCCTCCATGATGCGGTATGCGCTTGCCCGCTTCGTGCCGTAAGTGCTGTCCGCCTTGACATTCCCAATGTCGGAACTCTTATTCTCAATGAACCAGTCCCCGTTATATGCCGTGTAGCGTACTTTCAATCTGCCCGCCGCATAGCTTGAGGGCGTTAAAAGCTCCATCATGAACTGCTGTATATCCTCCTGCGGTATCCATGTCGTGCCGAGACGGACGGAGATTTCGCTTGCAGGCAAATCCTTTGGGATGACCTTTTCCAGAGCCGCCACGTTGACTGTAAGCTCTGGGTCTGACTTTGCCGCTATCCCTGCAATTTTCAGTTTCTCCCGCACATTCCCCGACAAATACTCGTCTGCGGTCACATACCTTGCAGACTCGGATGACGGCACTTTATAGATTACACCCTGCAATTCCTTGATGATTTCTTCCTCTGACCTGCAGGTGAGCCGTGCCATATACTCTAAATCGACACGGGCTTTCTCCCCGATAGAGAGGGCGAGGGCTTCACTGGCGGTTTCCACAAAGGTCACTTCTCGGTGGGGCTTTATCGTCCGTTTCGTGAACATATCCGCCTTGCGTTTGAATTTCCCCTCATCGTCAAGCACTTCAAGGGAACAGAGTAAGAAATAACTTTCATCCGCCGCAAAAGCGAGGTAGTTCCCCCTGCTGTTAATCAAGCCGTACTTTTTGGTAAAGGCATCGTATAATCGGTTTAGGTTTTCCTGCTCGGTCTGTATCATTTCCTCTGGGCAGTCGTCGGTCTGGTATTGGATGAGCTTCCTCACGCAGTCACGGATTTCCAGCAGCCCCTTGATGCGGCTCTCCGCCGTCATGGACACGTTTGCAGGGGTCATCTCGTTATTCTCTCGGAAGTAGACTTTGCCGCCCACAAGGGCAAACGAGAAGTTCCGCACGTTCGGGTCGGCGGGGATGGCTTTCTCATTCTCATCGGATATTTCGTCAATCCCAACATCCTGCTCCGTGATTTCGCCGTCTATCCGCTGCATGGCTTCATGGAGAAGCCCCGCAAGCGGCACGTCTGGGTAGGCTTTGCAGGCACTGTCCATGCCGAACCTTGTGCTTTCCATCCTCATCTCGCCAAGTGCCATCTCTGGATGCTGGACAAAGTAGCTGTTCATCGTGATTCCATTTGCATCTGTGTCAAGGTGTACCCACTCTGGCTCAATGTCAATTATATTGTCACGCTTTTGCAGGATAAGGATGTCGCTCGTGACCTCCGTTCCTGCATTTGCCCGAAACGTATTGTCGGGAAGCCTTACCGCCCCTAAAAGCTCGGCTCTCTGTGCAATATACTTCCGCACCTCTGGGCTTGCCTTGTCCATCGTCCCCTTAGAGGTGATGAACATCACAACGCCGCCTGCCCGCACTTTATCCAGAGCCTTTGCAATAAAATAGTCGTGGATTAGGAACTTCTGGGCATTATAGCGGCTGTCGTTGACTTTGAACTCCCCGAACGGGATGTTGCCAAGCACCACGTCAAAATGATTGTCTGGGAGCTTCGTTTCCTCAAATCCCTCAATGGCGATGCTGGCTTTCTGGTAAAGCTGCTTTGCAATCCTGCCCGATAACGGGTCAATCTCAATGCCGTGCAGCTTTGATTTCTCCATGCTGTCGGGCAGAAGCCCTAAGAAATTACCCGTGCCGCAGGACGGCTCCAAGATGTTTCCCTGTGAAAATCCCAGACGGTCAAGTGCTTCATACATCGCCTTGATAACGACGGGCGGCGTATAAAATGCGGTCAGCGTGGATTCCATAGCGGCATGGTATTCCTCATCGGAGAGTGCGACTTTCAGTTCCTTATACTCATTTGCCCATGCCGCATTGTTCCCGTCAAACGCCATCGACAGACCGCCCCACCCGACATACTTTGCAAGGGTTTCCTGTTCTTCGGGCGTGGCAAGGCGGTTTTCTATCTGAAGGTCATGGAGAAGCCTTATTGCGGACATGTTGTTGCGGAACTTCTCTTTTGCTCCGCCAACGCCTAAATTATCATCGGTAATGCGGTAGTTACGGCGGTCGGCGGAGAGGGGGAGCAGCTTATAGGCGTTCAGAGTGCCTTTCTGGTAACTGTCCGCATATCTGCGGAACTCATCATCGGGCATTGCCGCAAGCTGTTTCAGCCACTCATCCGAAGCAATCCCCACAAGGCTGTCGCCGTTCTTATCCATGAAAAGGGTATTTATATCCTCTTCCAATGCGGCATGTCCCGCACTGTCTTTTGCCTTTTCCAGTTTGGAGCGGAGCGTGTTTGCCAGATTGTGGCTCTGGGGTTTCTGCTCTGGCTCGTCAAATTTTATCTTCTCCACCACAATGTCATAAGGAAGCCCATTCTCCACGGCGGGGTATTCCGCCACGGTTTCCGTGGTCGGCTTTGCGGGGGATTCTGATTTTTCTTCGGTCGGTATTTCGTTCTGTGCCTGTCTTTGCTGTTGGTTCTGTTCTTTTTCCTGCTCCAAGAGCCTGCGGACATAGCCCACTTTCTCCACACGGTTTATCGGGAAGCCTACGCTATTCTGAAATGTGACGTCACGCATGGAAACATCGCCGCTGATTTTCCCGACGCTCTCGATAAGATAACGGCGGTTGTCAATCATAAGCTCTTTGCCGATAAGGTCAGAATTATCCTGCGTCCTGTCTGTTCCAGTCTGGGCAGGCTCTAATTTCTGCCGTCCCTCACGCTCCGCATGATTTAAAGTGTCGGCGTATTCCTGCGCTTCTTCCTCGTTTTCAAACGTCTGGTAGATGCCGCCTACGTCGTAATATCGGTCGGCACTGTCCTCTGGGGCTTCGTTATTCCGTATGATAAACTGGTCGGCAAAGGCATCGGAAGTCTGCTCTACCGTGTAATGGGGCTTCTGTTCTGTTTCATCGGAGATAATGTCTGGGCTTGGGTTTTCAGCCGCTTTTGCGTTTTCTTCCCGATAGAACGGCTCAAGCTGTTCCTCCGTCAAAGACACTAAATCGTGGTAGTACAGATTGGAAAGTGCGTTCTGGATAAGGTCGGCAAGGTCGCTGTACTGCGTATATTCTGCAAGAACGCCGTCCACATACGTTTCCATGCGGTACTGCAAGAGGTTGACGGATGCCTGTATCCCGTGCAAGCCGTCCTCGGTATTCCGAAAGGCAATCTTGACGTTGGATAAATCCGTATAGTCCACTTCGGCGTCGCCGCCAAACTCGGCATCGCAGTATGCGTCGATGCAGCCTTTCGCCTGTTCCAGAAGTTCTTCCTCGATGGGTTCTTTCCTCCTGTGAAACCAGTCCTCCTCAGTAGCCATTATCTCGCCAAGCCGCTTTTCATCCTCTGGGGTCAGCTCGGTGTTCCGCTCCAAGAATGGGATAAATACGTCACGCCCAAGACGCAGGGATTCCATTTTCTCTCGGTAGTAATCTTCACCCTGCCGTTTCCATTCTGGGATAAACGGGCAGTCGGGGGAGAGGGAATATTCATAGAAATTTCGGATATGGGCGGTTAAATCCCCCTCGCCGTCGCCGATGTCAAACCGCCCCTCGTAGTTAAATTCCTCGCCGCCGATGACGGCATGGATTTCAAAATCGGTCTTGTGATACCAGCCGACATGGTTCTCCTCATTCTCCCTTTCCCGATGCTGTTTTTCGTCCAGAATGCCGAGCAGCTTATTCCCAAGAGCAAAACTCAAATCCGTAAATCGGTCGTTCAGCTCCCTGTCATAAAAGGCGGGATGCTCGGAAAAGCCGATTGAAAGGGTAATGCTGTCGGGCTTTTCCTCGGCAAGTGTTTCTGTTTTCTGGCTTTCGGTAATGACCGTTTTTAAATGGTCGTTCGCAGGGTTCTCCTTTAATTTCTGCTCAAAATCCTCCCTGCTAAACTCTTTTCCGAACAACGGGAACTCCGCATTTCGCAGGGAAACGGCGTTCTCATCAAAGGCGGTGACCTCATATATGTCCGCCCCGATATACACCACGTCGCCCTCGTGGTAGAGGTAGCGGAGAGGGTACAGCTCCGTAAGCTCCTGCGAAAAACGCCACGCATTGCTGCGGCTGTAAACGTCGCCTGTCTTGTCCTGCACAAGTTTAAGAAAATCAAGGAGCTGCTGCACGGTGGCAGGGTCAGAGAAAAACTGCTCCATCTGCCCCTCGGTCACGTTGGCAAGGTCGCCACGCCCCACGTTTCCAAGCAGGGATTTTTCATAGCCGTCCGAGTCACGGATGAAGTCGGAGAGACGCAGGGCGAGCGTGTCCCGCTTGTCCGCAGGGGGCAGCTCCCTTTTTTCCTCAATAAAACGCTGCCTTGCCAGTTTCCTCTGGGTGTCGATTTCATACTGCGGGGCAGATATGCCATCCAGATAGTCGGCGTAGTGGTCTTTTTCTTTTGCATTAAGATAACGGTTATCCTTAATCAGCTCACGCAGCCTTTTTTCTACTTTAGACCAGCTAAGAAGTAAATCTGGGTTGGTATATGAGCCTTGCTTTTCAATGGCGATTCCCTTTCCATCGTGCCATTCATGACCGTCCGTCCCATCTGGGTAGGTGTGTGTGCCGCCGCCCGTGCCGTATTCGTTTCTAAGGAAGTCAATATTGCTCTTTTTATCCTCCCGCTTCTGGAACTGGCGGTAGATTCGGTACTTGCCGTTTTGGTATCCGCTTCCCTCCGTGAGTACGCTGTCAATATCCTCCTGTGAAACAGCAAAAGCAGAGACTTTTTCATCCTCTGCTTCAGCTATCCTTTCAATCTGTTCGTCTATGGTCGGGAGATTGGCGGCAACTTCTTCCTCGTTGGCAACGCTGCCTTTTTCTGTCTGTCCCTCTGGCTCTGCTGTCTGTGCCGCAGCCGCTTTTTTTTCCTGCCTGCCGCCGTCCGACTGCGACTCTGGTTCTGAATTTCCTAATTGTAAATCAGTTCGCTCAAGATGGCTTCCTCCGCTTGGCTGCGGATATTGTTCATCATGCCGAGCCACTGCATCGGGGCTTTCTCTTTCAGCTCCTCCGTCACTTCCTGCTCTTTGGCGAGCTGCTTCGTCAGAAGCTCCAACCTCTGCAACGCCGTCTGCTCGGTCTGGTGTAAGTGTTCGTTCAGCCTGCCCGCTGTCAGCAGGTTGAGGTACGTCACTCTTTTGTGGTTTTCCAGATAATCCCTGTGCATCAAAGCGTACCTGCCAAGCGGAAGCTCTGGCTCTGTCGGTAATGTCAGGTCGGGTATAAGGTAGTCCGCCTGCCTCGTGTAAGTGATTTCGCTCATTTTCTTCGCTCCTTTCGGGTTGTTTCCTGCCTTTATCATACTGGCTTGCGGTGTCCCTTGCAAATGTGCGGTTCTGCCGTTTCGCTTCGATTTGCACATTTCGGACTGCCGCCGAGATTTCCCGCAACGCCATCTCGGAGATGTCGCTTGTGGCGATGCCGATGGCGTTCAGCGTCTGGGGCGTGTTGAAATTTATAATCTCCGCAAAGTCCTCACGCTCAAAATATCCTCCCGCATCCAGACCGCAGCGGCTTAACAGCATATAGGCGACGCTGTTTGCGGCAAGCCGTTTGTAAATCACTTCTATATTATAGTCGTCCAGTTCCTCTAAAAAGCTGTCTTTCGTGCAGCCCTTTAGCTGTGAGAGGTAATCGGGTAAATTGTCCTCCACGGCGTTCTCCGCTGTCTGAATTAAAAACGTGGCAAGGTCGCCGCCCTCCGTGCCGCCGAACCTGTCCGCAAGCCGTTCCATGACGGGCTGCTCATACCGCTTATCCATCTGCCATATCGGGACGGCTCGGCTGCCGTAGTAGCCCTCATGGGTGTCGGAAACGTCAAAATAGTATTTCAGCGTGTTCCTGCGCCCTTTCGGGTCAAAGACCGCAATCCCCTTGCTGTCCTTGTTCACCCAACGCTTAAAGAGCCTGTTCCATGTGCCAATCTCGGCTACGGCGGTGGCATCGGGGCGTTGGGCGTAAATCAAGAGCTGCTCGTCAAAGCGGCACTTGTAATTGTGGCAGGCAGAGGATAAAAAGCCCTGCCAAGCCTGCGGGTTCTTTGCGACCGCCATTCCCGTGCGGCGGTACAGCTCCGTAATAAGCTGGTACTTTGCAGCCATAGGCTCACACCTCCTTATCGTTCCAAATCTTTGTTTTTCTGCTTCCTGTCGTATTCCCCGCATCTTTCAGCGATTTCGGAATACATCTTTTCCCGCATGTCCCGCTCATAGGCTCGGTACTCCTTTGCCTTTTCCGTGGGCTTGTACCAGACGCTGTTCTGGTCGGCTTCGTCCATCTGCCCGTAGCGGTCGTCTATTTTGTCCATATATTTCTGATAAATGGCATGGGCAGCGGGGGCGTCCTTTGCGTAGCGGTAACGGGCAAGGCTCTTATGCGTCCCACGAAGCTCGGCATACTCATAGAGCATACGGATAACCTCACGGTCAAGCCCTTTCTGACCCTCGGCATCATAGATTTCCGACAAGCCCTTGCACCTCCATGAATGGTAGGGCGAGGTGTCGTTGGAGCTGTGGGAAGATACATACACGCCGTCTTTTTTTACCGTGATGCGGTTGATTAACTCGGTACTCACTCTTTATCACCGCCCGACAAAACAATCTGTTCCATAAAAATATCAATCCTCCTGTTGTCCATGCCCCACATTTAAGCAGGGGCATAGTTGATTTTATTTCTTTCCATTCGCCTTGCGAACTCCCGAACGGCGTACCTTACGCCGTCAATCTCTGCATGGGTTTCGTCCAGATAGCGGCAGACGGCAAAATAATCCTCCCCGTTCCCATAAAACATACGGATGATACCGCCATCGGGAACAGAAAAAAGCGTCCTGCCTTTGCTGTCCGTCATGCAGACCTGCCTTGCTGCGCTCATTCCATGCCACCTCCCAGAAAGGAGATAACCTTGTTCCCCTTGATGCTCTTTTGCAGCTCGTTGATGAGCGTGATGTCCGCCACTGTGATGCCCTGCATGGAGAGAATGTCGTCCATCGTCATGGCGGCGATGGCTTTTTCTTCGGTAAAGCCTGCGTCCAGAACCTTGTTTAAGGTTCTTATGGCTTTTGGGTTGACTGCCATATCCCATACCTCCTCGTATAATAAGTTTATAGCCAATCAAAACAGGCTATGGACTTATTCTTTTTTGTGATATAGATGATTTTCCCGCCATCGGGGATGCGGAACAGCTCTTTGTAATGGGGATCTATAAAGTGGATTCCCTGTTCCGCTCTGGATATATGCTTATCGAGCCATTCTTTCACATAGCAGTAGCAGTAAAAGTTATAGTCGCCCTTTGTCGGGTTGCAGCGGAGCAGGAAAGCGTGTTTGTCAGTATCTACACGGAAGCCGTACTCAGTACAGTAATTCCCCATAAAGGCGGCATCGGGGGATTGCCTTGCAGCCGACGACATATCACGGCGGCTGTGCAGAAGCCCCTTATCTTCACGCAGGGCGTTGATTACATCGGCAAGCCCTGCCTTAAATTCATCGGTTTTCCACTGTTCCCTTGTGTCAGACCAATCGGTATGAAACTCGTTCCCAGAGCCGCCAAAGTCCCCACGGAGATGACCGATGCACCCCGTCTGCCCCTCAAGCTGCATACTCTGGGCATAGGTGTATTTCTGTTCGGATTGTGTCAAAGCCCGTATCTCCATCAGCGTTCCTCCCTGCTCTTTGATTTTTTCGCCTTTTCCTGTGACTGGATTTTTGCGAGTGCTTCCTTTGCCCAGTCGGGCATCTTCTCTGGCTTGATTTCCCCAAGCACATCATACCTTTCCCATCGGGCGTGCTTGCCGTCCGCAAGGGAAGTGCCGAACACCGCCTGCCCCCTGCCGCCCAAAGCACCATGACCGCCGTCTGCCAGTACAAGCTGGTAGGCAGAATGCCTGTACTCATGGCGGTTGACCTCCGCATTGATGACGACGACCTTTCCCACAATGCTGCCGCATTTGTCGTCTGGGATGCAGTCGTCTATGGTAAACGGGGTCATGTCAAACTTGAACTGTTCCTGCTCGGCTCTTACACTCCCTATCTGTTCCTGCACCCTGTCGGTAAACATCTGCATGGCTTCCAGATAGTCGTCAGAGCCGACCGCATCCGTCACCCATTCTGCGGACAGCGGGTTGTCGTAAGTGCAGCAGCAGACAAGATACGGGTATTCCTCTTTCTCATCTATGCCGAACACGACTTCCTTTTTGCCGATGTGGATGCTCTGCGTGACCTCGTAGGAGCTAATCATCCGTTTTTCTTCATTCTCCATCGGGCTTCTCCTTTCTTTGCTTTTTCTCCCTCTGCCAGTCCAAAACCTTTCGGATGCAGACGTCGCAGAAGATAACACGGCTGTCCTTATATCGGGGGTAAGGACAGTCCGTGCAGTCATATTTCTTTTCCTTACCGCTCTCGCCCATCGTGCTGCTTCGCCTTTTTATCGTGCTGTTGGTTATATGGCATCTGGCACTCCGACTGGTAGCGTTCGTTCAGCTTATCCCTCGCCGCTTCAAGGGTGTTGCAGTAGCAGCCCCAATAGTAGTTGTCGCCGCCCTTGCAGTACCAGCATACATAAGGGTTCGGGGCTTTCGGGTGATGCCCGATGACAAGCTCCGTGTTCCCGATAGTGCAGCTTTCTATGATTTCATAGCCCTGATTGGAGCGTGTTTCACCGTTCATAGGCGTTCCTCCTCTCTTTTTGTTTTTCGTCCATATACTGCTGCAATTCATACTGGCAGGGGACGTACAGCCTGCCGTTCTCCACGCAGCGGAAAATATCGCACTTCCTGTCCGTGGACGCAGCGTAAAAATCATCGTAAGAGTAAGGGAATTTCTGGCTTCCCCTGCCGTAATAGTCGGCGGCAAAAAAGCCAAGTTCCCTATCTGTCTTTAATCTGCGGGTAATCTTAAAAAAATCATCTTCCCGCTTTGTAAACTGCCGCTCTGGGATAAAATGATGCCCGCCGTATTCAAAAGACTTATCCTGCATCTTTCACCTCACGATTCTTTGGCATATCTGCGGTATGCCTTTTCCCCTTTGGCTCTGATTTTCTGCATCCGCACGCTCCCTAAAAGCTCTGGGCATTTCTCCTGCAACTTTCGGCGTGTCCTGCCCACGCTCTCAAAGCTCGGCAAGCCAAGCTCCTTATGGTTCAAAAGTATCTGGGCAAGCGGCATAGCCCCCGCATCTTTCAAATAAAGGTTGCAGAGGGCAAGATACAGCACCATGTCGTCATTTCTGGCGTCCTCATTCTCTTGCAGGACGGCTCTGACTTTGCCCTCAATGGTTTTCAGACTGTCCATAATTACCTCCATACATGGAAAGAGGACGGTTATTCTGAACCGCCCCAATCCACATAATATCTGCTTTGATTTATTTCTTCCTGCGGAGATGCAGCCACGCAGCCGCACCGCCGATAAACGCCACAAGTACAATGGCAATGATTGTCTTTCCCCTCATCCTGCTTAGTCCTCCTTTTTCTTTCTTCCGCACTGGTAGCCTGCAAACCCGAAGATTCCCGCACCGGCTGTAAATGCCGCCGCAAGGCTCACCCACAAGCCGAGATTAAAATCATCGCCTGTTTTCGGTGTGTCACGCAGCTCGTTGTGCATGGTTACGGTTGCCGTTTCGTCCGTCTTGATGGTCACTTTCTGGTCGGCGGGCAGGATATAGCCATAGGATGCCTTGTCACTGACCTCGGACACGGTGTATTCGCCGATACGCAAGCCATCAATGATGATTTCGCCGTTTTTGTCCGTCTTGAATGTCTGGTCGTAATCCTTGCCGATGACACGGAAAGAGAAGCCCTCCACCCTGCCGTCAGAGGATGTCTTGACGATTTTAAGAGAGCCTTTCTGGGCTTCATTCAAGAAGCCTTTGCCCGCTTCATTTTCCACGTTGTAGGTCTTGCCGTTTTCCTCGATGGATACGGGATAGACGTTCTCATCCAGTACGAAGCCTGTCGGGGCGGTTTTCTCACGGACAAGGTACTTGCCGTATCTGAGGTCGTTCATCTGGTATACGCCTTTCTCCACCTCGCCCATCTCGCCGAGCAGCTCGTCTTTCTTGTCCAGTTTCCCGTCGCCGTTGGCATCAGAGTAGACCTCGAATACCGCACCTGTGAGCTTGTTGTCTGGATAGTCCTTGTCTACCTTAGTCAGAGAGAGATTGCCTTTGATGAAATAATTTACAAGCTCGATTTCCACAACTTCGTCTACTTCGCCGATTGTCACGCTGATTTCTTCCTCGGAGAGTACATATCCTTTCGGGCTTTCGATTTCACGGATTACCCATGTGCCATACGGAACTTCCTCAAAAGAAAAACTGCCGTCATCCTCGGATGTGGCAGTTGCAATCGCATTTTCCTTTGTATATTCCGTTGTCCCCGTCTGGAAGATGCCGATTAAAGCACCGCCCAAGTCCTCGCCGTCCTCATTGGACTTTTTGCCGCTGACAGAGCCGTAAATCAGTTCGTTTTCAATGGCTCCGCCCTCATTTGCCGTGATATTCACAACGGCGGTTTCCTGCCCTGCGTACTCAAAGTCAACAGGGTATTTCTCGTCGCTGACAAGGTAAGCGGCGTTTGTTGATATTTCTTGCACATAATAGCTGCCCATCGGCAAATCACTGATTGCCTTTCCGTGACCGTTCTCGTCAAGAAAAATAACCTCAATCAGTCCGTCGGCAGGGATAACAGAGCCGTCGGCTGCGGTCAGCTCCTCGGCGGCATACAGACCGAACGTAACGTCTTTAATTTCCCCGTTGTTTCCTACGCCGTATGCTTCATCCACTTCAAGGGTTTTATTGATGTCGATTTCCACACGCTGACGCTCATTGTAAAACTCCGTGCCTGTTTCCGTCACTTCGATTTCCTGCCCTGCATACACAAGCTCCACGGCATGGATTTCACCGTTTAATACCATGCCATACGGGGCAGTCACTTCCTTTACCTCATACTTTCCGAGATAAAGCTCCTTAGATTCTGCCGTTCCATCCTCGCCAGTGGTAAGCGTATCTACGACTTCGTCTTTCTCTGCTCTAACTGTTCCATCGGTTGTGATGATGTCCTCGGCTGCGGTAATCTCATAGACCGCACCCTCTAAATTATCAACGGCAAAAATTGGCTGGTATAATCCCTTGTTTCCCGATACCCTGCTGAACACCTCGCCAGACTTAGCTACCGTGATTTTCCCTTTCTGCGCCATGTTGGAGCGTTCCACCTTTACAATGGTGACGCCGCTTTCTTCCTCGGAGTTTTCCTGCTCCACGTCAAAATAGACTGGCTCGGAGTCTAAAACATAGCCGTATGGGGCTTGCACTTCCACAAGCGAATATCCCTTGCCGTACTCTAAGGTCTGCGGCGTGATAAGCCCGCCGTCCGCCGTGGTGTAGAACGTGTCAATCTCCGTTACTTCTGGATAAGTGAACGTCATCGTCACAAGCTCGCCGTTCGGGTCGTAAATCTGGAAGCCTGCGCCTGCATAGGGGATGACCTTGCCCGTTTCCACGTCTTTCTTAACGATTTTGATATAGCTCTCAAAGTTGGCGTTGTTGATAAGGTAGCGGTAGGTCTGGCTGTCCTTGCAGATGAACACGTCAAAGTCTTTCATCAGTTCCCGCCCGTCCCATCCAGAGGTCTGGTGTACGGTGTAGATGCCATACGGCATATCCTTTGTCTGGGCAAAGCCGTTTTCATCGCAGATAAGCGTGTCACGCTCGGTTTCCTCCGCCGCATCGAAGCTGCCTGCGGATTTTAGATACACCTCAAAGACAGCCCCCTCCTCTGGCGTTTCAATCTGGGTTTCGCCGTTGTCGGTGTGCTTGATGATGGCGATGTTCCCCTTGATGACCTGCTCGTTTACGTCGTTCTTGGCAGAGTTATATTCCACGGTGTAAAGCTCTGGCTCTGCCCCTACATGGTGGATTGTAGTATCTAAAAGATAGCCCTCGGACGGGGTAATCTCACGGATGCTCCAATCGTTCCCGCAGATATAATACTTCGTTGTGAACTGCCCGTTTTCATCGGTGGTATAAGTGTCAACTAATTCCTCGCCCTGATAGATGCCGTAAACCGCACCTGCAAGGGAAGCGTCGCCCTGCGGCTTCTTCCCCGTTTCCATGTCGGTCTTTAATACCGTGACATTGAATTTCTTTAAGATGTTGGTAAAACTGCGTTTTGTGACCTTTTTCCACTCAATCGGGGCGGTCTGGGATGCGGGGACAACGTAGCGGATAGCCGTGTCCACTTCCTCAAGGGTGTACGGCGTGCTGCCGCTGATAAGGACATTCTCAAACTTTGCCAGCCCGTTCTTATCGGTCACGGCGTATTCATCCACCGCCAATCCGCTTAAAGAAGTGCCGTAAAGGTGGAACTTCACGCCCTCCACAAGATTGTCCTCGGATGTTTTGACGACTTCCAGACTGCCACGCTTCAAAGTATTGCTGAATGTGACCGTAGAAGTCTTTCCCCCGATAATCGTCACGGTCTGGGTTTTCTGCGGCTCATAGCGGTCGATGGACTGCTCCGTGACGGTGTAAGTGCCGGGGAATAAGCCCTCCACCGTGATATTTCCGTCTTTATCTGTCTTTACGGTCTTGTTGAAGCCGTCGCCTTTGATGGTAAAGGAAATCCCGCTGACAACGCCGTCCTCGGAAGTCTTTTTCAGTGCGACCGTCCCTGTCGGCGTTTCCACGTTGATATACGCCGTCATGGTGTCCACGTTCTCCACGCCTGTAATGACATCCTGCAAGTTCGGGTCGCCATAGGCAATCATCATCGCCCCGCTGCTGACCGTCGGCGTATTATTTCTTGTCGCCGTAATCCTCGCCTTGCCGTCAATGGCTTTCTTTGACGTGATGGTGAGCTTGTTCCCAGACTTGGAAACTTTCACATTGCTGTCGGAGCTGGTAAAGGAATACTCGGAGAGGGAATTATTTTTATCCGTCAGCGTCAGGCTGTATTTCCCGTCCTTATAGGCAAGCTCCTTTGTAATGTCTTTCTTGCCTGCTGACATAAAACTCGGAATTGTGCTGTGCCTTGTCATGAATGATACAATCTGGTCGTAAGCCGCCCTCGCCCCGCTGTTGGCATAGTTCGAGCCAAAGTGCAGGCTGTAAACGGTCGTGCTTGTCTGGCTGTACGGGCTTGCAGAATTGCGGCATCCCGTGACGAACTCCCATACAAGGGTCTGGGTGGCAAGCCATTTCTCGTCATCGCTTCCAGACAGATTCCCGCTGTTGCCCTGATAGCCGTAAAGCAGGGCAAGCCCCACCGCCTTTTTCTGTTCTGCGGAAAGGGAGTTCCAAGCGTTGGAAGACGCTTTTGCAAGCGTATTTCCTGTTTTCAGCGGCACTCCTGGCTGAAGGCAGAACGCCGTTTCCCCGTCCACATACATGCGGTACTTATATTCGCCCGTCCCTCCTGCGGTATGACCGCCGATGTTCGCACTGGAATTATATCTGATTGCGTTCCCTGCGCCGTCGTAAGTGTGGGTAAAGGAAATCGTGCCGATGTCGCCTGCCGCAAACGCTGTCGTGGCAGGGACGGCGGACAGTGCCGTGACCGCAGCTAAAGCAAACGCCGCAGCTCTCCTCAATAATTTACATATCTTCATTCATTACCTCCTGTTCGTTCTCATGTTGATAGCTGACTTTCTGGCAGAAAAAAAGCCGCCCATCTGGACAGCTTTTAATATTTCTTTTCTCGGATAGTTACTGGCAGTATCTAGGGGGAGAGGTGTGGAGAGGGGGAAGTCAAAAAATTTTTTCTGTTTCCCAAAGGGCAGACTTTCCCCTCGGCGTCCATCTCCAAAATCCCTATTTTTCCTGCCTTACCTCTCGTGAGCCTTGCTCCGCTGCAAGTGGCGGTTGTAGAACTCCAACGCCTTTACGACAAAATCCGTTTCCTGCCCTCTGGGGATGGATTTCGGTATGAGCTTGGTTATCCGCTCGTCCTTAAAGGCGGGTTTCTCTTTCTGGTTCGGCTTTTCCTCCTGCATGATGCTCTGGATAACCTCATCCGTGAGCTTTCCCTCCTGCATGAACTTCTTCATCTTGATAGCCTGTGCAAGAGAGGGCGTGGCATCGTTATAGCCCATCGCTTCAAGCAGGGTGTACTGCTGTTCCTCTGAAAGATAGGAGATTTCCACCGCAGGGCGGAACGCAATCTGGCGTTCATCAACCATTTGCAGGATTTCGGGTACAAGCTCTGTCAGACGGATAAAGCGAAAAATTTGCCTTTCACTATCTCCAACCTCTTTTGATACTTCTGAAGCACTTGTCAACTTATTGCCCATTGGGCAGGAAGTTAAATCACTTCTTTGCCCCTGCCTGTTCATAGCTTCAAGCCGCATCTTATACGCAAAGGCTTTCTCACTCGGCAAGATAGTAGTCCTTTGGAGATTACTCTCAACCATGACAATAATCGCTTCGTCACGGGTCAGCTCCTTAACCTCGCATTTGAGCGTTTCAAGCCCTGCAACCTCGCAAGCCTTTTTTCTCCTGTGACCGCTGATAAGCTCATACCGCCCGTCCTCTTTCTGGCGGACTGTGGCAGGGGTCATTACGCCGCTCCGCCTTACGCTGTCCACAAGCTGCTCCATGTCCTCGTCCATCAAGACCTTGAACGGGTGGTCTGGAAACTCATCAATCTCCGCAATCGGGATTTCCCTTATTTTGCTTAGATTCGCTTCCGCACGGCTCTCGTCTGTTTCAAAGAGGTCATCGTATGCGGTCAGCTCGATTTTGCTTCCTCTGTTTTTCGCCAAGCTCCGCCACCTCCTTTCCGAACTGCTCGTAAGCGGCGGCTACCTTGCCGCCCTTGTCGTAGGCAAAAATGCTCTTGCCCTCTGCGGTAGCTTCCACGGCTCGGATGGAGTGGGGTATCTGCGTATCGAATACTTTAATCCTCTGCCCGTAGGCACTTTTCACCGTTGCCGTGATTTCCTTAGAGATGTTCGTGCGTGGCATTACCATCGTCATAAGGATGCCGTCAATCCGCAGATGCGGATTGATTTGCCGTTTGACTTTTGATACGGAGCGAAGCAACAGCTCTAATCCTTTGGCGGAAAGATAATGGGGCTGTGTCGGGATAACCACGCTGTCAGCAGCCGCAAGCGCATTGATTGTCAGCATCCCCAAGCTCGGCATACAATCAATGAGGACAGTATCATAATTCTTTTTTACCTCGTTGATGCAGGTTTTCAGTACGCTTTCACGGCTTATGGCGTTAATCAGCCTTACTTCCAGTCCCGACAGTTCAATGTTGGATGGGAGCAGGTCAACGCCCTCGTCATGGTGCAGGATGCTTCTGGAAACATCGACGGATTTATCATCAATGATGTCCTGCATGATGGTCGAGAGCGTGTCGGGCAAGTCGTCTGGTCGGCTGTAACCGAGCGACATGGTTAAATTTGCCTGTGCATCGGCATCAATGAGCAGAACTTTTTTGCCCTGCTGTGCCAGAGCCACGCCCAGATTGACCGCCGTGGTGGTCTTTCCAACGCCGCCTTTCTGGTTGGTTAAAGCGATTACTTTGCAATTTGACATAGGGTGCGTCCTCCTTTCGCATAGATTTAGCCACTTTGTCAAGGTGGCTATGTAAAGGATTCATGGCAATAAAAAAAGCCGACTGGCTGTTTCGTAAAACTACACCAATCGGCTATGTAAAAATCTATTCTGTTTTATTCTCTGCATTATCTGCTCTTACATGATATGGCTTCTCTTATTCTCTCTGTATCCCATTTTTCTGGGAACAATACTGCCATAATATGAAACGCATCCATCAGTCCTGCGATATACGCATGAGTGCCGTATTCAAAATCCTGCTTTTCCCTGCAATCTATAAGACGTTGGCAAACTTCCCTCTGCTCCTCCGTCAAATCAAGCTGGTTAAAGGCATCCTCCGCATATCCCTCATCCTTACTGTCTTTTTGATAACTGGCATCAGCCTGTAACAGTTTTAATACGGATTCGTCTTTTAATTTCTCTACTGCTATCTTCACCAGCTCTTTAAATTCCTTATCGCACATCACTTCCCCCTGCCAGTTCTACTCTTAATTTTTTTATAGGTGCATGGATAACCTTAAAAATAAGTTCGTCAACGCAGTCTGTATATCTGCCCTGCTGTATGAGCTGATTTTTCAGTTCCACAAGGCTATGTAGCAAAATGCTCCGCTCCCCACTATCCACATACAAATGATTTTTCTTTTCTCTCATAAAGTCCACCATCCTTTTTTGATTTCATTATATAGACGGATAGCAGAATGTTCAAAGCTGCAAATTGGGTCAAAAAAATAAGCGTACCACTATCTCAAATGATACGCCTATCCCGTTCAATTTCTAAGAGCCTGTTGTCCGCTTTTTATCAGCAAGGTGGACACTACATAGACACATTGATTGCCCAAACCCTTTATTTTCCGTTTGTGTTCCCACACCCGATATCAACTACCACTGAAACATCAAAGTAGTTTTTGAGGTGCTTATTTCGGATTTTTTCACCCTCCGAAGTGAACATGAAATGCTTCGCAAAGTGCCTAAAATAAAGGATTTCTACGAGGTTTTCTTTTGTATCAACACAATAGTCTCCACATGATAAGTCCCCGGAAATAAATCTATCCCCCCAATCCGCTCCACCCGATACCCTCTCCCCTGCAGCATCCCCAAATCCCTTGCCAAACTGGTAGGCTTACAGGCAATATACACAATCTTCTCCACTCCAAAATTCGTTATCTTCTCTAACGCCTTCGGATGAACCCCGTCTCTGGGCGGGTCTAACACAATAAGATCCGGCACCTCCCCCAGTTCATCAATCACTTTCAGCACATCTCCCGCCCAGAAAGTACAATTATCCAATCCATTAAGAGCCGCATTTTCCTTTGCCGCCTCCACCGCTTCTTCCACGATTTCCACGCCGGTTACTTTCTTCGCCACCGGCGCCAATATCTGCGCGATTGTTCCGGTCCCGCTGTACAAATCAAATATCACCTTATCCTTTGTATCGCCGATATATTCCCTTGCTTTATCATAGAGAATCTCCGCTCCCAGGGAATTGGTCTGAAAAAAGGAAAATGGAGTTATCTTAAACTTTAATCCCAACAGCTCTTCATAGAAATAGCTCTGCCCATATATAATTTCTGTTCCCTCATCCTTGACCACATCCGCAACGCTATCATTCTTTGTCCGTAAAATTCCAACAATCGTTCCGGATAAATTCAAGGAAAGCAATGCCTCCATCCATCCTGCTGCATTAAAGTTATCATACTCTGTCGTAGTAATCAAATCAATCAAAATCTCCCCTGTCTTCACTGCCTTCCTCACCAGAAGATGCCGGAAAAACCCCGTATGTCTCATACGATGATAATAAGGAAGCCCGCTTTCCTTTGCACACTCCAACGTACAGGTGAGTATTTTCCGATAATCCTCATCTACAATTTGGCAGTCTGGTACAGATACAATATCATGAAAGCTTCCCCTTTTATGCATCCCCAGCGCTATAGGACCGCCTTTATATTCGTCTCCAAAAGAAAATTCCATCTTATTCCGATACGCATTCCGAACCGGACTGGGCTGAATCCCCTCCCAGATATAGCTTCCATTAACCGCCTCATCCATCAACGATTTCACCTGTTCTGTTTTTATTTGAAGCTGCTGTTCATAGGAAAGGTTCTGGTATGTGCAGCCGCCGCATTCCCCAAAATGTGGACAGGGTGAAGGAATTTCTATCGGTGACGGTTCCGTTATAGACAATATTCGTCCCTCAGCTTTTCCTTTTCGCACTTTATTTACCGCCACACACACCTTCTGTCCGGGAACAGCATTCTTCACCACAATGCATCTGTCCTCACCCTCTACTGCAACCATTCCGTTATTGGGAAATTCAACCCTTGTAACAATACCTTCCATCGTCTGTCCTTTTTTCATATCTCATACCACCCTGCATTTTGCTATTTTTATCTATGAATGACAAGCCGCAATTCTACAATCACTATTCTCGTTCCATATAAAAGCTAATTAACTCATTTCCTTTTCAACTGCCAAATGATCCGTCGACAGAAAAAGACACTTCTCTTAGAAGTGCCTCTGTCTCTTTATTCATTACAATCCAGCCTCCGGCATGAACTGTAACTTCAATTTTTTGTTACCTACGCCTGATCATCTTCATTAAAGAAATCATCATCGAAGTCATCTTCAAAATCTTCCTCGAAATCTTCAAGATAATCCGGGGTAAGGAAACAATATACTGCATATGCGATTGCTGCAACTGCTGCGATTGTTCCAATTACTGCAAGAATAATGAGAACTGTCTTACACTGCTTCTCCTCTTCCTCTTTCTTATGAATCAGATCATTCAGCTTAGATGCTGCCAGTACTTCTTCAATCTTGTTCCTATTGATGTTCATACTCCCGCTCCTTTCTCCTGCGCTTGTCTAATAACAAATTTATGGTTTTATTATAACACCAACCTATAAAGATTACTACAATTATTTTAATGAAAAATTGATAATTTAGAACAATTATCCATCAATTTTTTTCAGTTTCGCAAATGCCGCAAACATTTTCTTTCGGCCTGCCATATCAAATTCCACCGTAACCTCATAATCCCGGCCGCCTTCAGTAATTCCTGTTACCAATCCGTCGCCAAACTTGATATGACGCACCCGATCTCCTACGTCATAACCAGGGCCGTCCCCTCCTGCAACTTTAAACTGCTGCACTGGCCTGACCTGAAACGCCTTACTGCGGAAATTCTGTTTCGCCTGCTGATATGCATTCCTGTATTCCTGCCCCTGTCTTTCATTTTTTAATAGTTCTTCTTTAAATACTTCCCCATCCGACAGATACTCTTCCGGAATCTCCTTTAAAAACCGGGACATTTTGTTATACTGCATTTCACCCCGTATCATCCGACGTCTTGCGCAAGTCAGCGTAAGACCCTGTTTTGCTCTTGTGATTCCCACATAGCAAAGTCTCCGCTCTTCTTCAATCTCATCCTTGTCGTCCGAGGTAATACTGAGATAACTTGGAAAAATACCGTCCTCCAATCCTGCCAGATATACATAAGGAAATTCCAGTCCCTTAGCGCAATGCAGAGTCATAAGCATTACATAGTCGCCCTCTTCATTCAGACTGTCAATATCCGCTACCAGCGCTACTTCCTCTAAAAATCCGCTAAGTGTAGCCGGTTCTCCCTGTTCTGCGCACAGCTCCTCATACGCGATGATTTTGTTCTTCAGCTCGTCAATATTTTCCAGACGGGCTTCTGCCTCTACTTCTCCCTCGTTCTGCAACTCTTCTATGTAACCGGTTTCTTCCAGTATTTCCTCCACAAGCTCCGAAATACTTATCCTCTGCGAATCCGCCTTAAAATGCTCAATCAGCGCTACGAAGGACTCCATTCTTGCGGCTCCCCGCCCGATATTCGGTATATGTTCCACGCCAAGCAGCGCCTCATAAAATCCCATGTCTCTTTCCAGCGCATAGTCCTGCACTCTGTTAATGCTGGTAAGTCCGATTCCTCGTTTCGGCACATTCACGATTCTCCTCACCGCAATGTCATCTCTTGCATTGTCAATCGTCTTCAAATATGCCAAAACATCCTTAATCTCCCTTCTGGCATAGAAATTAATCCCGCCCACAATCCGGTAAGGAATATTTGCTGATACAAACTTCTCCTCAAATATTCGGGACTGAGCGTTGGTCCGATAGAGAATTGCAAAGTCATGACAGTTTGTCCCTCCCGCATTTACCTGCTTTCTAATATCATCAACAATATATTCCGCCTCATCATAGCCCGAATCAAACTGGCGCATTTTTAGCTTCTCTCCGGCTCCGTTTTCGGTCCAAAGCGTCTTATCCTTCCTGCCCCAGTTATGGCGAATCACTGCATTCGCGGCATTCAAAATATTGCTGGTAGAACGGTAATTCTGCTCCAGTTTAATTACCTTTGCATCCTCAAATACCTGCTCAAAATCCAGAATATTTCTGATATTCGCCCCGCGGAACTTGTAAATGGACTGATCGTCGTCGCCTACCACGCACAGATTACGGTATTTTCTGGCAAGTATACTGACAAACTGGAATTGAACGGTATTGGTATCCTGATACTCGTCCACCATAATATAACGGAAACGCTCCTGATAATAGTCCAACACCTCTGCCTGCGTCTGAAAAAGCTGTACCGTCTTTAACAGCAAATCATCAAAATCAAGCGCATTATTTGCGCGCATCTGCTTCTCATACTCCTCATATACTGAAGCAATCTTCTGCCGTCCAAAATCTCCCTCTGCGCGAAGACGGTATTCTTCCGGTGTAATCATCTCATTCTTTGCAGAAGAAATCATCGACATTAAATTTCTCTCTTTATAAATCTTCGTGTCCACATTCAGATACTTGCAGATATCCTTCATCAGCGTTTTCTGATCGTCTGTGTCGTAAATGGTAAAATTCGTATCAAACCCAAGCAAATTAATATGTCTTCTCAGAATCCGCACGCAGGCCGAATGAAAGGTGCTGACCCAGATACTTTCCGAACCGTATCCAACAATACTGTCTACCCTCTCTCTCATTTCTCCCGCTGCCTTATTGGTAAATGTAATTGCAAGAATGTTCCAGGGATTGACTCCCTTCTCTTCAATCAAATATGCAATTCTGTGTGTTAAAACTCTTGTTTTTCCCGAGCCTGCTCCCGCTAGAACCAGAAGCGGTCCTTCTGTATGCTGCACCGCCTCCCTCTGAGGCGCGTTTAATATATCCAAATCAATCATTATTATCCTCGCTAAATAATTTCTTCCTATAATATCCTTCCGCTGTATAAAGGGCGGCAGCCGGATTATGTCCCAACACCCGGTCTTTGGTTACAGCCGTAGTTACCAGCGCCTCCGAATATTTGTAAAACAGGCTGTCATGTCCCACACATAAGCCTACCACCACATTCAAATCTGTATGCGCGTCATTCAGAAGCTTTGCCTGCAAAATCGGATTGCAGGTATTACGTCCAAGTTCTTCACATTTCACAGGAATCCCCACCTCATGCTTGGGAATACACCCCACCTTGCAGGCGGCCCCGTACACTTCAAAACCATGGGCCCGAAAAATCTTAGCCAACATCCTTGCCTCCCGAATCAACCCTACGCAGGTGGCGATACCAAGCTTTTTCGCCCCCATTCGTTTTGCATAATCCATAATTTCCTGAACCCTGGTAAGCTGACAATATCCTTCATATTCTACGCAGGCCGCCGATACTATGCTTTTCTGATTCTCTTCCTTTCCATACTCCTCCCGCACATAAGCTAAGTCTTCTTCTGTTACTATCTTTTTCGTCAGACAAAATTCCGGAAATTCCTTATCCATTTTGTTACAATTCACTGCCCCACAATCAATGCAGGACAACACTTTGCCACCGTCCATTTCAAATTCTCCTCTTCTTCTCTTTCCCTAAAAAGCTTATTAATTATTATATTGTTTTTTTCTCATGTAATAATTGCAAATAAAGAGCCTCTATTTCATTCACAATATCCCTCAATTCGTCCATTTTATTATATTTTATATGAGCTTCTTTACTTAATCTGGCAAGTTCATTATGTACCAAATTTTTCTTATCAAATTTAGGTATATATATCCTTGGCCTGATTGGAAATGATCTGGAATCGGATGATTGCATCATAAAGCTATATACAATTTTTGTATTCATAATTCCACATATAAAATATGCCTCGTCTAACGTAATAAAGTTGCCATCCAAATCTTCACAAATTGATACTGCATGATTTTGAAACAATGGTCGTTTTACTCCACCCCAGATTGTATTCACTTCCGAAATAACAGCGGCAGCCCATTTCGTATTATCTCGAAAAACAACATAATTTTTTGCATAACTATATTCCCCTACTCTTGCTAACGCGTAAAATTCAGCGTTATCTTTGCCAATTATTTTTTCATTATACCCTGTTTGTTCTGTAATTAATTTCTTGTTTTCTTGATAATATTTTGCTAATTTAGGCGCATTCTTAGACAATTCCTTTAATTTTATGGGCACTTTTGGATTGTCCTTGCTATAAGGAAAAGGAACGATAAATTCATCCCATTCAACATGAAATGGAACGATATTTTTCCCTTTTACCATTGGATGTAGATATTCTGTTTCTAATAAAACATCAAATTCAGGGACCTTATATTTTGATTTTTTATTCTGTATATTCCTTAAGCAAGTACAATTATCCATACTTGGTAAATTTGATAATTTAAATACCATTAGCTCTTGTGGATAAAACTCTATGCCTTCACGACCTATATAATAAGATTTCCCTCCTATTGTTAAATATTTATCCAAAAGCTCCTTGGATTCAACTGACGAGAAAAAATTTTTCTTTGAATGACAGCATGCTAAATATTTCTTTTCATATTCAAAAAATTCACTAATGTCAAGTTCCTCTAAACCATCAATATTTTTTTTTGGCTTCTTAATATACCATTCCGTTTCTACACCTTTCGAATAATCCATTTCTTTTTTTGATAAATAGAAAGAAAGAAACTTTTGCGTAACTGGCTTAAAAGGATTTCCAGCTTTTGTCCAGTTCGTAAATTTACAAAAAAACATTCTGCTTCCATCTTCTAAGTAAAAATTTCTAAATCCCTCATAAGACTGCTGAAATACTAAAGGCTCCGGCATCAAAAATCCTAAAATTCCTTTCTCCGACAACCAATTATCCGCCGAAACATTCGCGATAAGCGCACATATATTAAGATTTATACCACCGGTAAGTCTGTCTCCCGAAAATAATTTTCTCGAAACGCATAATGCTTTAATCCTATCTCTATATCCTGAAGGCAAACTTTTCCAATCTACCCAAGGCGGATTTCCAACAATTATATCAAATTCACCTAAATTAGCTGTCGCAAGATAATTAGAAAGTATTCTTGCCCAAATACCGTTCCAATTCTTTTTCTCTAAACCAATCAGACTTCTGGATAACTGTACTATTTTTGTGCATATTTTTGGAGTTAAATCTGCTTCCGAAATTAATTCCTTAAATATCTGTGTCACTGCTTCTTCATTTTGATTTTTTACCTGATTTTCTACTAAAATCATATCTTGAGCAAACTTTGAAATATCGTTTACAACACTTTTCGGCAGGGTGATATTAATAGATTCCTTTGTTGTTGATATAATATAATCAACACACTCAACATTATCAAACTCTATTGTTTTCGGTACATACGATGCATCTCCTAAATATACAGGTATATCGACTGGATGATTTTTCTTCATTAAATGTGATATATTAATAAAATAGTTAACTCTTGCTGTCAATACGGCAATGGGGTTCAAATCTATACCCTTTACTCTTTTTAAAACGCTTACAAGTTTTTCATCATCAGACATATTACACTCTTCATCTAAAACTTTATCAATCATCACATTCAGAAATGTTCCACTGCCACAACAAGGATCTAATCCTCTCCATTTTTCAACATTAGCCAACTTAACCGCTTCGTCAACTACATTTTGAGCTAACCATTTTCTGGTATAATATTCCCCCAAAGAATGCCTGACTTCAGCTGGAACCATTGCTTCATACAATTTTTTAAAAAAATCTTGTGATCTTTTTGAATTATTTAATACAGCTTTTTCAGAATATCTGCATAAAATCTCAAAAATTCCTTTTAGTACGTCTGATAGTTCTATACTCCATTGCTTTTCATTACAATACCATGAAAAAAAATCTCCTTCTAACAAATTGGTCATCCCATACTCTCGAAAGATTGCGCCATTTTCTAATCTTGAAAATTGGATACGTAATTCTTCAGATTCCATCTCCATTGATTTGTCAAATCGTATAAGCGACTCATGAAAACGTATTTGGCTAATCACTTTAAACGCTATAATCTTAATGATTATTGCATAAGCTGTCTGCAATGCAAACATTGCCAAATATTCATCATTCTTTTGACTTAATCCTGTATCAAGCAATGCTTCTAATGATTTCTTTCTATTAATTATTGCTTGTTGCTTTGAAATATCATCATGCGCCAAATTAAAAAGTTCTTTCCATTCTGTAAATAACATTCTTGTCTTCATATGCATATTGGACTTTAGCAAATCAAACAATATTCCCACCAATTCAAAAGAAATACCATCATTAATGGGAGGATTACAAAAACTATCCACTAAATTATTCGCATTAAAAGCTATTAATTTTAGTGCAAGGATATTCTGAATAATCCTATCAAGTGCATACGCATCTATCCGCATAAACTTTTCAACTACAATTTTTTCACCAAAATACGTAATAAAACATCCATATACACCATCAGTGATAAAGCCCTCAAACATCTCATTTTTATTTTGAACTTCAAGCCCTTTTAAGTATTCTGATATCTGTTCTATTGCTTTCTTTTTCTGTTTTTCGTTCGATAACGCAGATGGCTGTTTAAACTCTATGATTAATGTAGAGATTGCTGTATCCGCTCTTCCTTTCGAAATATGTCTACGCGTTGCAATTGACTTTTCTTTAATTGGATTATATTCAAATCCTAGTGGTTCAAAATATGTTTTAAAAAAAGCAAATAACTCACAATCAAATCTACTTTCAATAGTCGCTTCATTTGGCGCTTTTAAAGATGCCTCTACTATGTCTCTAGCCATTCTATTTAATTCCGTCTGATATGAGCTCGATTTTATTATAGAAATATATTCATTTAACAATCCTCTTCTATTCATTACTATATCCTTCCATTACATTCAAACAACTTCTTCCACAGGCACTTTATCTCTCAACTTCAATTCTCTGACTCCAATCTACTTCTTTTCAAATTAAAAATTAGTACTCCATGCACATTCTACTCAGATTATACAGCAAACCCTCAGTCAACACAAATAAAAATTGCAACAAAAACCCCGCCGGAAAACTATGTCTTACACACCATAGCGCCCTGCGGGGTACTCTTTTCTATTCTTATTTCTGACACTCTACGCACACCCGGTACATGCCCGGAGTTGCCGCCGCTTCAAATGCCTTCTGCATCTCTGTCAACGGATACCGCTTCGGCTCCACCAGCTCTGACACATCAACAATCCCTGTATTCAACATCATTGCAGCGTCGGTAAAATCTTCCGCATCCGCACCGTAAGTACCAATCAGCTCCAAACGCCTGTAATGAATGCTGTTCCAATCTATCTGGGTAACCGGCGCCGGATACCCGGCGGCAAACTGAAGAATACGTCCGTCAATGTTCTTCACCATCTCAAAAGCCTGCTCATTTGCCTGCGCCGCGCCTACTGCAACTATCACCGCGTCCGCCTCTTTTCCTCCTGTCAGTTCCCTAATGCCTTTCACCGGATCTTTCTGGCCGGAATCAATGGTTTCAAAGCCAATCTTTCTGGCCGTCTCCAATTTCTTTGGATTCAACTCCGACACGATAACCCGAGTTCCAAGGGCTCTTGCCTCCAGTGCGTTCAACATGCCCATTGTTCCTCCGCCAATTACGGCAACCGTCTCAAAAGGAGCAAGCCGAAGCTTCTTTAATCCTTTGACTACCGTTGCCAGAGGCTCCAGAAAATTGGCGCAGCCCGGCTCCAAACGAGGATTCATCTGTATCACAGAATACTCGTCCCAGACCGCATGCGTCGCAAATCCAAATTCCCCCAGATATCCGTCCTCAGTAATCAGCTTCGGCGGGTTCACGCACTGGGAAAATTCTCCTTTTCTGCAATGGGCGCAGGTCCCGCAGCCCTTGTATACATTAATTCCTACAAAATCCCCCGCTGCGCAAGTGGTGACCTCCTCCCCTGTCTTTTCAATCACTCCGCAGCCTTCATGACCTCCGACCATGGGATAACCCTGATGTTCCCGAAGTCCAAGCCACTGACCGTAATCTGTGGTACATATATTACATGCCGTATTGCGAATCAGCACGTCATGAGGCCCTAATTCGGGAATCAATCCCTCCATGATTTCACTGCATCCCTTTTTCGTCAGACACGCAAATCTTCTCAGTCTTTCCATCTTTCTCTCCTCTGTTTCCAATATGTTCTTCTTTCTTTTTCCAGAAATATATCCATTTCTCTTACACTACGCCAATCAGAGACAGTAAGATGCAAATGATTACAATTCCAATTGCAATCATACCGAATTTCTGGGTCTTATTTCTCATAATCAGGTAGATTCCGCCCACCGCCGCAAGGGGAAGCAGACCCGGAATAATCCCGTCAATGACCTCCTGAATGGATACCACCGCTTCCCCAGAGGTAATCGTAAGCGGCGTCGCCAGCGAGACATAGGACGCCGTCAGCGCTCCCATCATTAAAATCCCCAGCATACTTGCACAACGCACAAACTGCTTGAACCACGAGCCGGAAAGCAGAGTTCCCATCGCCGCCGCGCCTGCGTCATAACCGAACATCCAGCATTTGTACCCAATAAAGTGCAGCAGTACATTAAAAATCAGGCATACCAAAAATCCGAATACATTTCCCGTAATGGCAATGGACAGTCCGATACCCAGAATAATCGGTTTTAACGTCCCCCAGTCAATTGCATCTCCAATGCCTGCAAGCGGACCCATCAGAGAGGTTTTCATACTGTTAATTGCCTCATCCTTTTCATCTTCCGGATAATCGGCCATTTTTTCCTCCATGGCAATAATCATCCCCATAACTGCGCCGCCCCAGTTTCCCTCTGTATTAAAGAACACCATGTGACGCTGTAGAGCCCGGCTGAACCGTTCTCTATCGTCTCCATAAATCTTCTTAAGACATCTTCCGATAGCAGAAACCAGAGTAATGGCAATCATTCGTTCATAGGAGTGGGTAATTTCTCCAATCAGCATGAATCTCGCCCATGCCCCGGAAACATCTTTCCTGGTAAGTAACGCTTTCTTTTCTGTGCTGTTTTCCATATTGTTTTCTATGTTATTTACTGTGTGAATCCCCATATTCCGCACCTCCTTAATCCTCATCATCGTCATCCGCCAGAACAAGCGCTTTTTCTTTGTCCAGCTCATCTTTAAGCAGCATGACAAATCCAATCGCACTGACAGAAAACACAGCCGCAGTCAGTACGGACATCTGGAAGATTACAACCACAAAATATCCAATCAAAAACAGTGGAAGATATCTCTCCTTGTTAATTACCCGCAGCGTCATGGCAATCCCCAACGCCGGAAGCACGCCGCCTGCAACCTCAAGTCCATGACTCAACCATACAGGAATTACAGCGACAACTGTATCAATAACGGAAGCTCCATAATAAACTGCTGCAAATGCAATGGGAAACCGAAGCACAAATACAATTGCCAGAGCCAGATAATTCGTCCGGACAATTCCTCTTAAATCACCGTTCACTGCACATTTATCTCCAATATGCGCGCATACGCCCAGAAGGTTATACTGAATTGGCTGCAGCAGATTTCCAATTACGCCCACCGTTACAGCAAGGGAAACTGCCGTCTGCACACTCAATCCTGACATCAGCGCAATTGGAATCGTAATACATCCTGCTGCCGTAGAATCTGCCGGCGTATTTGCTCCTGCCGCCACTGTGCTGATATAAAGCGTGGAAATCGTCGCGCCGATAATCACCGCTTCCGTCATCTGCCCTGTAATCAATCCGTAAATCACCGCATGCATCAATGGAAACCATGTAAAACCTTCCATCATATTGTATCCAACCATAACGCTGCCCAGCCAGTAAATAATTCCGGCTGTCACAGCTAAAACTAATACCTGATTCATAATGAACCCCCTTTCGGTTATCGTTCGTATTTTTTCGCAGCCGTATGAAAGGAAACTCCCGACACCTCCGGAATCGTGTGAATCTCTATTTTAACTCCGGAACCCTCCATTTCCCGCAGCATTTTCATTTCTTCAATATTTGCATAAACTTCACCGGCCAACACTTTACGCCCTTCTTTATTCGGAACATTTCCAAGCTGCAGCTCCGAAACCTCAAGACCAGCTTTCCACGCCTGATAGACTCCGGAAATCTCCTTAAAAACCATCATAACCCGTCCTTCTCCAAACTGGGTTTCCTTCCATTTTTCCACGCATCGTTCCACACTGTATACCAGACATTTCGTCTCCTGAGGAGCAGCGATTTTCAGAATATTCTTAAGCATCGTATCTTTGCTGGAAACATCATCTACTACTATAATTTTCGCAGCCCTCGCAACCTTCGTCCATTTTACCGCTACCTGCCCATGAATCAGTCTGAAATCTACACGAATCAACGTAACATTTGCCATACCTTCTCTCCTTTCCCTTAGTCCTCCTCCGAATCCTCCATACAACTTACCAGCGCCTGCTTTACATTCACAATCCCTGCGCAGCCCGCCATGCGGCATGCTTCTGTTAATTCAGCCAGTTCCATAGATTCTCTGGATGTAACCGCCTCAATCAGCATTGGGAAATTCAGTCCTGCAAGGCACTCCATCATTTCCTCCTCAGGCAGAAAACGGCACACCACATTTGCCGGACTTCCCCCCAACAAATCAGCGAGTATTAATACGCCTTCCCCTTTGTTCAACTCCGCCGCCGTCTGTTTGATTTCTTCCGCATAATCTTCCACATCATCGGCTATTCTTAAAGACTTTACTTTCAGATTTTCCTGTGGTCCGCAGAGCATTTCCATGCTGTCCATAATTCCTTTCGCAAAGTCGCCATGTGTAACAAGCAGTATCCCTGTCATCTTTTCTCTCCTATCTCCATATTAGATAAAATGAGGAGCATCCTTTTCCTCTCCAAATACCGTTTTCTTATGACTTAATCCTGTTTTATTCTCCTCCGTCCAGCTTTTCCCGGCGCTTCCACTAATAACCATCAGCTCTTTCAACCTCATGGTAAAGCCTTTCATAATATTGGGCCACAATTGTTCAATATCCTCATTCCTCCAGTCAGTCTCCTCAAGCAGAAGCTGTATGTTCTGCAAAAGCTCGCTGCACACATTCACCTTATTGATGCCCATCCTGCAGGCTTTCCTAATATTATCATCCCCGCTTCCCGAACCTCCATGAAGAACCAGCGGTATCTTAAGCGCCTCCTTTAATTCTTTCAATAAATCAAAATCCAGGTCAGGCGTTCCCTTATATAACCCATGGGCCGTACCGATTGCCACTGCAAGACAGTCGCAGCCCGTTTCTTCCACAAACCGCTTCGCCTCCTCCGGCTTGGTAAATGTTTTCTTCCTCTCATCCGGATCGTCTTTGGCGCTCCCTACATGTCCCAGCTCCGCTTCTACCGTCACCCCCACTGCATGGGCAATCTTTACAAGTTCCTTCACCTGAGCTGCATTTTCTTCATAGGGAAGAAATGAACGGTCTACCATAATAGACGTGTAACCTCCACGAATCGCAGCGATTGCGTGAGTAAAATCCGTACCATGATCCTGATTAATGGCAACCGGAACAGAGGCCTGTTCGGCAAGTCTCCTGAAATACCACCCCTGCTCAATCACATCCGGGCTTGTATCAAAGCACACATCCAGAATCACCGGGGCTTTCATCTCCTCCGCCGCCATAATAGCTGCCCTTGCATCCATTTCATAGTAAACATTCGGCGCCATTACCGCATAATTGTTTTTATCTGCATGTTCCAGCAGAGCCTTCATTGTTACCAGCATATCTCTTCCTCCTTCTGCAAAAAAACGATTGTCTAACGGTAAGATTTCTCAAGAATCCCAAGCATCTCCTCCCGCGTTAAGGGTTTCGGTTCATGTGCAATCATAAAATACTGCATGTCAAATGCACTATCGCAGATTACCGGAAGCTCCTCCCTGGTGAATCCATAATCGGAAAGCTTCACCTCGTCCACTCCGCAGGCTTTTTCATATTCCATAAGGAGCCGCACCATATCTTCCGGCCGACCGTATTTTCCTCCTGAAAATGCAGATGCCATCTGAGCGTACCGCTCTGGTATAATCTGTTCAAACGCTTTGAAATACTCTATGGATGTTGCAAGCAAAGCAGCGCCATGAGGGATATCATGATATGCGCCCATAGTCTGGGAAATGGAATGGTTGCCGGTACAGTCTGAAATCGCCTCAACCACTCCTGAGCAAGTGCTTGCAAGGGCGATATCCTCTCTTGCATCTATATCATTCCCATTCTGGACAGCCTTAATAATACTTTTTCCTATCAGAGAAATACTTTTTAACGCATAGATATCGCTGATTGGCGTCGCTACATTAGCAATATAGCCTTCCATTGCATGAAACAATGCGTCAAATCCCTGAAAGGCCGTAAGCTTTGGGGGTACAGAGACCATAACCTCCGCGTCGACAAACGCCGCATAGGCAAACATCCTCGGAGAACCAAATCCCAATTTCTCATTGGTTTCTTCTTTGGTAACCACCACCCAAGGGTCCGCTTCACTACCGGTTCCCGCGCTAGTTGGAATTGCAATAATCGGAAGCGGGTTTTTAGAAATGCATAATCCTTTCCCGGAACCTGTATCCACGTAATCCCAGAAATCACCGCCGTTCACCGCTAAAACCGCAATGGATTTCGCCGTATCAATACTGCTTCCTCCGCCAAACGCCACAACCATGTCGCACTGTTCCCTCCTGCACATTTCTGCGCCCTCGGCAACAATCGTCTTCGTGGGATTCGGTTTTACCTGATTAAACACCGCGTTGTCCGCTCCCGCTTTCTTAAGCAGCGCCTGTATGCGCGCCAGATGCCCCTGCTCTGTAATCCAGCTTTCGTCTGTAATTACGATTAACGCTCTCTTCCCTGGCAGCGTGATTTTACCCAATTCCTCAATACATCCTCTGCCGAAATGTAACTGGACCGGCATATAAAATTTATGATTCATCCTTTCTATTAATCCTTTCTAAAATTTTTGTGGCGAATAATATTGTTGCAACATCATATTATGAACCATAATTTTTGTACATTTCTTGTACTGATTAAACTATACTCTATCTAGTTACTATAAGGTCAAGTATATTTTCTTTGTTATGGTTTTCACAAATAAACGCTTTATTTTTTGTATAATTTTACTATTAACACTATATTTATCGACTATATTTACAATAAACCGTCAATTATTCACACAATAAAACATTATACTACGTATAATTAATTACAATTTTTATTGACAAAAACTTTATAGAATTATAAAATTATTATAATTTTATAAAAGAACAACAAATGAATTTCTCATCTCCTGCGCTCACTTAGCAAACCAAGATATTTTCCTAATCCAATTCGCGTCCGCCGGCCAACATGTAAACAGTAACCAATACAATTAAGAAGGAATTAATATGGATTATAAAAAACTTACCATTGGACAAATGGCTGAACTGAACCGGGTTTCTACCCAGACCCTCAGATACTATGACAAATTCGGAATACTCAAGCCTAATTTGTATAATAAAGACACCGGATACCGGTATTACAACATGTCCCAGTGCGCCGTTCTCGACACTATCACACATATGAAATCACTGAATATGCCTTTAGAACAAATTAAGGCTTATATTGATACCGGCGATTATGATTCTTTTATCTCAGAACTGACAGACAAATACACAAAAATCAAAGAAGAAATCCGACGTTTAGAAAACATCGAAGCCGTATTAAAACGCAAAATCGACGACTACCAAAAGCGTTCCCTGCTTCCCCCAGACGGGGTTCCATATATTGAAGTAATACATCAAAGGCAAATATATAAATTTGATACTCATATCAATTACTATTATAACGGCAATTCTATAGAACAATACGAGCACATGCTGCGTCTATTCAAAAACCATCTGCTAGAGAAGGATTTGGGAATTGAATATTTCTATAATGTGGGAAGTATTATGAAAAAAGAAGATTTTATTAACCAGAATTATGTATCTACTGAATTATTCATTTTTCTGCAAGCTCAACACACCTTTAAAAAATACGATATAATAAAACCAAACACTTATCTGTGCATGACCTGTGAGAATACAGATACCGAGACTGAATATATCCAGCTTATGTACGATACCATAGAAAAAAACTACTACCAGATAGCAGGAGACTACATCTGTGAAGTAGTTAATGAATCCTTTGCCTTTGATTCCCAGAAGAGGAATATGACCCTGAAACTGCAGATTCCGATCACATTCCATCAATCCGGGACTGCCGATTGATACTATTCCGGCGAGAAACTTATTTTAGCTGTCGCGAACAAGAACGTCTTTTTCGGGATTCCAGCGAACAAACGGTGTTTTCTCTGAACGCTCATGCGTTAAGGAATATTTCCTTGCATACATCTGAAACCTCTGCCGAAATTCTTCGCTGTCATTTCTCAGGCTGCGAAGAGATTCATGAAGGTTCATGTTATACTGCGCCATATCAATGATACAGCCTGCTATATTTGAGCAGTGATCCGCTGTACGCTCCAAATCAGTTAGTATATCCGACCACACAAAACCCGCGTCGATGGTACAGGCTCCCTGCTGCAGCCGGAGAATATGACGCATCCTCAACTGCTCCTTTAACTGATCAATCACCTCTTCTAAAGGCTCCACCATATATGCCGTCTCACAGTCATTTTCCAAAAAGCCGGCAAATGATAAGTCTAATATCTCATTCAAAGCCGAAGATATCACCTCAATCTCTGACTCAGCCGAATCGGTAAAAGTCAGTCCTTTCCCCTGCATTTCTTCCGCTGCCTCCAGAAGATTCACCGCATGATCGGAGATGCGCTCAAAATCTCCGATGATTTTCAAAAGCTTTGCTGCTTCCATACTATCCGCTTCACTGATTTGTTTTGTACTCAATTGAATCAAATAGGTTCCCAGAATATCCTCATAGTGATCCGTTTTTTTCTCTTTTTTACGGACGTCTTCTGCCCGCTGCTGCGAATAATCCCTGAGGCATTCCATCCCTTCTTTCAATGCCTGAACAGCCATTTCAGCCATTTCAGCCGCCATATCCCGGCAGCATTCCAGTGCGATAGGAGGCGTATTCAGGAGACGTTCATCCAACTCTGACAGAACTTCCGGTTCCTTTGTGTCCGGGACCAGCCTAATCACCAGTTTCTCCAAAAAGCCGGAAAGCGGAAGCATCAGTACCGTACACAAAACGTTAAATACCGTATGCGCCACAGCAATACCAAACAAGGTTGCAGATTCATCCAGCAGAGCAGGAACAGCCAATACTTTTATAACACCGAATACTATAAGCCAGACAGACGTTCCAATAACATTAAAAGATAAATGTACCAGCGCGGCCCGTTTAGCGTTTTTATTTGCTCCTGCCGAGGAAATCATAGCTGTAACACAAGTCCCGATATTCTGCCCCATGATAATAGGAACTGCCGCCCCATATGACACCTGCCCTGTAACCGCCAGAGCCTGAAGAATCCCCACCGAAGCAGAGCTGGACTGAATAATTGCGGTAAGTACTGCTCCCGCAAGCACACCGAGAACCGGATTCGTAAACAGGATAAAAAGATTTTGAAATTCTGGAATATCACGAAGTCCAGAAACAGCTCCCGACATCGTATCCATACCAAACATCAGGGTTGCAAATCCCAAAAGAATCATTCCCGTATCTTTTTTCCTGTCATTTTTGCAAAACATATAGAATATAATTCCAATTAACGCCAAGACCGGTGTAAATGCAGTGGGTTTTAGCAGATTTACAAACATATTGCCGCTGTCAATCCCTGCAAGACTTAATAACCATGCAGTAACCGTAGTGCCAATATTTGCCCCCATAATGACGTTAATTGCCTGTTTTAACGTCATCAGCCCTGAATTTACAAATCCCACCACCATAACCGTTGAAGCAGAAGAGCTCTGAATCACCGCCGTTATGCCGAGTCCTGTCAAAAGCCCCGCCATCCTGTTAGTGGTAAGTTTGCTAAGTAACGACCGGAGCTTTTCTCCGGCCCTGCGTTCCAATGCCTGTCCCATTACATTCATACCAAACAGAAACAGGCTTAATCCCCCAATCATTGTCAGTACGTCAAAGATATCCATCTCTTGTACTCTCCTTTCCCTAAAGTATGTCTGAAAATTCATTCCTGACTTACGGTATACCCTCTGGGAATAGTTTATCGGAAATACGTCAATTTTATTATCGGGTTTTTGTAAAATCTTTGTAAATCAGGCATTACAATTACAAATTCCCGGGAGCCGAACGGAGATAACCGTCCCCTCGCCCGGAGCGCTCTCCAATTCGATTTCTGCATCATGAAGTCTTGCCGCATGCTTGACAATGGAAAGACCCAGACCGGTTCCCCCAATTTCCTTTGACCGACTCTTATCCACCCGGTAAAACCGTTCAAAAATCCGTTCCCGGCAATCATCCGGAATACCGATACCCGTATCAGAAACCGCAACACAGACCCCCTCGCCTTCTTTTTTTACAGACACAGAAACTTGTCCGCCTTTCTGATTATATTTCACCGCGTTATCGCAGAGATTATATATCATTTCCTCAAGAAGCCGGGGAATGCCGTAAACTTCTGCCTGCTCTCCCGTTAGAACCATCTGAACCTCCGCCTGCTTTGCCTCCTCAGTAAGACGTCTTAAAATTTCTTCTGTAAGCCCGTAAAGCTCCACCGGCTCTCTTTCCATATCTTCTGCGCCCTCATCCAGCCTGGATAATCTGATAATATCTTCTACCAGACTAATCATACGTTTCGCTTCTCCATAAATTCGCTCTGAAAACTCTGTTGTATCCTCTGGCTTTACCATATTGTTCGCCAAAAGCTCCGCGTAACCAGATATCGTCTGCAGCGGCGTTTTCAGTTCATGCGATACGTTCGCCGTAAATTCACGCCGAAGCTGCTCGGCCTTTTCTTTCTCTGTCACATCCAGAATTAAAAGGACAATCCCCGAAATTAATCCCTCAGAAAAAACCGGCGTTGCGCTGAACTGGTAGTACCCTGCTCCAATTTCCATCTTCATCTCGGCGTGCCCGCCCCCGCCAGCCTTATATAGAAGCTCCTGCAATTTAAGACTGCGGTCTACGGATACTATATGCTTTCCCGCACAGGAACCGTCTATATGAAACAATCGCGATGCGGCAGGATTCATCCCTAATACAATCTGTTTTTCATTCAACAGAATAATACCTTCCTCCATACCGGTGGTCACCGTTTCAAATTCACTCTGCTTTTGCTGCAGTTCCTCTCTCTGTCTCCGTATTTTCCGCTGCTGCGTTACAATGCGCTCAAAAAGAGGCGTAAGTTCTCTGTATCCCTCATTCTTCAGAGGTTCATCCAAATTCAGACTGTTTAGAGGCTTCACGATATTTCTTGACAATCGGAAAGCCAACGCTAAAGCTAAAATAAGAGCTGCCACAAAAATCAGAGCGATTGGCTGAAGCATACCAAGCAGCAATGTAAAAACAGTATTCTGTGTTATAGACAGCCTTAACACTGTGCCGTCAGCTAAACGCCTGGCGCTATATATGGAGCGTTCCATCAGGGTAACAGAATACCGGGAACTCTCTCCCCTTCCCTCTGACAACGCCTGTTTAATTTCCTCTCTCTCAAGATGATTCTCCATTTCTAACGAATCAGACTTACTGTCATACAGCACTGTACCATTTGTATCAATCCAGGTAATTCGGTAATATTTTACGTCAAGTCCGTCAAAATACTTCAATCCTTCATTTTCCGCTCCCTGAGCGGCAAGGTCTGTCTGCATCTTAAGCTGGCTGCGCTGTATCCCCGAAAAATACTCATAAAGTACGCCCATAAATAAAAGAATAGAAGCCAGAAAAACAACGAATGCCGTCAGGCAAATCGACTTAAAAATTTGCTTTGTCATAACTCTGCCTCCATTCGGTATCCTACGCCGCGAACAGTCTCTATATAGTCTCCACAAATATTCAATTTGGAACGGAGCGTTCCGATATGGACATCCACCGTACGACTTTCACCCATGTAATCCATTCCCCAAACCTTCTGTAATAATTGTTCCCTGGTAAATACCCTTCCAGGATTGCACATAAATATATGAAGCAGCTCATACTCCTTCAGAGTAAGCTTTACTTCTTTCTCTCCGGCATAGACCCTGTGTTCCCTTGTATTTATTTTCAACATCCCAATCTTTATGACACACGTTCCTTGCTTTGGAGCGCTTCGACGCAGCACAGCTTTCACCCTGGACACCATTTCCATCATCCCGAATGGTTTCGCCAGATAATCGTCGGCTCCCAAATCCAGACCCAGGACTTTATCGTATTCTGTTCCTTTGGCAGTAGCCATAATTACTGGAATCTCCTCCAAACCTGCTCTACCTTTTAAACGCTTCAGAATCTCAATTCCATCCTCATCCGGCAGCATAATATCAAGCATAACCAGACTGGGCTTCTCCTCCTCGAGAGCACAAAAAAAATCCCTGCCACAACAAAATCCCCTTGCTTCAAACCCTGCCGAATTTAGCGCGTATATCATCAAATCACGAATTGCCTGATCATCCTCCACACAATAAATCATTCCGCAAAATCCCCCTTTATCCTTATATCATCTGCATATTTTCTTACATTTTATACTATATATCATAAATATCAAATCCATCCTTAGAATCATGTAAAATTAGAGTAAAATTATGATAAATAACAACATAAACAGGGGCCGAAACACTCTCTTCCAGCGCCCGGCCCCTTTTCTCACTCTTCTATTCTACAATCCAGCTCTCGATATCCTTTGCACCTGCATATTCTTTCAGATACTTTCTTCCATACTCCATTACCTTCTCCAAATCCTGATTATCAGAAAATGAATACACCAATGTCAGAATCTCTTTTGCATCTTCCGTAATCATTGCGCGCTCCGAATCACTAGTCGCGCTTCCGATTGCTCCTTCTTCATCCGCAAGTACCGGAAGACCGTCTATTTTAACCACATCTTTCCCAATCCCCTTATAGGTCTCGCCATCCTTTCCTACCCGGAAAATCAGTTCCTCCCCCATCATTGCCGTATCATAGGAACCTGCGGAAAATCCGGATTCAATAGATATCAGATTGTTTACATCCACTACCGTATTCACCTCGTAGAGTCCTTTGCCCTGCCCGATTCTGCGTACCAGCGCCTCAGACGACACCCGGTAACGGCTGGGGTCCTTGCCAAACGCTTTATAGGCCATGCGGGATTCCTTAATATTCGGTATCTCATTGACTCCATAATCAAAAATAGCATCCTTTGTCTTCCTGAAAATATCCTTCTTCAGGTATTTCCACAGACGCTCATTCTTCTTCTCCACTGTAGCCTTGTACTGAAAACATCCCACCCTGGTCTGCGGCCACTTCTCTTTCATATCCCTATCAATCACCAGATGCTTACCCATAATATTTCTCCCTTCCTTTCACAAACACATTATATCCCTTACCGGCTTCAAAGACAATAAGAAATTCTTTCGCCTGTGCAGGAAGGCTCCATCACGTCTATAAACTCTCCCGTAAAATCTGCACTATCTCATCTCTATCTAATACCTTATACCCGCCTTGCTGTACGACCGTCACATCCGCAATTCCCTCAATCATTTCTTCCGAAACTCCAAGCTCTGCAATATTCATAATTAGTCCCAGCTCTTTCATCCACTTCTCCATCGCTGCAAGTCCTTCCTCAGCAACCTGTACGTCACTCTTTTCTTCTGCGTCAATCCCCCATACATTCATAGCAAACCGCTTGAATTTCGGTAGACCAAACTGCATGATATAACGATAATACGGCAGAGAGACGGCCGAAAGCGTCATTCCATGCGTAGCATTGGTATATCCGCCTATCGCCTGCCCCAGCATATGTACCATCCAGTCTGTAGATTTGCCCTTATCAACCAACGTATTCAGCGCCCATGTTGCCGTCCACATAATATTACTCCTTGCCTCATAATTCTGTGGATTCTCACAGGCAATCCGACTGGAAACCAGCAGAGAACGCATCAGCCCCTCACTGATATAATCACTGGTATTGTCATCTTCGCCAGAGAAATATTGCTCGCAAATATGATTGAAAATATCATAGATACCAGACACCATCTGATACTCTGGCAGCGTCATGGTATACCTTGGGTTCAGAACGGAAAATTTCGGCATAATCTCTTCACTCAAAAAAACATGTCCCCTCTTCTGTTTTGTTTCCTGATTGGTAATTACAGCGCCCGCATTCATCTCCGAGCCGGTGCCTGCCATGGTAAGCACGCACCCTACTGGAATAATCTCACAATCCGGTTCCTCAGAACGGAGAAAATACTTATTCCAAGGGTCCTCATCACAATTTACCGATACCGATACTGCCTTTGCATAATCACAGACAGAGCCTCCGCCTACTGCCAGCAGTAAATCCACATTATGCTTCCTTGCAATTTCAACTCCCTCGTATAATTTCGCTACTGTAGGATTCGGCATAACTCCGGCAATTTCTGCCACATCTTTCCCGTTATCCTGCAGAATTTTTACAACTTCTGAATAGATACCATTCTTTTTAATTGAACCGCCGCCATAGACAAGCGCTACGTTCTTCCCGTACTTTGGCAGCTCCACATTCAGATAATCCAAAGACTCCTCTCCAAAGTATAATTTTGTCGGGTTACAGTATTCAAAATTTCCTAGCATAATTCTTATCTCCTCTTACTTCTTTCATTATTCTTGTTTCCATTCATTGTAATTCATTCATCCACAATTATAAATCCGCCTCTGACACACTGCTGTCCATTCGCATCATTTTTCCAATCCTATAGCCATTCCGACGCCCAGTCGGCAAGCGCCCGGCCTGACGTGCCTGCAGTAAACCTCTTTCCTTCTTTTACATTTGCGCCTGGCGCCAGCGCCTGCATATTTTTCCCGGAACTGCCAAGCGAACTTCCCCCGGATGTTGCAAAAGGAACAACTGTTTTTCCGCTAAAATCATAAGTCTCCATAAACGTATCAATAATAGATGGTTCCCTATACCACCACACCGGAAACCCGACAAAGACAATTTTGTACCGCTCCATATCCGATACTGTTGAACAAATCGCCGGACGGCATTTTCTGTCGTTCATTTCAACAGAACTTCTGCTCCCCTTATCCATCCAGTCAAGATCCGCATCGGTATACAAAACCTCTGGTTTAATCTCAAACAGGTCTGCTCCTGTCTCCTTTGCCAGCTTTTCCGCCACTTTGGCTGTCACTCCGCTTGCACTAAAATACGCTACCAGTACGTTGCTCATTGCTAAAATCCTCCTAACATGTTTGCATTGACTTTAATTGTCATACTCCTTATAATAAATTTAAGTTTCTTAAGTTCACGTTAATCATACAACTTAAAGTGTACTTTAAGTCAAGAATTATTTAATATATTTTAAAGGAGATTTATTATGTTGTATACCGTTGGCGAAATGGCAAAGATATTAGGCGTCCCTCCTTCTACGCTCCGCTACTATGATAAAGAAGGACTTCTTCCTTTTGTGGAACGCTCTAGCGGCGGAATCCGCATGTTTACCGAAAAAGATCACGAGTGGCTGAAAGTTATTGAATGCCTGAAGCAATCCGGCTTATCCATTAAGGATATCCGAAGTTTTATCGACATGGCCATGCAGGGCGACGAAGCGTCCCTTAAGAAGCGGCTCGCGCTTTTTCAGGCCCGAAGGGAAGCTGTTAAAAAACAGATTGAAGACATGCGGGAAACCCTTGAACTTCTAGAGTTTAAATGCTGGTACTATGAACAGGCAGTGCAGGATGGCACAGAAGAAAGGGTCCGCTCCCTGTCTCTTGATGAAATCCCCGGACAATATCGGAATATCAAAGGAAAAATGAAAGCTGTTCATACAGATTGAAAAAACTCTGCAGAACAATACCAAACTGGATACGATGACAAAAGGAACTATCTAACTCCAGTATACCAAAACATGATATGGATTGAAAATCGGAATGAATCAAGGAGAAATGGGAATAAAAGCGATAGATTGATTGTTAAAAGATAATCACTGCATTCGTTTGTTTAACTCCAAGCGTAGAGATATTTTCAGTAGACAAAGGGACATTTTGCCCTTGTCCACTGAGAGTATCCGCTATAAAATGGGCGTTAACATCGGCACACTTTTCAAGCATTGCGTCAGCCCCTTTTGATAGATTTATAAAACATTCGAGTTATATCATAGTCATAGAATTTTACCACATATCTAAACTCAATGACATTGCCCGTCAATAATAACGACCTATTTCCGGATTACTTTATCCTGATAGTCAAAACACTCTTTTGCAATTACATTACTGAGCACAAGCAGACAAATCAGGTTCGGAATCGCCATCATACCATTAAAGGTGTCTGATATATCCCACACTAACTGAAGTTGTGTAGTTGCCCCCACAAATACAATCAGCGAGAAGAAAATTCGGTACAAGGTATTTAATTTTGTAGAGCCTGCAAGGTATTCCAGTGATTTCTCGCCATAATATTCCCAGCCGAGAATCGTAGAAAATGCAAACAATGTAATTCCTATCGTTACCAGCCAGCCTCCGAAGGTTCCAAGGCCGGTTTGAAATGCTGCAATCGTCAGATTCGCTCCAGTAAGAGCCTCTCCTGTAGTTGAATCAATCTGACCCAGCATACCTGATGAGGCGATGGAGAGTCCTGTCATGGAACATACCACAATTGTATCAAAGAATGTTCCTGTCATATTGATATAACCTTGTCTGGATGGATGGTCCGTTTTTGCCGCCGCTGCTGCGATTGGCGCTGAACCAAGACCTGCCTCATTCGAGAACACACCTCTGGCAACGCCCCAGCGCATAGCGCTGGCAATCACCGTTCCCGCTACGCCGCCGCCCATAGCTTCAAAGTTAAAAGCCATACTGAAAATCTGTGCCAGCCCCTCCGGAACATTACCAATATTCAGAATGATTACTACTAAACCTGCCACAAAATACAAGACTGCCATAAAAGGTACAACAACCGAACACACCCGTCCAATACTCTGGATTCCGCCGACCAATACCAGAAGCGCCGCAAAGGTAAGCGCTGCTCCTGTTACCCAAGTTGGTACGCCAAAGGTTGTCTGCACTGCGCCCGAAATAGAATTTCCCTGTGTCAGATTCCCGATACCAAACGAAGCAAGTACTGCAAATAATGCAAACGCTACTGCAAAAAATCTTCCCAGACTCTTATTCTTGAAGCCGTTCTGCATAGCATACATCGGTCCTCCGGCCATCTCTCCCCGGTCGTTCTTCTGACGGTACTTTACAGCCAGAACACTCTCCCCATATTTCGTAGATAGTCCGAACAACGCGCTAATCCACATCCACACAATAGCCCCCGGACCGCCCAGAACCATAGCTGTTGCTACACCCACGATGTTACCGGTGCCGATGGTAGCCGCAAGCGCTGTCATCAGAGATTGAAACGGCGTAATATCCCCCTCTTCTCCAAGGCTCTTCTCCTGTCTGGCAAATACCTGTTTCAGTGCATACCCCAGATTCCTCCAGGGTAGAAATTTCAGACGGATTGTAAGGAATACTCCCGTTCCTACCAGAAGAACCAGCATAACCGGTCCCCACACAAAATTATTGACTGTTGATAAAATATCAGCAAAACTCATACTCTCTCTCCCTTCGTTTAAAACCCCTCTTTGCTTTTCCATGCCAAATTTTGCTATATCCTGACATAGATTTATTCATTTTAAAAGCAAAAAAAAGTTTTTCCTTCATTTCCCATAAAATACGAAAACTCCGAAGCTATTCTCGCTTCGGAGTCCTTCTTTATGGATTTGCATTGACCTGATTATCATAACACATATACTACAAATATGCAAGTATGAGATTCATTTCCTGCAATCTGCCTGTAACCGTTGTTACAGTTCACAGGTCATTTGGTAAACAGTGGGTTGAATCAGGAGCAGGTCTCTGAGCAGACAATTCAGGAGTGTTTTTCATGGAATTGAAATAGCAGCTTATGCAGACTTAGGCGCGAAGGCTTTCCTGAGCGGCTTAGTCTGCGTTAGCTGATAGTTCAATGGAATGTTACTCCGTCTGCTCAGAGACCTGCTCCTGATTCAGCCCGCGTCCGGCAGGCAATGTGTGAACAGTAACTAACCGTTCAACCTGCAACTGCCCATTTGCTGCGCGGTTAGCAGCCGGGAATCCGCCCCTTTGCTGCAGGCAGATTTTAATAATCTCCTAAAACTGCGGCGTTCCATCCAAATCATAAGGCGTCGTCTGATAGACGTAATAAGATACCTATATACTTATTATCCACATCATGAAAATCCTTTATTTTAAAGGCTTTTAAGGTATTTGTACCCCTTTATAAATTTGCTTCATACCCCACGTTTACCCCATTGCCAAATTCTTTGAATCTTTCTGGAATACGGAGTCTAGTTTCTTGAGTTCTTCCTGCTTGAAATCTTCTGTAACATGGACATATAAATCCATTGTCATCTGCATATTTGCATGGCCTAAATATTTCTGTACAGTTTTTGGCAATATCCCAGATTCAATGCATCTTGTGGCAAACGTATGCCGGAAAGTATGGGCTGAAAACGTCGGAAACAAATCCGTATTATCTCGTTGCAAGTTTATTTCCTCAATAATTCGTTTAATAGCGTCATTCAGCACTTCAGAACATATTGGAGTATTAAACTTTGTAACAAACATTAATTTCGCAAATTCTCCTGTTTTCTTATATTTTTCAGATAATATCTTTTTTGTACGCAACTGTTTCTTCAGTGCTTCTTCACAGATGGAATTCATCGGAACTGTCCTTATACTGGAATATGTTTTAGGATCTCCTATATGAAATTCTTTTCCCATATCACCATCCAGTTTTTGGTACAACAATGTTTTCGTCACAGAAATTGTATGATTCATAAAATCTAAATCCGATTCCTCTAATGCACAGATTTCACCTGGTCTTAATCCAGTATTAACGGCTACAGTAAATAGATTATTATAAAAAGTTCCCGCGGAACATTCAAAAAAATCTTTCTGCTGCTCCACTGATAAAACGGTTCTATCATTTGGTTTATTTCTTGCCAGTCTTACTCCCTTTGCAGGATTTCGCAAAGCATATTCATTTTCAATCGCAACATTAAACATATCCAAAAGTAATATTCTTACCTTATTTTGAGTCTCCCACTGATATCCCTTTTTATCAAGTGTATTTATCAGATTTTTTATATGAATCTGCCTTACTTCCTCCAAATACATATTTCCAAGCCCAGGTAAGATATGCGATTTGAAAATATGCTCGTAATGTCGTTTGGTATTGGGACGTACGACTGGAATCTTATATATACTCATCCATTCCTCATACCATTGTTTAATTGTCATATGTCTTTTTACAGATTCATTTTCTGAATTTTCCTTCAATGCCTTTTGGAGCTTTTTACGTATTTCAACTTTGCTCGTGGCATAAACTGACTTTCTGTTCCCAAATCTGTCTATATATCTTGCTTCATACTTTCCATTTTTATTTTGCCTAACACCTTTCCCAAGCTCTTTTCCTTTTAAGTCTTTTCCCATTTAATATACATCCTTTCATAATGAAAAGACTTTCATGGTACGTCCATCATACCACAAAAGCCCTATATTCACAATTTAAATATCTTCTAATAATTTTATATTGCATCATGTTCAAGAATATATTTTTCAAATTTTTTTCTTTTAATAAGGTTCTTCTTATTTCCAACCTTAAGTACAAAATCGCAATCCTCTTCCTTCATCAATTCTCGTATTTTATGCACTCCGATTTCTGAATAACTTGCAGCTTCTTCAATTGAGATATTTAATTTTTGACTTATAGGTATTTCTGTTTGCATTTTATCCCTTTCATTAAATTATTCTTACATTTTTCCTGTTTATATTGCAATATCAATTACTTGTGCTTCCAAAGCCTCCGTTGCGTTCCATCTGTACATCGTCGTCTACAGTAATTCCATATTCCACAAAGATTCCCTGCATAAAGCCTATTCCAGCTTTCAACTCGACGGTTCTTCTTTCATTGGTATCATTGGTAAGCTTTACAAATATATGTCCCTCATTATCCGAGTAAAAATAATCGCTATCTATAATACCAACCGTATTGTTAAGCTGCAGACGGTATTTGAATCCAAGACCGCTTCTGGGATAGCACTTCAACACCCAGTCGTCATCAATTTTACATCGTATACCAGTAGGAATCTTTATGGTTTCATTAGGCTGTAAAATGAAATCTATCGGAGAAAAGAAATCATATCCTGCACTTCCACTCGTAGCTCTCTTTGGTAATTTAATATCGTTATAAATTTCGGTAATAATCTGATCCGGTCTGTTTCCAAATGTCGCAATCCAGTCATCCATAAATTGTTTTAAACTTACCTTTTGAAACTGTGCAATCTTTTTTCTCATGTATATTTAATCCTCCTACTTTTCGATTAAGATTTTATTTTTTACCATCTCGCTTATTATCTTCTGAACCTGCTTATCAATTTTTTCTACTAATTCATTTCTTCCGTATTTATAATTGTAATATCCTGCATATAGCGAATTATTGCATACATCTCTTACCTGATATTCCCATTTAAATCTTTCGCTATCTATAATTATTACTAATTGAATCATATTTTTATATAGCCAGATACATCGGACTCCATCATGGAAACCAAATTTACTTATTTCATTACAGACCATTTTATTTACTTTATAATCTTCAATTTTTACCATTTGTTCACCATCCAGTCCAATCATTACTTATTTAAATATACTAAATACTCGTTAAATTTTCCTATACAATGTATGTATTCTTTTCCTTTCAACCCTTTAATTCTCATATCTGATTTAATATCTTCCCATGAATTCTTTTTTGTAGATAAGGTTTTCAAAAATTCATTTGTTCTATGTGTTAGGGATAAAATGTTCTCGGCATATTTTTTAGCCACTATGTTTCTATATGCATTTAAATCTTCATTTGGGATACTATATTTTGTTTTTGGTAAATTACGTGTGCTAAACGGACTTATATTTGCTCCTGAAGTACATGGTTTTAAATACTTTGCAACAAATTCTATATTACTGCTATTAAAAGAAAATTCAATTTCCTTATCATTCTCTACAATATTTTTAATCGTTCCATCTTGTTCTAATTTCTCATATAATTCTTCATATGAAAGTTCTTTAGACGTTCCCAGTAGCTCTTCTCCCATTGCCCGGAGAATATTATGTCCTCGCCCAATCGAAGGAATATACGCCATCAAAACTGAATGTCCATAATGATATATCTGGTTTCCATGAGCACATTTAATATAAAGATCGTCCGTCTCAATATTCCCCTGTTCATTTCTTGGATAATCATTTGTTTCTTTATCTATATTAGCTTTAATCCTATATTTACCTTTATATCGCATTAGATAGTTTGCTATTTTTATTACCTCCCCTAATACTCTCCATAATTTGTTTCATATTCTATTTTAGGACAGTTCTTTTCTGCTTCAAGAACCTTTGATAAAGCCTCTTTTCTTTCATAAAACAAAATCTTACCAATGTCATCATATATAAATAAATATGCATGTTTGTCTCTTTTGTCTATAGCAACAAACCATGTATCTTCTACTGTTCTGGCAAAAACTTCGCACACTTCAAATATTCTCGTCTTTGGAATAATTCTGGCATAATACAACCTGTCTTTTTTCTTTAATCGCACCACAACACCACCTTCTTCTGACGTAACGATTCCTGAATATTAATAACTCTCTGATTATTACTTCCACGCCATTTTAGCGATATATCACGCTGAGACTCTATATATCTTCCATTCATTTATCTCCTTTTTCCATACATTTTGATTACTACTGCCACGATATAAAAGTGATATATCTTTTAATTCTTCAATATATTGTCCATCAATAATATAATCTACATATTTAGTGATTTCTAAATGAGATATGCGTGTTTTAAAATCATATCTACTCCATAACCATATTTCTTTTTCTGGGAATTTCTCTTTACACTTTTTTGCTAGTACAGTAATATCTTTAATGTTTTCTTCTGTTAAACACTCACCACCCAACAGAGATATTCTTTTTATGTATGGCTTGTTTGCTAGTTCAAAAAATTTATTCTCTATTTCATTAGTCCACTCTTTACCACAATTAAAATTCCATGTTTCAGGGTTAAAACATCCTTTGCAATGCGGAGGTGGACAGCCCTGAACAAACAGGGCTACACCAACTCCTTCTCCATTACTTATGTCCATTGACCGTATAGAAGCATATCTAATACTAATCACCTACGCTTTCATATTCAATGTCGTCTATATGATAAACTCTATCATGAATATCTCCATATCTGCCTTGATTCCCACCATTTTTTGCAGTACCAATATATCCACATACTCTAAATGCTATATCCATAGTAGATGCATCTTCATTTCCACAATTTGGACAATGCCAAACCAATTTACCATTACTTTCTATCAAAGAAATATTTCCATCATATCCACACTTTTCACAATAACAACTCTTTGTATTTATCTCTGCATACATAATATTTTCATACATATACTTAATAACTTCTAACAAGGCTGAAATATTATTAAGCATGCTTGGAGTTTCAATATAAGAAATTGCGCCCCCTGGACTCAGTTTCTGAAATTTAGATTCAATGCGCAATTTCTCAAATGCATTTATAGGTTCAAACACAGGAATGTGATAGCTATTTGTAATGTAATTTCTGTCCGTTATACCTTTTATTTCTCCAAATCTTTCTCTGAGTTTTTTAGCGAACTTATATGTAGTAGATTCAAGAGGAGTTCCATAAAGTGAATAATCAATATTCTCTGCTTTTTTCCATTGATTACATTTATTATTTAATGCCTGCATAACTTTTAACCCAAACTCTTCTCCGATTCCCTCATCAGAATGAGAATGTCCTGTCATATATTTTACACATTCATACAGTCCAGCATATCCAAGAGAAATTGTTGAGTAACCATTATATAAAAGCTTATCGATAGTTTCACCCTTTTCTAACCTTGCCAACGCTCCATATTTCCAAAGAATTGGGGATACATCAGATGGTGTTCCTAACAGTCTTTCATGTCTTAATCTTAACGCTTTATGGCATAATTCTGTTCTTTCTTCAAACAAATTCCAAAATCTATCAAAATTACCTTCAGAAGATAATGCGACATCTGGAAGATTAATAGTTACAACGCCTTGGTTAAATCTTCCATAATATTTATGTACATTTGGAATATAATTTTTTGCGTTTGCTATATTTGCTACTCCTTTATCTGTAAATCTGTCTGGAGTAAGAAAACTTCTGCAGCCCATGCATGTATACACGTCACCTTTTAATTCAAGCATCATCTTTTCAGAGATATAGTCTGGTACTAATCTTTTTGCAGAGCATTCTGCTGCTAATACTGTAAGATACCAATATGGAGAATTTTCTGTAATGTTATCTTCCTCTGTAACATAAATCAGTTTTGGAAACGCTGGAGCAATAAATACACCATCTTCGTTCTTTACACCTTCTTTTCGCTGTTTTAACATTTCTTCAATCAATATTGCAAGATCAGACTTTTCTTGTTTTGTCTTCGCTTCGTTAAGATACATAAAAATTGTAATAAATGGAGCCTGCCCATTTGTTGTCATAAGTGTTGTTAATTGATATTGTATTGTCTGTATACCTTTCGTTATTTCTTTTTTTAATCTTTTTTCTACAACAGAATTAATAAGTTCCCTTTCGTCCATATAAGTATCAGTTACAAGGGAAAATTCTGATTCAACTTCTTCAAAAATTTTCTTTCTACTTATATCTACAAATGGAGCCAAGTGTGCTAATGATATACTCTGTCCACCATATTGGCTACTTGCAACCTGTGCTATAATCTGAGTAGTTACTGTACAAGCAGTAGAAAAACTATGTGGCTTCTCAATGAGAACTTCACTAATAACAGTACCATTTTGAAGCATGTCTTCTAAATTAACCAAATCACAGTTATGCATATACTGAGCAAAATAATCGGCATCATGAAAATGTAAAATCCCTTCATCATGCGCTTGTACGATTTCAGGGGAAAGCAAGTATCTTCTTGTTGCGTCTGTGCTAACAATACCTGCCATATAATCACGTTTTGTAGTATTCAACATAGGGTTCTTGTTAGCATTTTCATCTTTCCAATAATCACTTTTATCATCAAGTAATTCGATAATTTCATTATCTGTTGTATTTTCATTATCCCTTTGAAATTCTCGAATACTCCTATACCCTTCATATACTTTTGCAGTCAATCTCTGTTTTTTATTAATCAATTTGTCATATACCATTCCTTCTATTTCAGAGATACAAATTTCTTCTTTAGATTTATTTTCATTATAAATTTCATTTGCAATATCTTCAGCAACTTTAGGCTTTACAATTCCAGATCCATTTTTCATTGCTTTTAGTATTGCATTTGTGATTTTATCTTTTTGAAAATCAACTTCTGTACAATCTCTTTTTATAACCTTCAATAGATATTCCTCCTCAGTTTTCATATTTATTAAATATTTTATGTGCAAAAGTAAGAATTATTGCGAACATCAAAATAGCAATACCATGCTTGTATAATGTATATGATAATATTATAGAAATTGCTCCTAACCACATAATCATAACCCACATCAATATCTCAAATAAATAATCGCATATTTGTTTAATTATCCTTTTTAGAAGTTCTATTTTCACCTTCTTTGTCCACCCTCCATTTACTAATAAAATTATAAAAATTGCGCTCTGTACCTTTATTATCAGTTTCAATACTAACTTCCAAAGGTTCCATTAAGTTCAGACTAAATATTCCAAGAACACTCTTTCCGTCTACAATTTGTCTTCCTTGTTTTACATCAATATTTCCCTCATAATATTTTACACTTGAATTGACAAAGCAATTTACATCAGTAATTGTATTTAATTTTATCTTCAACTTTCTCACCTCAACTCATATCATATAAAAATCTTGTATATACTTAACAACATCTTCCATTGTATTTTCTACCCTTATAATATTTACTTTTATCCATGGATGGAGTTCTTCGTACAGTTTTCTTTCTCCAAACGCAATTACAGGAATCCGGTTATGATATTTTGCATCATGTAATTCAATCTTTGTTCCATCGCTACTGCTTAGTCCATCAAGATTAACAACGATAATATCGCTGGAAATCACATGTGCTAAATCATATTCTTCTACTTCGCTTTCTGACTGGTAAACTTTTTCTTCAAAATTATAAAAATTAACTGGATTGATCACTTGTATTTGATAATTGGCAATTTCTGCAGCGGAAAATAATAGACTTTTTAGTTTCTCTCTCCAGATATTCATCTCTTCAAAAGATAATCCACTCATTTTCCCAGCTTCATATATTTTTAATGTTCTCAATTATTCACCTCATCTAATGCATATAAAATTCTATTAACCACATCTCTAATAAGCATTTCATCATTATTTTCTATAACTAAATCTACTTCTTTTTCCAAACCTAAAAACATAGCAAAATCTCTTTCTACTCTTGCAAAAATTTCATTCTTATCGTCAAAATCAAATTTATCAATTCCACATCTGTTTATGTACCTCTTAACTCTTGTTCCAAGATTTGCATTTATAAGCACAGAAAAAATGTTATTATTGTGACAATTCTTCTTTAACTGTCTCATCCCATTTGGTGTAAGGACCACAACTTTATCTGTATCATCTATATAATCAGATTTCAAAGTTCCATACAGCTTTCCATATGAATACTCATCATATTCCGCTAACATGTCTGAGTTAACTATGTCTATAAATGTATCATGCTCAACAAAATGATACTCTTTTCCATCTACTTCACCATTCCTTGGCTTTCTGGTTGTGCATGAAATAATCTTTTCAAAGCCATGATGTGTCGCCAATTCATTTTCAATAGTGGACTTTCCTGATCCGGAAGCCCCTAGTAAAACAATAATCATATATGTATATTCTCCTTTAAATTCCTAATTCAAATTTTAGCTGAGGTTTATTTGACGCATATCCTTTTAGCACAAAATCATCAGATGTAATAGAATAGAAGCCTTTCTTTTCTGGATTTAGTTCTAATACAGGGTTACATTCAATAGGTTCTCTTTTTAGCATTTCTAAAGCGTTAGCTATATGTCTGTCATAAATCTGCTGATTGGCAATAAAATGTGTAAATACTCCTGGATTATATCCACAATGTCTTGCTACCATCATCATCAATGCCACATACTGCATTTGATTGATATTGCCTGCTGTAAGCCAATCAGAGCTGCGCTGATACATAATCATATCAATATATTCTCCACGAACTAAGAATTGTGTCTGATAGCAGCATGGTTTCAATCCATACGGACTATTAAAATCTTCTTTCTGCCATAAATTAATAATGTGTCTTCTTCCATATGGATCATTAATAATTTCATCTAAAATAGGTTTAACTAAATTATGTTTTCTGACAGTTTCTCCGTAACATGAACCTATTGTTCTGTCACCAATATCCCATGAATCCCACCAATCTACTCCATACTTATCTCTTAGTAAATCAAGATTATTGCTTTCATCCTGATAAATCCAAAGAATTTCACCGATTGCTTTTTTGAAATAAATTGGTCTTAACGTAGTGATTGGAAACTCATTTTTGCTAATGTCATATGTATGAATAACATTATTGACTGATAACGTATGTGCTGGAGTTCCATCTTCATAATGTGGTCTAGGATTTACATCTTTATATCCATCATTCAAAATGTGCTTAATAGATTCAATCATATATTTATCTGCTTTTATCATTCTACTTTTTTACCTCAAACTCTCTCATATCTTCAACAAATGATGAAATAACACTTTTATTTTTTTAAATTTCAGGTTGAATATATAACACGATTTCATTATTTATCACACTTATTTCCGTTATATAGTAATCACCATAATGATCGAAATCCCCAATTTTTGTTACCCTATTTTTCATTCGTATCCCAATTAAATCTGATGGGATTTCTAGTTGACAAATAATTTTTTATATCTTTCACTTGTATATCTTTCATTCTAATTCTCCTCATAGTTTAATCATAACTTACACATTTATTCTCTTCTCTTAATCTAACAAATATAGGGAATTGCAAACTTTCCAATCCGGTTTTCTTATCCTTACTAATTTCTTTATATTTAACTTCAACAACTCGTCCAATTAATGATTCTTTATTTTCCCAAATTTTTTTTCTTGTTTCATCATCAAATCCTGAGCCAACATTAACCGTATTACTTTTATATTGAACAACTAATGCTCCAAGAGTCCCTTTTAATCTCCCATCTCCTTCTAATACTTCCACAACATGTAAATCCATAGTATAAAATCTTTTAATTTTAATAAGATCTGTTGTACGTTTACATTTATATACAGCATCCTTGTTGAGCATTAAGCCCTCCCATCCTTTGCTTACTGCATAATCTAGCCATTTCATAATCTGAGACTGATCGGTTCCTTCATAGACCATAGTAACTACTTCTATATTTTTAAGTTTTTTCTCTTCAATAACTTCTCTCAGCTTATTTAACATTTCTCTCCGAAGTTTATATTTAGCTGTGGATTCTTTTTTCTTAATATCATTTTCTGGGAAATAATCAAATATGACAAATTTGATTTCATTCTTAGATTTTAAATCTGAATTAATAATACCTGTTCCAATTCGGAAATTTTCTCCGTCCGATAAATTATCTATATTCTTTCTGATTAATTCGCCGTCAAAAAACCATCCCATGCCAAGTTGCTCTAAATCAGATATGATATGTTGCATATCTGTAAATTCTTTACCTTGTCGGCTAATTAATTTTCCTTTATAAAACGAAGCCCTATTTCCATTTAGTTTCTGAGAAAGTGAAAACCACTCTTTATCTTTTAATTTTAGTTTTTCATATGAAGACCCCAACTGCACATCCCATGTAGGAATTAGTCCTGGAATACATTTATTAACCAAATTTGCATCTGCTCCAAGCCTAAACCTCTTGGTAATCATCTGCTTATAAAATTCTTGATATTCCTTCGGTTGACTATTAATAAAATATTGGATTCTTGCTATATCAACATCTGTACCTGTATTATTTTTCTCTAAATAACTAATGCAATCTTCAAAAGTATTATTAAATGTGTTATTAATATTCACATTTACTTTTTTGGATAACTTTTTAGAACTGATACCTGTTACTACATTTCCATCTAATAGAAATTTAAGACATTGCTTAAATAATTCATTATCTTTATTTGCTATAATAATTGCTTTCTTATCATTAAGGCCACTGATTCCCTGAATCTGTTTGAATAATTTAATTACTTCTTCCAATAAATCTTTCTCCTTATTTAATCGTTATTATTTATATCTGCGTCAGATTGTAACCATTCTATAAAATCGTTCAAATTAGTATGTCCTTCATTTAAAACTGTTTGAAACCATAATTCTTTCGCTGATAATTCTATATCTGATTTTAGAAGCGTACTCATCCATTCTGCATTAGTAATTGAATGACCATCATCATAAATAAATTTAGGACAAGTAAAAAATCTAAACATAAAATCAGAACGCCTTTTTATACAGTCATAATTACAAATACGCTGCTTATCCAATTTACAGACTTCACACATATCAAATTCTCTTGCCATTATTACCTCCGCTAACGCTCAATTATTTAATCTCTAGTTCTTTTATAAATATGTCCATTAATTGAATGACAAATTCTTTGTCATCATTAGAATCCATACATTCTGAGTCTCCATACCACTTATTGTCTTCTTTATATATTGTATATTCTCCAAATCCGATGTCTGATGACCAGCTAATAATGAAGCCAGTATGATTTTCATTTATAAACGGTTCAAAATCATCTATTTGCAAATTTATATTTTTAACATCATGTTTTCTCGCCATCGGCTTATCATCCTCCTTAAAACATGGTCACAAATTTATCCCACATATATTACAACTGCTTTCACAAATTCTGTATCTGTAACCTTTTGCTTAATCATCTGGGCATATTCTTCATCCGACATATTTTTATATTCTTCTTCATCCGATAAATCATTCGCCAATTCTTCCTCATAATCGTCCTTATCTAACCAATAATTATCGTAAAGTGTTAATTCTTGTATTCCAACTTTTCCTACATCTGCCTGTTCATAAGGATATTCGTCATGCCATGCATCTTCTCCGCAGAAAATCAGTAATGGCAAGTCTGGATTTTCTATTATGAGATTTCTTAATTCTGTTGTGTTGTTTAAAGAACAATTTAATTTCTTTGTATTCATATATTCCTTCTTTCTCTTTTTGAAACGAGCGTTTTATTTCTTATTCCAATACATTTTGTATTTCTACAATCTCCATTCTATATTCCTGCATCACATTCGGATATTTACCAGTATCAACTTTACTTTCAAACATACTATAAGGTCTTGCCCAAACTCTGCGTCTCCCATCATCAGAAAATGGATAAAGAGATTCGTAAATTACTTCTAATTCTTTCGTTTCCGTATTATGCGCAATAGTGATTATTCTGTATAAATTACCCTTAAAATGTCTTACTATGTCATTTGGTTGAAATATCCTGTGCTTTTCTCCGAACGAGTTTAGTTTCTCTTTTACTTCATATTTCATGTATTATTTCTCCTCTTGAAATCTATCTAACATCTCATCATAATAATTAATTTGTTCTTGAATATGATCTACTACCATATACTCAAACTGTTCCATAGCGTCTTCTATCGACTCAGCTAATATTTCATCATATTCTACATTCAATAGTTCTGATACATATATGTAATTCTCTAAATTATCTTTGTCTTGAATAAACTTCAAAATTATTTCGTCATCGTAGAACTGAGTAAAGTGCAATTCATATACACCATCATTTACCAGCCAGTATCTATTTTCATATTCTCTTTTTCATCTAATTTAATAAGTGTTCTTAAAATAGTTGTATAATCATCATTTTTATTCAAATCCGAAAAGCATTTATCAGCCAATTCTTTCCCTACACCTAGTTTAAGATACCTATATCCTTGATACATTCCAACTGCAACACCAAGATTATAAGCTCTCATTGTTAGTGTCTCTTTTACCATACCACTTAGCATACACTTCTGATCTTTGTTTTGCATATGCATAAAATATTCCATATATTATTCTCTACTCATTTTTATCACCTACTTTATTTTCTATTGCTTTTGTCGTATAATATTATTAATAATTGAGGAGGGGTTACTATGAATTGGAACTCAAGCATTTTATGGGGAATTATAGGTTTAATTGGTGGTGGACTAATTAGTTCGTTTTTCTATTTTATTAGCAAAAAGCGTATAAAATTGTCTTATGATATTGTTACAACAACTTTAGTTTCTTGTAATGCAACTAAAATTAAAGACTTAAATATTCAATACAAAGGAAAACCAATATTAAATTTATATACTTCTACATTAAAAATAAAAAATATTGGAAATTGCATTATTGAACATTCTGATTTCGCTCCATCCGCTCCTTTATCACTTATCACCGATGGAGAATTTCTTGTAAATGAAGATACAGGTAGGCATATACTTACAGAAAATGATTTTAATCGAGTAATTCCTATTATGGAAATTAATAACAATGTTTGCAGAAAATCTACTATTCAATTTGATTACATAGCTAAAAATGAAATTATTTCATGCACTGTTTTTCATACTGGCTCATTATGTATTTCTGGCAAATTAAAAGACGGTAAGATAAAAAATAGTGAGGAAAAATCAAAAATGCCTTTTATAATTTCTACAGTTATTGCGATAATTTCATCGTTGACTACAATTATATCATTATTATATAGTTGTATTTCTCCACATTGAAAGTCCTATTTCATTGGCATATTCAGTCTATATATAGTTGTTTTAATTTTGATAAGCCACTATATATAGATATTTTATGCTATATTTGCATCAAAAGTGTCCTTACCGGCTCCCTATCCACCTTCTCTTTCATCCATCTTATATACCCAGGATCAATGTCTCTTATTTCTAACAATGTCTTTCCTGAATACTTTCCAAAATCAACACGATATTCTTCTAAAGATATTTCTTTTTCTGCTACCTTTTCACCAGATAAAATTTCTTTCAATTCATTTGGAATGATCATATCTAAATCCGCTCTTGAACTTAATATGTCACACTCATGAATGAAAAACTCCATATCATTTCTTGGCTCTGGCATAATTTCCTCACCAGACCTATTCTTATTCCATTCACCGCTATGTGCTTCACACATACAAGCAATCATTTCTTTATACTGACCGTCTATATCATGTTCTACTGATGTTGTCCTTACCCATTCAGCAGCTAACATAGGATGTTCTGATACGGTATATCTTGATCCGTTCCATCCACATTTAACAGCATCATGGAATACAGGAACACATCTCATACAATCTCTGATTTCTGGTGTATTATATTTTTCTTTATTTGCTTTTAATCTAAGTCTGTGATTTAGAATACTTGCAAACATATACTCATGATAAATCTGTCCAAATTTTTCACACTGAGTAGCATTATGGTATTTGCCACTTGTGCTACTCGGTATTGTAAATATGTAATCAGGAATTTCAGCAACCATATCTTTAAAATATTCTGCAAAAGTTTCTGTTTCAAAATCTTTCAAAAGTGGTTCAAATATCCGTTGCTTTTCTTCTCTATCCAATATATTCCTCCTAACTCACTTGTAAAAATGTTCCTAACATAGTCTTTCTATCAAAATTTTCTTTCTTCTTTAAAGCATTGTTTACAGTTCTTATTTCTCCTAAGTGATAACATTTTTCTTTGGCACGACTCTCACCAACATATAATAGATTGGAATTTAATATGAACATATGTGCTTTTGGTGTTACTAAAATTACAACTTTGAACTGTCCTCCCTGTGACTTATGTGTAGATATTGCATATGCCAATCTGATATTTTTCATTGATCCTTTGGGACAATATATAAGTGTTCCATCATAATCAATGACCATTGCATTTTGAAGGATTTTAACGACTCGTCCAGATTCACCATTTGCTATAAATGTGGTGTTCTTTTCATCTAAAAATTCTTCATTATACAGAATTGCTTTATAGTCATTAGCAAAATTCATTACAATATCATTCAGTCTAAATTCTACATCTCCAAATGTTATTTTTGCATCTGGATTAGGATTTACAGCATTTTGAAGTCGTTTATTCAATTCAATTGTTCCGTAATCACCCACATTATAGCAAGAAAGAACTGCAACATCTTCAATGTTGTACCCTTGTGTCAATATCTTTTGATAAAGTTTTACAGTGTAATCCACGATTTTATCCTGTGTCAATGCCATGAAGATATATGAATTGTCTTCTCCAAATGCTTGCATACCACTTTTTGTCTTATCTAAATATTCTGTTCCCGTCCTTGTGTCTGTTGCCACTGTTGATAAGCCACCTTTCCCATATCTAAAAATTTTATCTAAAGTGACTGTTGGTATATTGTTATAGCAAAGTAAATCATAAAGTACATTACCTGCACCAACTGACGGTATCTGTGCATCATCACCGATCAACAATAGCTTTGTTTTGTTAAAATCAATCGCTTCTAATAATTTTCTCATCAAGAAAATATCTACCATTGAAAACTCATCTACAATAACAACATCATGTGGTAATGGATGCTCTTTGTTATAATTCCAATCATTAGGCGGCATATAACCTAATCCTCGATGGATTGTCATAGCATTTTCACCTGTGAATCCAGCTAATACCTTTGCTGCTCTGCCAGTAGGTGCTAACAACAAGAACGATTTCCTGTAATTTTTCAGAAGATTTACAAATGCTTGTGTGCTAGACGATTTACCAGATCCTCCATATCCAACCAACATAACTATATTGTGTTTACACATAAATTCTGATGTTTTACATTGGTTAGGTGTTAAATCAAATCCTTCTAAACTCTTAAATTTAGTGCAATCACAATCCCATTCTGTATTGATTGATAATCCTTCTTTAATCTTTTCAGAGATATACTTTTCTGTCTCATATGTTTCTTTTCTACAAACGCTTAATGATTCTCTATCAAAAATTACATCATTGTCACCTTTGAGTATAATTGGAAGATTAAATATTGCTTCTGGCACTAATATTTCAAACTGCCTTTTTAAATCACCAACTTTGACATATGTATTACCATTTGCCTCATTCTCATTTAGAATGTAATCAACACATGCCTTTGCTCTCTGATAGGAAGGCTTTAAATCAAATCCAAAAAACAAAATTGGATTCTTATCAGTTCCTTTACATTGTTGTGACTCTTTTTCTAATTCAAGCAACATTCCATCGGCTGTTTTAAAACCAATACCACTTAATCTGCATAGACATTCATACGGCTCAGTCCTGATGACCTCTTTAATTTTTTCAACTGATGGGTATTTGTCATAGAGTTTCTTGATAATAGAAAGACTAAATAGACCTCTAAATTCCTCTACTAAATCTGCTAATTTAAAATTTTCAATAACTTTTTGCTTGATTACATTAAATGTATAATCTTTAATACCTTTTGTTTTATTCAGATCAACATCATCAAGTCTGTTGTTCATAATTCTATCTACAATGTCTGGATATGCTTCTAATAATGTATCTGTTTGATTAGGAGTCAATATCTCATATAGGAAGTTACGAGTGGCAGCTAATGTTGTTGGTTTTTCTCTTTTGATATTGATAACTTCATATCCAACACCATACTTATCAGAAATTTCTTTTGCTTTTACCATGTATTCCACACCAAGATTTAGCTCTTGAACATTACCTTTCACAGTACACGTTCCATATTTTCCAATCTGAATATCTGGATACTCAAAAGAATTAACTGAGCATCCATAGATTTTATATTCCTCAGAATTAAATACCAATCTCTCTGGTGTACACTTAAAATCAACTATCTTATCCGTATTCTCACTCCTTCCCTTATCAGTAAACATCCCATCCTACTACAATTTTCTCCATTTCAGGTGTTTTCACCCACGAACCATTAACCATCTTCATTTTATTTTTCTCTCTAAATTCTGTAACATTGATTACATTGCCTGTTTGGAAAGGTCTTTCTACAAAATTCTTTCCAGATGTAATCTTGGTTTTTAAAGTATCTCCTGTACGCAAATTATATAAAACAAGATATGGTTTAGTTTTATCCTTATAGAATTTTGCTTCTACAACATAATACATACCTTTGGGTGCTTTCGGATTTGAATATGTGATATATTCAAGATATTCTTGTTCATATTTGATCTGTTCTTTTATTGATAATGGCTTGTCTTCTAATTGCCGTGATATTCTCTGGATGTATTTATCCATATGTAATTCTTTATACATTTTGGGAGTCTCATTATCAAAACACCCGTCAAACACAGCTAGGTCAATACCTAAATTATCTATATCTGCTTTTTTAATCTGCTTTCTGTCATAATATTTTTCAAACATATCTATAATCTGAAGTAACTTTTTGTTTGATCCATAATCAGAGAAAAAATTTAAGATTGTAAGGATTTGAAGCTGTCTGGAATTTACTGATGTTTTCTCTTTAATATCTTTAATCACATCAATAAAGTTTTCATAATTATTATTTTTGCCCAGTTCATATAACTCATTTGCAATCGTTTCATTACAATATTTAATAGATGAAATCGACTTGTAAATTGTATTGATATCTCTGTCAAATGTATATTCGCTTTTCGACTTACCAAACTTAATATTTTGAATTTTGATACCAAAATAATCCAGTTCAGCAATAATACGACTTGTTTTTTCATTATCTGATTGATACTCATTCAAAACTATAGTGAAATATTCAAGCGGATGATGTTCTTTTGCTTCTGCACCGTAGATGCTGTCATAAGCTACCGAAACTGCATGAGCAGCGTTAAAACTGTATCTCGCCGCATCATCTACAACCTGCCATACTTCATCAAATCCTTCTTCTGTTCCAAGATTCTTTTTATATCCTGCTATCAGTTCTTGTCTTAGTTCCTCTTTTGCTTCTGGCGTAAATTTCTTCTTACTGATTTTTTTGATAATATCGTAAGTATGATCTTCCTTCATTCCACACCATACTAAGAAAGCCATGATTGATTCCTGATAAAGCATGAAATGATAACTCGGCAACAGAATATCATCAATTTCTGATACACCTGTACTATATGGTTCTCTATCAAGAAATGTATTTACAAGGCTTGCAAATCCAGGTCTGATTGCTGCCACAAATGCACTCATTTCTGCATCTGTCTTTGGTTTATACCTCTTCAGCATATTTGTTGATATATCTGTATCAGCCTGATTTAAAGTTGCAGTCATCCCATCTTCATACAACTTCCAAGTTTTATCATCTAATCTCTCTAATAATTCTCTGATATTTGGAATTGGTTGACCAATCATCTTGTAAAAATCAGAAATTATCTTCCATACTTTTACCGTCAAATAGTCATTTTTAAGAAACTTCCAAACATCAGATGTATAACCATCTATACAGGCACACAATTCATTTCCAACACGAATTAAGCCTAATTCTTTTGATAATGGTTTATTGGATAATACAAAACTGCATGGACTTGGAGAAATACTTTCAATCGTTCCTATATATTTTTGTGCCTCATCTATAATAGGTTTCCACTTTTTATCTGTCCTAAAAGCGTCCAAATTCTTACCAACTTCGTTATAATCGTCCATTGGAATATCATATGCTCTACAAAGATTTCTAAAAGCAGATGACTCTTTCATAGTTCCTAAAGCATACATATAATAAATGCCATCTTCACCAAGCAATTCTTTTGATGCTGCAATCGGTGCTGACACGTCTGCCCAATTCTGATCTATATCTGGTAATGATTTAGTTTCTAATATTCTTGCTATGCTCATAAATCTTGTAGGATATAATGGCACAGGAGCAGTAAACCTATCTATTTCAGTAAATCCAAGTAGCTTATTGATATAAAATGAAACAGCCGATCCTCTTCCAGTACGAGATAAAACACCACCATATTTCTCTTTTGCAAGTTCAACCATCTTTTCATTGAAGAGGAAATAATCAGCCATTTGTGTATCTTTTACAATCTTATATTCAAAAGCAATACCATCCTGATATTCTTTCCAGCGTGATTTATCAATATGCTTTTTCTCTTGATTCCATTTTTCTACAAGATGTTTTGACAATTCTTTATCTTTTTGTTCCTGTGTAAAACCTGGATAAATCGTTGGCATTTTGATTTCTTTATCAAAATATAATTCTTCACATTCGTCAAAAATCAATGTATTATCTAATGCTTCTTTAATTTGCCAATCTGATAATAACCCCTGTTTTTTATACCGTTCTACAATCGTATCATAATCTGGAAAATCCAATACAAAACTATCTTCATCACCATAGTTAATTCCTTTGCCTTTTAAGAATTTTACTCTGTCCTTTGCTTGTTCAGGATATATGTAGTGACTATCATTTGCATGAATAAGTTGCATATTATAATGTTGTTTCAACATCAGCATATTTCTATTGTGATTAATCTGTATATCAAATGGATGGTTCTGGACTTCCAAATAAAAGTTTTTACCAAAATGGTCATAGACAGTTTCAAATAAGATTTTCATATCATCACTTGGTCTAAGTATTCCTCCAACACAAGCAGATGTTATAAAAAAATTATTTGGATTCAATCTCTTAATAAGTTCTATATCAATCCTTGGTTTATAGTAGAATCCAGTTTTATTACTCTCAGACATGATTTCATTAAGTTCATAGAAAGCATCTTGATTTTTTGCTATGATGACGATATGGTAATTGGAATTATCCTTTTCTTTTCTGTCTTTAACCATGTACAGTTCAGCACCATAAATCATTTTGAGATTATTTTTTTTGCATAAATCATACGCTTCTAAGAACTTGCCAGCCCATCCATGTTGAGTCGTAAAATAATTTTTACAACCCAGTTCCAAACTTCTCTCTATATAATCTGTATTTTTAACTACACAGTCTAAAGTCATTACATTACTTTCATGATCATGCTTATGAAAATTTTCGTATCTCTTTATGATTTTCACCTCTTTTTATAGACTATCCAAAAACGAAAGTAAGTCATCATCATTATTTGAAGAATTATCACTATTATCATTTTCTTCATCGTTTGTATTATTTTGAAACATTTCCTGCTCTTTTAAATACGCATCATATGGCTTATGTAATTTTCTGGAATATCCTGATAGAGTTGCCAGTCTATAAGCATCAGCATCCGTTACATCTTGCCAAAATAACATTTCATCTTTTGTAACTTTATATTCTGCTTCTCTTCTTCTAAAATCATGGATCACATCAACAATATCTGCTTTTAACGCTTCAATCTTTTCTTCAGTTAGCGGAACTTCCACATAACAATCTCTGATTGTAAATTTCTCTCTTACTTCTTTTGGCAAACAATCAATTGTATTATCCAGAATCATAGTATCTACATATGTGTCAATATCATCTTCATAGCCAAAATGCTTTAACCACATCTTTGCCGTATTTACCAAACTCTCTCCAATACTATTTCTTTCAATATGTCGATTTTTAAGAGTGCCGTTTTTCTGTTCATAAGTAACTGTTACATATTTAAGGAAATTCCATTCACAAATTATATCTTCTAATGGAATACCTAATGCCTGTCGAATCCCTTCTGCATAAATTACCAACTGTCCACATTCTTCATCAATCTTTTTACCTGTATATTTTGTACTTGTCTTCCAATCAACAATCCTAATTCTTGTTCTTTCATTACCATCATCATCTTGATATTTCTCTGTAAACAAAAAATCAATATATCCCTGTAAGACAATATCTTCACTAATTCTAATGGTTATGAAGTGTTCAATCCTATGTGGCTGCTTTATCACATCATGATTCCTAAAGAAATGACGGATACAATTTTCATATTTATTTGCAATTTTTTCATTCTTTTCAGAGTCATTTCTATCATATTTAAGTTCTGCAATATTCATTGTCAGAAGTGAATCTTCGTATGAATCAATCATATCTTCATATTTAATTTCATCTTTGTAAAATTTTTCTATAATATCGTGGCAATATCCACCTGATACAGCATAAATGCCATTTGTTCTATCTTCTTTTTCATGTAATACATATTTTAAAAATGCTTCCCAATGATCTTGCTTGTAACAATGATATTTGCTCCAACTGTCAAGAGTATTCACATTTAATTGCTTACAAATTTTGTTTAGTTCTTCCTTTGTTTTTCTTGCCAATCCCTCAACAATCTCCTTTCCCTTTCATCATATATTGTTCTATGTTTCAGCATAAATTTATATATTTTATTTGGCATATCTGCCGGACTATCCTTGCTGCCTTCTTTAATCAATCCCCATCTGTCATACATGTAAGATACTTTTCTGATAGGATAAAATTTATTACACTCTTTTCTGATTAAGTTAATATCTATACCCTCATCAAGAGCTATGATAATTTCAACATTCAAACTAATCAAAATCTTTACTTGTTCTGGGGAAAATTCACACTTTCCTATTGCGGTTGCAGTTCCATCTTTTCTTGAATACCTTTTTAAGACGGATTTTTGTGCCTCTAAACAGACTACATATCCAGCTTCTTGAATTGTCTTATAATTCTCATTCAAACCATAAATGTTTTCGCTACGAGGATATGTATTTGATAATTTGAAAAATTTGGGAATGCCTAACATTTCATAATTTTCTATAGTAGTTCTTCCACTAACTCCTATATATTCGTTATCATCTCCATCCCATTTACGTTCAGGTATAACAATCCTTTTTCTATCATATGAATATCCAATATTAAATCTCTTACAAGCAAACGGCATTACACCTTCTCTTACCCAACCAATATAAGGTAAATCAACATATTCTTTCATGCAGGAATCGTCATATATTGGAATGTCTTTATCAAGTGTATGCCGTTTTCTCTTTATCTTTTTGAAGATTTGCAACGGATCATTCTTATCTTCTTCTTTATTACTGCTTTTGTATGTGTAATTCAAACCCAATAATTTATGGATATATTTATTTGCTTTACCAAACGATAATTTTTTTATATCCATGACCGCTGTGAAAATATCACCAACATTATTTCCTTCCGCACATCTGATAGCAGATGACAGATTATTTTTCTTTACGCATACAGCAGTTTTATTTGTTCCTTCTGGCAAGGCGGCTCGCCATTCACCCTGATATTCTTTTATATCATGACATCCTAATGATTCCAGAATTGTAAACACACAATCATTTTCAATTATGTATTCTTTTAAATCATCTGCATTAATGTACGCTCACCGCCTTTTCTCTAAAAATCTACTGGTACAGAAGTAAACCCAACTTCTTTTAATAAATTTCTACTCATATCATGCTCTACCACAATTTGCACACTATTTGCAGCACCCTCCCTATTTTTCACAATGAATAATAGTTGGTAATGCTTTTCATGATCCAAATTAACGGGAATTTTTGATTTACCATTCTTACCTTCTAACCGATATATTTTCAAAGCATTTTTTTCACCTGTATATTCATCATCAAAAATATCACGAATCATAATACAAGTGCTTGCCACATCAATAATATTTTTTGCCTGTCCAATATTATCCTGACTATAAAATCTCTGTCTCGCTGATGATTTTGCCAACTGAAATGTAATTACAATATGTACGTCTTTGCCACCGTCTGTTTTTACAGTGTCGTAAATATCTACCATTGCCTGTTGCATTTCAAGCCACATTTTGTCATTTCTACTTCCTGAGTCTGCCTTAAATGTATCAAGGATAAAATACTTAACCCCAAGGCTTGCATATTTTTTTATGACTTTTATCGCCTTGTCAGTACGGTATTTATTAAATGGAATCAATGTGATTGTATTATCACTCGCTTTTGTCTTTATCCAGTCAGCACATTTTCTAAGCATCTCCATTACTTCATCAGTATATTTACCGTCTCTGACAACAAACTTCTGCAAATCAAACTTATAAATATTGTTTGCTACCCAGACTAATAATTCCCTCTGCCATTTCTTAGTACCTTCCTCATTCAAAATGATTACAAGTTTGTCACCGTTTTTGATTGTTGTGGGGATACATAAAGACCTTGCCAATGTTGTTTTACCCATATTAGATAAACCACCAATCAGAGTAATATTACCAGTTAATTGTCCACCAGTTTCCTTATTAAGAAGTGGCATATCATTATATGGAAGACCAACAGCAGTACCACAATTCAACTCATCAATAAGTTCATCTATGCCATCATCTATTGAGTAAGATTTTGTTTCTTCATCCGCATTGATAAAAATGTGATTTAGGATCGCTTCGTACTCAGCATAAATATCATCTAACGACATATCCGCAAATTCGCTTAACCTGTCATATACGGGAAATTTATTTTTGAGTAATAATAATACCGTATTCCACTTATTTAGTTCTGCTATATATCCATTCAGGTTTTCAATCTTGACATATTCTGTTGCCTTTTCAATAGTTTCAAATCCACCATATTCATCATATTTCTGTTTTAATTTGCTGTGTTTCTCTAAATATAATCCAACAGTAATCTCATCAAGTGTAGATTTTCTTTCTTTAATCACTATATCAAATGCAATCTGCCAATAAACTCGCCATGTATTTTCTGTAAAGTCTTCAAGTTTGAGCTGATAATCATACATCAGATCAGACTTCTTATAAAAGATGGAAACAATATTGGCTTCACAAGCAAGTTTATATTCTTTTACTGTTTTTGCTGCTTTGATAAGTTCTTCCTGAAAAGGTGTTGGTTTCTTTTCATTTTTACTTTGAGCCAATTATTCCCTCCTAAAACAAGTTTTTTAATCTATCATTTACATCTTTTGTTTTCTTTGAATAATCCGCACCTTGATTAAACTGATTTTCAAATGAATCATTCTGTAACTTTTCTTCTTTCTTTTTTGCCTGTTGTAATCTGATATACACATCATTTATTTCTGGTTCAACCATCTTAATGATCAGATTAATTTTATGATTTTCGTCTTTTATCTTGGTTTCGTTTTTTGAAATATAATCTACAATTTTTCTTTTGCATATCTTAAACGCACACAATAATGTATAATCGTCATAGCAAGCGTTAGTCTCTATATTATTATTTGCAATATGCTGACCTTTTTTTAATCCTTGAAGTTTCAAAACAAGATATGTAGGAATCTTCATATTGTCATCGTATTGCAAAATTTCTTTCTTTACATATTCACATAATTCAACCCAATCTTTGTTTTTAGGTTCTTTATTTGCACGAGCCAAATTATCACCTCTAATCTATTTGCCCTGGCATAAAACTACACCAGAGCAAATATATTTTATCAGCCTTATGCTAACTGCAACTTTGTGAAATCAATCAATTCTGTCAGATCCTCAACAGTCTGCAATTCAATCTTCTTAACATCAATCTTCTTCTCTTTGATTAAGGCATTAATCTTACTGATTGCATCCATATTCTTATCTTCTTTAAGCCGTTTCATCATGCCTTTCCACTCATTAGCAAGTGCTTCTGCTTTATCAGCCTTATCTACCATTGATTCAGTTGAAGTTTTCAAATCATTCTTATATGATGTTTTATTTGTTTCAAGACCATTCATTGCCTCATAGTAGCCTTTCCAAATATCAAAGCAAGGATTTTCAATTTGTTCTCCTACCTTTGTTACACCAGTCCTATCCTTGATAACCTCTGCCCAGAACGATACATTTCCATCTTTGTCCTTCTTTGTATAGTGACGAAGAATCGTGTCGTAATCAAACTTTACAGACTTGTGCATATCAGGCTTGTAACCGATGGTCTTTTTGCCATCATCATCCTTAATTTCTACTTCCTGTGCAACAGATACAATATGTGTACCTTTTGAAGAGAGATCAATCTTTGCTTGCTGGAGTTTCATGTTAATAATCTTGATACGTCCCCACTGCTTTACGCTGATACCGGCATCATCAACATCTCCGCCCTTCTTTCTCGCACGTCTTTCCTCTACTTCCGTTGCTCCTATCTGCATGGTGTTATAAAATTTTGTTTCTGAGTCAATTGACAGAGTTGAAATACTTCCATCATACTCTCCACTAATAAATGCGTCCAAATCTGTCTCTAATTCATCAAGATCGGAAGTATTATCAACCATAACCAAATTGTTATATGTATTCCCATTATTGAGAGAAATGTCTTTTCCTTCATAATGGGCAATACCTGTCTCTGAGTCGATACATGCTACTTTAGGAAATGTAAGCTGGAAAGTGGACTTGCCACTTCCAGACTCACCATAACTCAAAAATTTACCACCAATCTTTGCTGCTTTCGCCTGTCTAAATGCCATTTATCTTTCTACCTCCTGAATTACATATTATCCAACATTGCAAGTAAATCATCTTCTTCCGATACTTCATCAGATTCCGTTTCATTATTATCTGTATCATCTACTTCTACACCTGCGTCATTAAGAGCCTGTGCATAGAAGTATAAATCTGAATCTTCATATTTTCCTTCCTCAAAAGCAACCGTAGGCTTTCTTTCGTCATCTTGTCCCACATATGTAATATCAGGCTTGAGAATAACCATTCTTCGTTCACGATTATTACCACCGACAGCACACTTAGCCTTTGCTTCCTCTTCGGAATACAATCCCATTTCAATCAATTCCTTGATATCATCAGGAATATCATCATCAGTGATATTTACAATGGCAGCACCCTCAATCAGATTACCCATAACCGTCAGAACATTGATACTGCCTTTCTTCTTTACTTTGAAGAATTTCTGTAACATCTTTGCTGTGATTTCAGGATTCTCATTGATAGCAACTTCAAATGTCTTAGGATAAGTAACATTCTTCTTAATTTCTACCTTCTTACCATCAATCTTAGGCTTACCGACATAATCAACTACATAAGCATTGAGTGCCATTGTATTTTTTTCTGGATCTTTCTTACCGATACTGTCAAAGTTCAGCAAAATTGTCTGTGTGAAAGTTGCTTTGAAATCCGCTTCATCTTCTACTTTAGAAAGTACGATTGATGTGATTTCTTTTTTAACTGTTACGTTGTCTTCATATTCGCTATATCCAATATTACCCTTTACATTGACAATCATTCCATCTTCAAGATGATCGTTCAAATATTCAACAGCGTCATATGCACTCAGGAATTTTTTATAGACAGTCTTACCTTTTACATCCTTTTCAACACCAACTGTAATAAATGATGTATCAGCAATCGTATCTAACAATTCTTCGTCAAATCTATCTTCCCAAGCAATTTCTACCTGTTTGCTCTTTCCGTCATCGTCTTTATCGTCCTTACTAAATCCTCTAAGGATATTGTCATCATCGGGGAAGAAACCACCACGCATCTCACCATATACCATATTGCCATTGCCACAATCTACACCAAGATACATCTGATTATCAGTCCATCCAGAATCATAGGAATTATCAAGATTAAATGTTTTATCAGTGACCTTTGCTTTACCAATCAATGTAAACGCTGCCTTACCCTTCTTCAGTGCCTTTCTTTCTTTGCTTTTTGCCAAATTAAATTTCCTCCTGTAAAATAAAATTATTAAAATATTTTCACATTATATATAACATCAACAGTCTTTTCAGACTGGAACATAGAGATTAAATCTATATAAAATCTATGTCATCAGTGGTTTATGGCTAAATTTTGCGTAATTTAACCAAGGGTATGCTATTTCCCACCCAAAGCAAATATAATTGTTAAGTTGTTACCATGGAATTTTCTATGATTATTAATTTGAATTTATTGAAATGTTTACAGTTTCTATAATTTAATATTTTCTTTTTCAGCTTTTAATTTCATCTCTTTTATGATAAACTATTCTTACACTTTAATTTAAGGAGGTGTTAGACTTGACAAAGGTTTTGACACCACCCGCACTTAAATTTTAGATAAGTCCTATGGCGGGTTAATTGCTCCCTTAATTGCAATTGTAGTAAATCATAGGATATAGTGTAAGAATAGTTATATCTAATATAACGTTCACCTAGAGCTATAGGTCATTGGTAGTGTTACATCTATACTGATGCTGAAATTTAAGGATAATTAAGGCGATGGACATTCAGGTAGCTCTCTGGATGTCTTTTCAATTATCGCGATTTATTTCTTACTCCCCTTCTTCTCTTTCTGTAGCTTTGTTTCTTCAGCTAATTGATTTTCTACCCATTCATTTATTCTTTTACTTGTTTTAAACTTTATTTTTATTATCTCCAACATTCTGTTTTACAATTTCTATATTTGCTGATAAAATAATATCTAAGTATACTGCGATTGTATTACCACATTGCAATCCGCTGTCACGGCAAGTACCTGGTATTATTTTACCATGTGGGAGCATCAACGTAAGATAGATGCTAGGATGAATAATTCTGCCCATTCTGGGCGATACAAATCTCCTGTTTTGAATATTCTTACAGGAAGGAGGGTAGAGAGATTGTACATTATTGCAACTTTAGGATGTGCAATCGTTGGTCTTATTGCTGTTGGTATGTACTACCATTCCAAAAACCATACCGTTGACCAGATTTGCAATCATCCCGAATTGTCGGATGACAAAGTACGGTCAATCACCAGCATGATGACCAAGCAACATAAAAAGCTCTTTCAAAACAATAACTAATTATTTGATTCTCTAACCACTATTTATTTTGTATTTCAATTATTCATTTATTTTCTCCTTTGAGGACTGCTCTTTATGACAGTCCTCTTTATGGATATACAGTAAAATAAGAATTCAACCGCTTATTTTGTCAATATATAATTCTTTATTATTTAGAATGTTTAATATGTTGTATGCGTTTTATGTAATATCATCTTCATTTGGACATTCCATATAAGTAATTGGCATTTCCTTTGATTTTGCATACTTTATTTCCGATAAAGTTGATTCGCCAATATAACCATTCTTATTGATTACATAAATTTCATCAGCCATATCAATTTTTCTCTTGTGCATATCATCAAGCATTTCTTTTGTGCCTTCTGTCCAAACTTCTTCGTCTCCTGAATGACCAAATAATCCAACTGAAATGACAATATAGCCCTGTAAGGTTAATAATTTCTGTTGTTCTAAAAAATCTTCTTTAAACCTTGTGCTTCCACATAATGTAATTACTTTATATTTACCTACCATTCCATTCTATTCCCCTTCCATAATTTCCAAAAAATACCTTCAATTTCAGATTTCGGTGCTTTAACTGTACTGTCGTCCTTCATCCGAATCATGATAAAATCGCAATCTTCTCTTGCTTAAAAAATTTCTCCTTTGTTGATATTGATCTTACCACTAATATCTACATTGTCTATAAATTTTACTTTCAATTACTAAATTCTTCTTATATCAATAATCTTTTCTTCTTTCTTGGATCGCAAAATTCTCTATTCAATCTCTTAATTAATTCAACATCTGCAATATGATTTTTCTTTCCACTATTTCTAAAGTCATATATCTTGTATGCTTCGTTATAAACTTCATTCAAAACACCTAAATCATTACAAATACAACGTAATTCTGTAACACCTTCTAGCTGATTACTGGACATATTCTGATTTTCTTTTTTATCTCCACTTGCCACATAAGACCACCAATCAGCTCTGATCTGTAAGTATGCCAATTCTTCCGCAAATTTCTTAACTAACTCCTTCTTTGTAATAAATAATCTCAAAATATCACCTCTTGTTTTTGTATTAATCAATAGTTTTTACATTCACAGGAATCCACATATTAGGATTAAAGTTGAGTGTATACTTATATTTTGAAACTGCATTTGCTCCCAAGTTCAGATCTTCAACAACATAAGTCACATTATCACTCAGTCCAACAAAATGTTTTACATATGTACCACCATCTTCCACAATAATTTCAAGCTGATTATCATCTACATCTGCAGTGATTGACATTTTGCCTGTCATTTGGAACAGAACATCACCCTCAATACAATTGATTACTGTGAGCTGACGTACCACATTAAAATTATCTGCTTCCTGAGTCAAATTGTAATTAACTCTTTCTGCTTCTGTTTCACATCCTGTTAATATGCTTATTGCTAAAATTCCTGCTATTAATAAACCAAAAATTTTCTTCTTCAATATCTCATTCTCCTCTATTTATATTTTTTTATCTTTTAAATTTCGGATTCAACTACTTTTTAAAAATGCCTTTCTATATACCTTTTATCAACAAATAATTCATCTTTATTATGAATATTTCTTAAATTGCTACTATTAAGAGAAACTGGATTCCCATAATAGCCACTCCAAGAACCACAACCCCAAACCCTCACAGTTCCATCCATATAAATATAATCAATCTGATAAGCAGGTTTGTCACAACATTGCCAATAAGGTATAACAAAACAATTATCCTTATTTGCATTCTTCAAATGCTCTGGTATTGAATCCCAAATATTACAGGTATCTTGAATTTCTTGTAATGTATGTCCGTTATTAAGCATTTCATTAGCTTTGTTTATTCTTTTATGTCTATCCTCGTGCTTTAAATAGCTCTCTTCTGAATCAAACAAAACACCACAATCTGAGCATTTATATCTGATTACCTTTCTCATAATACCACCTCTTCAAACCTTGAAATCGCGCTCTCAATGCTTCTCTTTATAATCTCAATCCTATATAATGTAATGGAACAATATCTATACCAAGTCCTGCGTTTTTTAACCTGTCATATATACCTAATCCATAACCATCAATTTCACATTGTATCTGTCCAACTCCATACTTACGAATAATCGCCGGAATATAACAAATAGCCTCATCGGGATTTTCATATTTTTTTACATAGCCAATCTCATTTATTAAATCATTTACCTTAACCTCTATTTCTGGTCTACCTCATCTACCTATATCTGTTACAATAGATATGATAGTTTTTGCATTACATTTGGCATGTTCCTGTCCCCTTTTATCTTTCTCTCTTTCCCTTTGCAAATATTCTTCATATTGCTTTTGGCGTTCTCTTTCGATATGATTGTCAATACAAACTGTTACCCTATAAAATTCTGAATCATATTTTTCCTCTTTAGGTCGTCCCTTACAATCTTCTCTATTGTAATTACATCCATCACAAGGATTTTTACCATCATTAATAAGCAGCCAACACAACTGTCCATCCATTTTACATGTAGGCGGTATATATCCTTGGTTGATACACATTTTTTTGTAATCTATAATATCGCCTCCTCATTTACTCAATTTCTATTTCTTTACTCTCTGCCCACAATTACCACAATAATTATCATATTTACTGAGCTGATTTTGACATTTAGGACAGAGTAACAAATGACGTATTCTTGAGCCAATATCATAATCTTCTCTTATCGGTTCTATAACTTCATCCCTATCTTTTCCATAAGAAATTATTTTCTTCTCAGTAGATATCCTTACTTGTCCATGTTCCCAATCAATTCCTGAGTGAATACCTGTTATACCAGTAGCAGCTCTGGAACCAATCGAAGACTCTGAGAGCGTCACCAAAACTAGATTATCACCATGTCCTGTATCGCAAAGAAAATCTACTTGTTTTTTTAGTTCTGACAATACCACTTATATGTTCTCCTTTTATCCAATAGTAAATCCACAAAATCCTTTTATAAAATCAGGTTCTTCAATTTGGAAATAACGATCTTTGTCACGATTATATTCAAACCACCATCTTTTGCTTGCTGGATTATATAGACCCTCTTCACATTCTTCTATAAGCGCATAATTGTAGCAGGTTTCATTTATATCACAACAATTTCCTGATACAGACGAATAACCATCTTCAAATTCAGAATACCAACCAACAAGTCTGCTAGAACCAAACTCAGGAAACTTGGTTTGCTCATCATAATTTAAATCTGTCATTACCATTACTGTATATATTTTGTTCAAATTAACACCTCCGTCCATATGAAACCAAGATTCTAAGACCATTCTATATAACCTTTACCACCACAAAATTTATCTCCGTTCATCGTTATATTGAAATAAATATGATCGTCTTCTTTTTTAAAATATTTTCCGTATAATTCTAAAAGATTGCAAGTATATGAAAGCAATCTATTAGAATAATCTCGTTTCAAATAATTTTGTTCACTAATATATTCTTTAAAATCAAAATCATATTCTTCATAGAAGATATTATCATCACAATCATTAACTTCTATTTTTACTTCATTATAATTTAAATATACTGATGCTTTTATGAATAAACAGTATCCATCATAACTGCATTGGCCCTTTGATAGCAATTCTATAATTTTTTGTACATACCAATTCATCTTTTTAATAATCAGATTCTTCTTTAATTCACACAGCCTAAATTCCTTGCAACATTAAACATCTGTAGTAGATTTTTCTTTTGTTGTTCTTTAAAATACTTACTATCTGCTTCTGGGAATAACCAACTACTAATCGAATCAAGAAATGATTGAGCTAGTCCATAATATCCATGATAGACATGTTTTGGAAGGTATTCTTCCATCCCTTCAACTTCATATATATGTAATTCTTCTATTTACTTCACCTCCAAAAACCAACAAAATTAAAAATTCTAATTCCCGGATTAAACTAAATTGAAACAAAATTATTGACAAATATTCCCAATTTTGTTATTATATTTGCAGATACAAGGCAGATTAAGATTTCAGACTATTAATATACAAAGGATAAACATACATCGCCAGAATGAAAGGGGTACAGTCGTATGATTTATTTTTGTATAATTTTAATAGTTTTTTATTTATCTTTTTGTTTTTTAATTTGTAAAAAGAAAAATGAAAATTTTGATATTAAGCTGAAAATAAACTTTCTACATATTTTCCAGATTGAATTAAGCTACAAATCGTCCAAAAAGAAAAAACAATAATTCTATATAAAAGCAAAATTCTACTTGCTCAAACTACATGAAACTTATCAACTTCGTTTCTAATCTTTTATCATGTATTCTTCATTTATCTCAAAGCCAATCCATTTTCTATTTAACTTTTCTGCCACTCTTCCTGTTGTACCCGAACCGATAAACGGATCTAATATTAAATCTTCTTCTTTTGATAACATTTTTATTAAATACTCTGGGACTTCAGGAGGAAACATTGCTGGATGATTGTACCCTTTTTCAACCTTTGATGTACCACACACAATTACGTCCGTACATCTGGCAATTCCTGATTTTGCTTGATTCTGTCCTCTATGAACATATCCATTATTACTTTCTTCAAATTTGCTTTGCTCAAATCCAATTCTATTACTAATACTTCCATTTGCTTTTGGATTACAAAAAGGCTTATTAGTCAGACTAAACCACTTGATACTTTCCCATGCTCTGCGTGGCCTCTTTATGCTTCCCATAGGCGGGCTATCTGGTTTGTACCAAATTAATTCTTCGCACTCAATCCATCCGTCTTCTCTGAGAACGTCTACTGTTTTTGCTACATAATTCGATATCTGTCCATTTTTTATATGTGGACGTATATTTATACACACACTGGCATTTTCTTTAAGTTTATTTTTCAATAATCTCATCCAACTCACTGTCCACATTGGATAATCTATTTCAGGAATACTATTATAATATTTTTTTCTCTGTTCTACATACGGAGGTGATGTGATCACTAATGCAACTGAATTATTGTCTAAGTTTTTTATTCCATCAAAACAATCCATGTAATATGTTTTATTTATTTCTATAATTTTATTTCCTCTCTTTTCTGTTCAAAAATCTCTAATATGAAATTATTATAATCTTCAAATGTACAATTATTTCTATCCTCTATAAAATCATTCCATTGTCGTAACGCTTCACATAAAAATTCTTCAAAATTCAAAAACAATTCCCTCTTTTCTTTAAAGCTCTGGTTTCAAGTCCTACTCTAACCACTTGTTATCCAGATAATAAAATCCAAATACACAGCCACAAATCAGTACAATCCAAAATATCCAAAATAAAACTACTCTACCACCAGACTCCAACTTTTTAACTGTTTCTTCTATGTTCTTATTGATGTAAAATTGAGTATTATCTAATATAGTCTGATCTCTTAAATCTGTAAAAATTGTTCCTGTGTAATTAGTACCTACACCATAATATTTATATCTGAAATGACTTGATTCTTTGATAGTGTCTATATAATCTGTATTTGGTAAATCAATCTTGTTACTGTCAAAAGTGATCCCACAAAAAGAAATTTTATCGCATCTTTTATCTTCACTACTAACTCTATCCCAAGTCCAATATGTTTCTTTTCTAGTATGTGTCTTTCCATTACTATCTTTGTATGTAACAATGCGAGTATGCTTTGTATATTTTTCTTTAACTTTTTCAATATACATATACTCTCCGCCAATTTCAGGATAAGTAACTGTATCGACCGCAATTAAATCACCATATACAAAAGCATTACCTACATTTGTATCCATACCATACTGAAACAAATCTGTATTATCTATTTTCACTGCCTTATTGTAAATTTCATTTGCGTCTAGCTGGTATTCTGAAATCTTGCTAGAAATCAGAACACCAAGCAGTAACATCACAGCTATAATAGAAATACTTGCTAAAATTTCTCTTTTGGTAATTTCAAAATCGCCAAAATCAAATCCATTCTTTCTATAACTATATCTACTCATACTTATTCTCCAAACAAATTTTTAGGTGCTGTTTCAGGTGCATCATAATCCAAATATGTATAACTCTGTTTTTCATATCCAAGCATATTTAGAAAAATTCTTGTCGGAAATGCCTTTACATACCTGTTATATTCCTTGATTTGTTTGTTATAATTACTTCTATATTCAGCAATCAAATTTTCAGTCATTGCCAATTCATTCATAAGCTGCTTATAATTTTCATTTGACTTCAGCTCTGGATATGCTTCTGAAACTGCTGTAATGGCTGTTGTCACATTTTCAATATCACCGGCTGATCCACGCCCCTCTGCGATAGCTGTCAATGTTTCAGATTCATGCTTATCATACTGCTTCACACAATCAGCAAGGTTGTACACCAAATCTACTCTTCGTTTCTCCTGAACTTTAATATCTGACTGCGCTGTATTTACCTGTTCTTCTAAAGCAAATGCTCTATTCTGAGAACTCTGCACGCCAAATATGCAAAGTAGTATAACAGCGACAACACCTGCTCCAATGATTAACGGTAACTTCCAATTTGTTTTCTTGTTCATAAATTTCTTTCTCCTTTTAAATTTTATAGATAATACTATTGACAATCATTATTTAACGTATTATAATTCAACGTGTAATATTTAAATGTTTGATTTTAGGAGGTATGTAATATGTTGACTTATGCGAATTTTTGCAGCTCATTTACATTTAAAAATTGTGTGGGCAATTCTGATGCACAGGCAGTTTTCGATTCACTTTGCAAGCCTGAGAACATTTATAACATGATTAGTTTTACAAATTTAAAACTACCAGCTATTAGTGGTATCGCAAAAAATTTAGAAAGCAGTTTCGCTCATACACCTCAATTCCCTTTAACCGATCATAAAAACCGGCAAATCGTTGGACGGATGGTAAAATTTATCCTAGGACATTTTGGATATGAGCCTTTAGTTGGTGGACTTGATGAACGGGCAAGATTGCGAAACTTTTCAGAAGCAAAACTTTTTAAAACAGCAAGTGTTTATGAACTGAAAAATGCACCTATTAACTCAATTGTAATGCAAATTATCTAAATATTCCTTCGCATCCCAATGTGTTTGTTTATATAAGCACATTGGGATTATCCAATGAAATGAAAAGTTCATCCCTATTTATCCTTAAATCCAGATGAATACTCAGCTTTGTTATCTTGATATATTGTGATTTCTTTGTCACTCATTCCTACATATTCAAGTTCATATTTTTTAATGTAAGCATCCATCGATTTAGGGTTTGCCTCACCAAAAGAAGGAAATGGGAATGTTGTTTTATTTCTAAAATCCATTCTTCCATTTTCCTCTGGATTATAATCATAACCCTTTCTCCTGCATATAAATTTATCAAATTCAATACCATTTGCTCTCTGCCAACAAATTGCTGAAAAAATGTTAAACTCATAAGAGCTTTCAGCTAGGCGATTATATGTAACATAATCAATTAAAATATCTGCCCAAGGATATTTCTTACTTCTAAATATCATTCCTGTTTTATATTTCTCTTTATATTTCATAGAACCATTTACCATATCTTTTTTAGTGTAATTTGCCATTGTTCTCGTACAAGGAAGAATCTGCTTACCGCCTGTCGTAAACGCCATTCCTACCGTTTTTAGGGAGTCGTTAAAATTGGTAAGGCAAGTATCTCCCGAATTAACATATTATTAATTTTCTGCTTCAGATAATAATTCTTTGGAATTGTTTTTCATAAACTGGCTTACCTTTATATATCCTTCTGTATTATTCTGTATTATTCTTTTCTCCAAACCCTCTAAATTTTACTCTAGCTGGATAAACATCAATAATTTTACCCTCATCAATCTCAGTGACTATTGCCCAGCCAAACGTATGTAAAATCATATTAATCCACCAAAGCAATCCATTATTCCTAAATTCATCCCATGATTTTCTATTTACCATTTTTATAGGCTCATACTTATCACATGTGCTATTAGGCGAACAATAACATATATCATGTTTATGTTCATAATTTCCACAAATTTGTGCTGCCATTTTATTTACTCCTTCCCAATGAAACCGATGTTTAATCTTATATATATCTATTCTTCTTTTTCAAAATTCAACATCTCTTCTTTTGCTCTCTGATAGAAATTACGATCAATTTCAAAACCATAAGCACTCCTACCAAGTTCATATGCTGATCTCAATGTTGTTCCTGAACCAGCGCAAGGATCAATAACTACATCTCCAGGATCGGTAAATATTTCAATCAGACGTTTTAAAACTGCTACTGGCTTTTGAGCCGGATGGATCTTGGGTATATCTTTACCATCCTTCTTCCATTCAAACCAGTTAAAAATCATATGTCCTGTTCCTGGAATATTTTTACCATTCTCATCAATCTGAAGACCATTTCTGAATTTTGGAAGTTTATCACGATATAAAAGCAGTGCATACTCTGTTGCACCTACTACACGCATATTTGCTTTAAGAACCTGTGGGCTATAATTCTTACAAAAGATAAGTGGTATGTAATGAATAAACCCATGTTTTTCGGCAGCTTTAATTAGTGTTTGAATCTGTTCAAATGAACAAAATACAATCATACAAGGTGAATCGCTACTGCGTCCTCGTGGAACAGGTCTTGTATCATCTTTCTTCAACATTTTGGAACAAAAATGAAAATATTCATAAAGGTTAAAATTGAAATCAGAGTTGAACGCTGCTTTGCCAGCTAATTTACTTTCCCCATTTTTATTGTCACCGCCGTTATACCACATTGGATTTGATCCATAAAAATTATTTCCTACGTTGTAAGGTACGTCAGCTATGATTAACTGGGCTGGTGGAATTGCGTACTTCTTATAATTCTGCATTGAATCTCTATACAATTCACACTTAATTTTCTTTTTATATTCCATTCTTATTTAGGAGCAAATCATGATTTATCCTGCGCAGAAATCTCTTTCCCTCCTACTAATTTATTTCAATTTTTGCATACGCCTAATTATTACTTCTACTTTTTTAACTTTCCATGAATCAAAATTTTCATTGCTATTTCTTTACTATTTTAGTTACTTATGCTATAATTACATTTACGAACACATTAAGCTAAATAGTCCTCCTGAGAAGGGGGTACCTAATGAACATTTCATTTATTATTCAACTTTTTCAAACACCTACTTGTGTTATTTTGTCACTATCAATTTTGGTGTTAATAAGTGGCTTTGTTCTCAGAAACTTACATGTTAAATACAAAGATTTTGAGATTAACACAAAGTCCAAAAAAAAGAAACATAAGAAGTAGTGTTCATTAAAAGGATAGGGCAGTCTTCGGACTGTCTTATTTTCTTGCTTTAAAATTGGCTTTTCCTTGACTTATATATTTCTGCTTTCTTTCACACACTCAATAACTCTATTTTTCCCCAATTCAAATATTTGTTCATCCCTCTCTATACAGATAACTCTTCTATTTTCCTCAATACCAGCTATGGCACACGTCATGCTGCCAGCAGAAAAATCAAGTACAGTATCCCACTCATTCGTATATGTACGCATAAAATATCTATATATTCCTACTGGTTTTTGGGTATTGTGAATTTTATTAGACTGATCTGCATTACTAAAAATTTGAACATCAAGAGGATATCTATCTGTACTATCATAAGAAGTGTTTCTTACTTCTCTGCCATAACAACTATTTCCATTGGACTCTCTAATATAATTTGTCTTTGCAACTTTTCTTTTATGTCCATGAGTCATCTGCGGATTATATATAGGTGGTTTCTTATAAAATACTTCTATATTTTCATGCGCTCTCATTGGCATTTTCTTAGCATTCAAATGTCCTTTTGGATGTGTTTTGTGCCATATCCATTCATATTTAAACATTTTCGGATTGCTCATTATTAGAGCTGAGGTAAATGGTTGGCTACTGAATAATAAAATTGCACCATTGTCTTTGATAACTCGATTTATTTGTTTCCACATTGGCTCAAAAGGAATTATTGTATCCCAACGACATTGGACTGTCCCATATGGAGGATCTGCTAAAATCATATCAATAGATTTATCAGGAATCTCATTCATCAATTCAAGACAATCGCCTTGCCATAATTCATAATTACTATTCTCAAATATTTTTCTTTCACCCAGAAAGGTATGATCATCTAACGGCTGCAGCACCTTGTCCTTTCTGCATTATTTTCCCTACTTAAAATTGTAAACAAACACGATTTTCTTCTTCGACATCTAAAATAATTTGTGTGGCTTTAACGCCACACGAATTTTACTCTTTCACAACTGCATCTACACCCTGAACTTCAACCCATCCATGTTTCTTACGAGCCTCTGCTTCAGTCATTTTAATTAATTCTTCTGTGATAGATTCCGAAATGGCTTTATTAGCTTCTGCTTCAGCCTGTGCTTCTTTTACTTTAATCGAAGCTTCATTCTCTGCCTGAATCAACTTTGTCTCAGCTTCCACCTTAATCTTTTCCTGCTCTGCTTCTGCTTGCTGTTTCTGCTGCAGGGCGGTTACACGATTATCAATGGCCTCTTTTAATTTCTCATCTGGATGTACATCAATAATGGATGCATCCAGCACCTCAATTCCATAAGCTTCCCCAAACTCTCCGTTTAAGTATTCTGTAATTTTATTATTAATTTCGCTCCGGTTTCCAGAATAAATATCCATCATGCTATAATTTGTTGTAACTTCTGAAATCTTAGACTTTAAAACTGTCTTAACACGCTGTTCTACAATATCTTCTCCATCCATACCTTTGAATTTTCTATATGTATCTACAATTTTTTCCTGATTATATCGATATGACATTTGGAAACTTACTGAAATACTTGCATCGTCAGACGTAGCCACCTTAAATGATTCATTTTCCTTAGACCCATCTCTTTTATCCTTTGTCAAAATAAGTTGCTCATTACCAACTGTAAATTCTTTTACTTTTAGGAATGGATTAATAAAGTGTAGTCCCGGATCAAGAACCTCATCCTTAACTCCTCCTTTGTAACTGTACTGAACGCCTACTTTCCCGGTGCTGATTAATGTACACGATTTAACAGTAAAAACAGCTCCCACAATTGCAGCTATAATAATTAATGTTCCTACTAACTTTTTCATATTTTATTATTCTCCTTCGTTAAATTTTTCTTGTTCTAGTTTTCTGTTATCACGAATAATGGCATTAGATACTTTATGGATAATCCATGCTGCAAATGCCCAAACCAAAGTCGCGATAAATGCTATAGCAATAAATACAAGTATGAATATCACCCACATTTCTCTCACCTCCTTTTATTATATTTGTTTTATTACATATATAACAATAAAGTGTCAAAATTAATAAGGTCTGACACTTTGACCTCTTATTTATCCTATTAAAATCTCGATTTTGTTGCCTTTATCCGTTGTGCTTTAGCAAATACTCTCTTGACACATTTTTAAAGCTCTGTTGCCCATCAACACTCCGATATACAAACCCTTCTCTTTTTACCTTTGGATTAATCTCGCTATATCCGTCAGCCTCAAGTTTCATTTCTTCCATAGTATTAGGCAGCATGTATCCTGTATCAATAATTGGTACATGTTTCAATCCATTCTGATCACAGAATTTAGCCATATCTACAGTTCCCAGACGTACACCATCAACAATCAGATTAAATACAAATAATTCATTCTCTTTCATTTTATATGGATTACCTTGAACTGATCCGACACCCTCACCCTGAAGAACAACTCTGTTATATCCATTCACCATAGCAAACTTAGTCAAAATATTTTCAATATCATACTTATCTGCCAGCTCACAGTAGATATTTGACTCATGATAAGTTTCCTGTTTTCGGTCTGCCTGTCTCACGTTTCTACTACAAACGATAAACTCAAACTTATTTTTCTTGATTCTGTCTACAGCAAATGTGCAACTTGTGCCATCCAATTTCTCTGTCTTAATCCATTTATCAGTGCCTTCAAGATAAAATGGTGCATTCTCAATTCGTGTTTCATCTGTCTTAATAATCCACTTAGGAAACCCTTTAGGATCATCCTTTTTCTTACCAAATAACAAAAACATAACTTTTCTGCCAAACTTATATCTCATAATCTTTCGCACAAGTGGTCTACTAAACAGTTTCTTGTGCCTCTGAGCCATAGACTTATATTTTGCATCTGGGTCTACATTGTTGGACTTTCTCTTAATATCTTCTTCACATGAATAAGTAATTTTAAGATTTTCAGTCACATCTGATCCGATAGTTTTATCGCTTAACTCAGGAAATAATGAAATCGGTAGCGCAAGTCCTTGACTGATAACCTTAAATTTCCCCAGCTTCATAGTTTTCACTTTATAGTGCTTTGTTGCTAGGAAAGCAAATCTCTCATCAGATTCAGGACATTTACTATCAATTTCAATGTACACAGCTAAATCTCCTGGCTTAAACTCTTCTTTCTTTGCGATGCAAACCCATCCAAGGACTCCAATAAGTTCAATATTATCTGCTCCATCAATCGGTCTTACCCACTCAATTTTCTCAATATGCGCCAATGCTCTTTCTGCCATATTATTTATTCCTTTCTCTTTTAATTTACCTGAATATAATCTTTGTTGATATGTCCTGTTGGAGGATAATCTTTATCTACATAGTTAATAATATTTTCTTCAATTACTTTCTGTGCTTCCTCATATGTATCACACATTTTAGAAAACAACACTTCACCACTGGATTTTCTATAAATTATCGCATCAAATTTCCACTCAAACATCATACTTTTCTCCTTTTCATTCAAATTTTTATCAATGAAATGCAAGTTCTATTGTCTCTTTTCTTTATTAAATTCCGCGATCAAAACTGTACCAAAATGTATTGGACTTGTGTTGGAATTTGCGGTTAAAGTTGGTGAATAATCTACACATTCTGTCCCATTATAAGGAACAAAATACTCTAGAATATAACCATGCTTTTCATAAAACTCTGCATATTTCTTTTCAATCCAAGACTCCTTCTCTACAACTAAAGAATCTTTCTGCACAGTTGTAATTGCATTAGACAAATTATCATTTCTTACTTCTATCTTCTGCTCAGTTTTACCATCCGTATTATATCTATCACGAATGGCAGCACCAGCAATAATATAATTATCTTTTATAACCGTAGTTATTGTATTGCAAAGCCCATCAATTCTAAGAGCATATTCTCTCATATTACATCTGCACTCTTTGATTTTTCCAGTTTCATAATCTTTTCTGATTTCTTTGCATATTCTGTTCTTTGATATTTAAGTGCTGCCAGAAGGATATCTTCTTCACCACAAGCAGAATCTACTCCACTTGTGGTTTTGTAAATTTCCTGTATTGATACTCTCATATAATCTATCTAATGCTATCTCAAACGCGCCGATCCCAGAGAAGAAACTACTCAATTTTAAGTCATCAAATAAATATGGCATCGCCTTATATAGTTCAACCAATATGTAATATAAAACATCTACAACTATTGAATTCCCTGATTGTTTATAAAGCTGGCTGTTACTAACAACTTTGCTTGCATCGTCATATGATGAATCAGAAAATCCCATAAGTCGAAAACATTCTTTGGGAGTCAACTTGCGAATTCTAATTTGCTCTTTTACGAAATTATTACATTTCCAACTATGTGAAGATAATGTAGTACAAATATCATGTTCTCCACCTTTATTAAAACCTCTTGGCTTTTGAATTATTGTCTTGTCATCAGTTTCTTTAATCTCTGATATAAGTTGTCTTCTATGCTTATCAACATATTGTTCAATAGTTGTTCCTTTATAATAATTTGCATCCAAACAGTAACAATAATCTGGTGTTTCAAAAACAGCAGTTCTCTCAGATTTTCTATTACTTATTCCTCTATCTTCTCTTGTTGTAATACAATTTGCATATTCAATCTGTTTCGTGTCATTTATACTCTTGTCAATTCCACAAACAATTTTCGGTTCGTGACTACCTCCACCACATGTATTCAATGTTGGCGAACAACCATCAGGATCATAAATTCTCCCTACCTGCGGATTTTTCCAATTTCCATTACAATCAGAAATATTTCCTACTTGCTTTACCACATTTTCATTTACTAATCTGGGGTCTTTATAATCTCTTGATGTAAGAGTTGGACAATATTCGTTATATTCTCTTGATTTACCTTCTCTTTTTACCTGACATGGATCATATAATAAAGAAGTGTTAGTATTCAGTTTTGTCAAAAATCTTTGTACTTTATCGTCAGAAATATAAAATTTTTCATCTACTTCATCTTCCAAAACATCTTTTAAACGAATCCCATAATCGAACCCTTCAGGAAATACAAATTTGCCGTTATCCAAATCTTTCTTGATAAAGATTAAATATACTCGCTCTCTATTTTGAGGAATGCCATAATCTTTCGCATTCAGTACCTTCCAATATGTATTGTAACCATACTCGTGTAACTCATCTTCAAATAGCTTGAACGTAGTATCTCTAAACTGCTTTCCTATAATATTCTTGACATTTTCATACATACCAAAATTAGGTTTATTTGCTCGAATCACTCTCAAATACTCAACAAGAAGTGACGATCTTGTTTTCTCAATATTATTACTTCCACAATTAGGACATTTATCTCTCTGGCTCCAATGTACTATTAACGGATTATATTCATGTCCACAATCCTCACAAGTCCATACAGAGCCTTTTTGTTTGCCGGCTACACTGAAATCCTGACAAGGACTCCCACCACAAATCATATTAAAATCTTCTAATTTTGTTTCATCAACCTTAGTAATATCACCAAGGTTTAAATTCTCATCTACTCCGTGAATTGCACAATAGCTTTTAGTCGCATATTTATCAAACTCACAGAAATTTACCAGTTTCCAATCTTTTCTCAAACTAAATCTTTTATTATTACTTTCCAAATGCCTTATCTACAAGGCGTTGCAACGCAAAATCATCTAGAATTACTTGCTATATCCTTTCTCTACTAATTTGTTATTTTGTAAGCCTTTCATGAGTTCATGACTTTCATTGAAAGATTAATTTTATGTAATTTTCAATTTGAATAAGTCCTATAGAATTGTTATACTAAGATTCAACAAGACGGTTATCCATTTTGTTTCTAATAAATACTCTGCTCACTCACAAAAGTTACCAGAGTGCTTATATTATTCTTCTAAATAACAAAATCATGTCCATTCAATATATTTAAGATTGCATTTTTATCTTGTTCTAACGCTAAACAGTATGAATTTTTTCTAATTGCATCCTCCAGAGATAGTGGATTTTTTTCATACTCTGAATCTATTTTTCTATTAAGATATTCCACAAACTCATTAAGGCGTTGAATTATTGACTTCTCATCTAAAATATTTATTCCGGTTGGTTGGCTAATACTTTTTACATATTTTGAAATAGCTTGTTTTTCTTCTGGTATAGAATTCTTCTTTTGATTTAACACATGATTCTTTTTACTATATTCAAATGCTCTTAGCTCATCCTTTCCCAGCCATTTAACCCAAGAGCCGCAATCATCACAATACAGACCAATATTATTACCTTTTACTTCTGTATGTAACGACACACTTCCACATTTCTTACAACAATTCTGATACATCAATTCGCCCTCTTTCTCAGTTTAAATGTTTCTTTTATCTACCACTTGTTATTTAAAATAAAAATGCTATAACTATCAGATATAGCTCAGTTGGGAGAGCGATACGTTCGCAACGTATAGGTCACGAGTTCGAGTCTCGCTATCTCCATCTTTCTTATATTTGTGTAATTTTAAAGACTACCTATTTCATATACCAAACCATTATATGGTCCTTTTTCCCAACCTTGCTTCCATGCATCATAAACCTTTTTATCCACAGGAACACGAATACCCGTTTGCAATTCGGCATAATAAGAATTCTCATCTAAAAATCCATTTTTATTACCAACATTCCACCCATTAAGCACTAGTTCCTGTGATGATTCAATTACTAAATAACCCTTCTACATATTTATCCATTTCATATCCCAATTTCATACAATTCCCATGAGATATATGATTTTTCCAAGCATTGTAACTTTCATAAAACTTTTCTTTGTTTAGTTTACCACGTTTCACCAATCCAACCATCTTTTTAATTTTCTTCTTAGCAGCACGTTTATTTTCATTTTTCAATTTTCGTATCACTTTGCCATCAGGAGTTACATATGTATGAAATCCACAAAATTTAATTCCATTCTTAAATGGAATAATCTGTGTTTTACCATTCAATTCTAATCCTAATGTATATACAAATTCATAGATTGCTGATAAACACCATTTGGCATATTCTTTACTCTGAACTATTAAATAAAAGTCATCCATATATCTTCCATAATATTTAACACCAAGCTCACCAGTAATAAAGTGATCCAAACTAGACAAATATATAAGCGCATATACCTGACTAACTTGATTTCCAAGCGGTAGCCCTAATCCTTCTGTACTATCAATAAATTTTTCACACAACCAATACACGTCTCTATCTTTTATAAAATAATCAATAATATCTTTCAAAATATTGTGATCAATATTGTAAAAGAATTTACTTATATCAGCCTTTACAATCCAACAATCATAACCATATTTACAGTATGCTAAATACATCTGTGATTTTAGGCAATCTAATCCATATAGAGTTCCCTTACCTAATTGTCCCGCATAATTTGTCTGGATAAATTTCTCACTGATCATTGGTATTAACGCATTATCACATAAAGAATGTTGTACAATTTTATCTACGAATGAGCCTGCTTTAATAATTCTCTTTTTAGGTTCATATACTGCAAATTCATTATATTTCGATACTGTATAAGTTTTAGTTTCCAACCGCCTTTTTATTTGGTGTATACCATCAAGAGCTGCGAGTTGAAACTTTTGCCTACTTTTACAAAATCCTTTCCCTGATTTGGACTTTATATATGCTTGATACAAATTCCCAAAATCTACTACTTCTTCAAAGTACGTTTTATCTTCTGTCATAATATCGCATTCCTTTGTATTTATCCTGCTTTTTACAAGACAGGAAAGGTTGTCTGTTCTTTTGATATCGGGACTCTAATTTCGGTGTTTCTCCTACTTTCCTACGTCTTCCGATCCAGAACGGGCGAACACCCCTGTCGTTCCAGTTGCAATCATTGTAGTTCACGTTACCATCAGTGTTGACATACTGGACATAGGAAGCCATGCAACAGACAACCTAAATTTACCTTGTTTTGTCTTTTGAACGCCATGCAATTGCCATATATTTGACATCATCAATCTGTTTTTGCCAATATGCTACCGTATCAGTCCCTACTAATTTTAATTTCATAGATAACTCTACATAACAAGATAGTTTGTCACAGCATGAAATTGCTTTAGTTTGCAATTCTCGACGTTCACTTTTAGAAGTATCCAGTTTTAATCTATTTGCATCAAGCAAATATTCATATATATCCATGCAACAATTCTGAATACGTTTCACCAAGATTAAATGTTTAACTGGATATCTCTTTCTATTTGATGTAATTGTCATAGTATATTCCATAAGATTTATTGCTTTTACAATAACATCTAGTTTCGCTTCGTTCACTGGTTACTCCGCTCCTTTCAGTCGCTCATTGGCGCATCACAGCAAGGGCTTACGCCCTCGCCTGTTCTTTAACATCCCGATAGATTTCCGCAAGATGCAAAGATTTAAGATTTTAAGATAAAAAACGGGCGAACACCCCCGTCGCCCCAGCTGCAATCATTGCAGTCCACGCCACCATCAGTGCCGACATACTGGACATAGGAAGCATCATTTCTTGCTTGTGTCTGATTAGGTGTTGCAAGCCAGTACCATTCATCAATTAATGGGAGCTGATCTCCAAACTTCATAAGTAATTGAATATTAGGAATTGCTAAAAAATCTCCTTCAACCTTTCCATAGTCCTTAAATCCATCCATAGATGTTAAATCCAATGAAATTGGAATGAGTTTATCTCCAAACTTCTCTTTCAATCTTTCCACCAAAACACTTTCATTAAGCTCTTGGCGGATATATGAGTCTGCATAATTATTTGTCTCGCCAAACTTTGAATTTTCTAAAATTCCATCCATAAAATAATATGTACAGTCGTCTTCTTTAATTTTCGTCCATCCATATCCACAAACAAATGAACTATTTCTTTTTTTAATATAATCTTTCATATAATCTTTTACTGAATCTCTAAAATCCTGTTCATATCTTCCAGGATCTTTTTCGTACCAATCTGGTACAATATCTTGATCAACCTTGTAATTCCACTCACAAATATCTGAATATTTGTTTCTTTCTTTTGGAATTAACTCAGCCCTTACAAATGTTTTTGTTGCATTCATATGATTATCTTTAATTCCAAGTTCATCTAATAAATCTGAATGACTCTCATTTCCTTCTGGTGCTAAAACCACTCTGTTCTTAAAAATAATACCGCTCTTAAAATTACACATATTTTTTCTCCTCTTTATTTATTTTATATTTCACTATTTGAAATACTCATTTTATTACTTTTGTATTAACAACGGCCTTTCATATGTAACCAGCTTTTCAATAATCAAATCCTTTGGTAATAAATCCCTGCAAAAATATGCAGTTGCAAATGGACTTCCTTTTACGACATTATCCATGTGTTCTCTGGTGTGATAACACACTCTTGCATCAAAACTAAGAATCTGAATACCTTGCTTGAAATATTTATATCTTATTTTGCCTTGTAACGAGTTTAATGGTAATAAAATAGCAAATGGTTTATTAAATGAATACAATTGCTCCAATACTTTGTCTTTTAATGAGAACGGAGGATTGCTCACGATAATATCCCATTGTTCTGGCTTATATTCAAAAAAGTCTTGTCCTTCTTGTAAGGAGCTTCTAACTACTTTATATCCTTCTTCTTTTAGTCTCTGATAAAATGCTGACCATTCGCAATCAAATGGAGTCCATATAACCTTATCTTTTGGTAGATATTTAATAATATGATCCACAACATAATAGGGCGAATAAAGTTCATTATCTTCTTTATCAGAAGCTAAGTACCCAATATTTAATCCTATAGTTCATCACTTCCTACTTTTTATATTGTACTTTTTTACTTCTAATCTTAAAATATATTTTAATGGTATGCCACCTGAGACATGCCTTATTTAATAACCTCTTCACAAAGCGAATAATATGTTCAAGGAGGTGATAAAATATAAATAATGTGCCTATGGTGCATGTCCTTGCTTATTGGCGGTTCCATCTAAATTAGTTGAATTTTGTTCGTAAGCATCTGCGTCATTATCCTCACCGATAATAAGCAGAGATGGCTACCGGAAATATCAATTATTATTTCTTTTTTGTTTCTCTATTTTTTCTTCTTTCTTCACAATCTTGTCTTTTACATTCATCACATGGATATTTTAAAGCATCAAATTCCTTCATACATGTAACATCATTTCCATATGCATCCAATTGGATTAATCTGCTCATAAATCACCTCAAAATCAGTTTTCAATGCTATGCCCAATAATATTCTGTTTCTACAAAATCTATTTTTTCAAGATCTGATAACTCATTTTTTAAAATGTCTTCATATTTATATACAAGGCATCCAGCTTTACCGATCATGTATCCAGGCTGCGAAGTATAAATTGATAGAATTCCATCTCTATATCTATACTGAACAACTCTTGTTGCCCCGCTTTCTTCTATCCATTTCTTTATTATTTTCTGTATTATTTTTCCTTCATAAGACATCATTTTTGCACCTCCATAGAAAATCTTAATTTAAACAGCTTACTAAACTTGCTTATATTACCACTCTTTTATAATTCATCAACTTTTTTATGCATTACTTTTAGTAATTTATTTTTCTGTTCTTGCAACTCTCCAATTACAAGTAACGTAACCTCTGCACTTAACCCCAAATTAGATATATAATTCTGCTCCTTTTTTATCTCATAAACCTTTTCTTCTAACTCACATAACGAAAAATCAACTAATTTTCTTTCCTGATTTCTAAATAGTAAAAAATCCATTTTGATCTCCAATCTTCTATTTAATGTGAAACTTCTTCATTATCAGTCGTATATCCTAAACAACTCTTTCTTGCACATTTTCCATCACAATATGCACAGTCTTTATTTAAACATGGAGTATCAGAAACAGCATTCATATTATAAAGAATTTCTTCAAAAACCTCTTGAGTTTTGTCTCTCTGCATTGATATCACCTCTCTTTACTTCTCCTCAATCTACTTTTTCTTTCTGCTTTACGCTAGCTTATCTATGTTCCACCGTCCATACGCGCACCAATTACAATCGCTCTTTTTCATGTAATTCAAGATACCCTTAACAATTACCATCATCCAAATATATTCTTTTTACAATCAATGACGTAAACACTAATGTATTCATTAGCTGTCTTAAATTCCTCCATTTCAAAAGAGTTATTGTTACACCTATTTCCTTCTTATAAAGTAATGTAGTATGTACCGCTCATTTTCCTTTACTTCTTCCCATTTCTCCAAAAAACTATTGAATAATCCCTGTTGCAATAAAATAAACCATTCCACAAACCATAAATAACGGATATAATACATGTGATATTTTGTACGCTTTATTTGTTTTCTTGTGAATTGATATGTCTATTCCCTCTATCAAGTACAAGAAAGAAAAACATAATATAAAAATTCCCATTGTTTCATTCATTTATCTTTCCCTTTCTACCAAAAACCACTTCCACCTGCGAACAACTATTCTACAATCCAAGATTTTTCTTCTTCATCTTATAATTTTCTTGACAAAATACGACATTCCTTTTAAATACAAAGCATATTCATAAGTTCGTAAATTGGCGCAAAATATGGACTCTGCCTTACACTGTATTCCTTTTCATATCCAGAAATAAGTTCTTGCAATTCCTTATATTTTTTATTAATTTCATTGAGTTTTTTCTGTCTTTCTGCTTCCAATCTCTCTTTGTCTGCCGTCTTTTCCTTAACTTGTTCTTCATATTCATAACACTCCTGCTCAGTATTGAATACCTTCCCATCATCACTCATGTATCTCATAGCTAAAATCCTCCTTATAATAAATATGGTAAAGCTTTTAAATATTTCTCTTTTAATTTGTCTGTTAATGTTTCTGTCTGACATAAATGATCTTTTATATCATCCATTTTCACCCAATATGCTTCTGGATAAGAATTGTAATTTTTCTTAATATTGTTCAAATAATCTTCATATGAACTATTTTCTTGATCTCTAGTAAGAATCTCCAAGCATTTCTCAATATATGTATTATATATTTCTTGATCTGTATCTCTAAAATAATTAAAATCTGTATCCTCAATCAAATCATGCATAATTGCTAATGCCACACATACTTCCATCTTATCTTTTGGTATCAGGTTATTATTTGTCACATATCCAGCCACTCTCATTGCATGGTAATATGTATCATCATCATAATATTTTCTTGCTACCCTGATAGCATCTTCAATAATATCCATTATTAAACTTTCTCCCTTCTATGCGCTTTTTCTAGACTTTATTTTAATGTACTTATCAAACTTTGATCTCATATGTAAGAAATTTTTTCGTTGATCAGCAAAATATTTGTTGTTATTCTGTGCATATTCAGTCAGCCAATCATCTAAATCTACATCTTCTTTGTATGAATAAACAACCATTGTTAACAAAGATAGACGGTTTTGTTCATTTAATAATTTGGAGCCATCTTTTACTGTTCTGCTCATTAAATCGTCTAAAGATTCATTATAAAATTTCAAATCAGCTTTTATGTCAGATATGTCCATATTTAAACTCTCTGCAATGAATAACTCTGGATTGTCAATCCTACTCTCATCTACTTCAATATGTAAAAACTCAAACATTAATTTTTCAAGCATATTTAATTTATCAGTTATAACTTGTTTGTCCTTGGTGCTTCCCTCTTTATCAATTTCATCAAATAATAGACCTTTATCATTTCTTTTATTACCTCTAAAGTTTTCACGAAATTCTGTCAGAAATTCAGCAAACCTTTCGTCATCAACACTCAATTTTGTAAATCTATTAAATAATGTTAAAAAAATAAAAGAGTCTTTTTTATTAAAAATATCTTTGGTGTCCTTCGTTACAACATTCTCCAACCTTTGCAAATTATCTTCAAAATCATTAAATTCTTCCTCTGTTGCATGCTCATTAATATATTTAAAAGAAGGTTTTGCTTGTGTTTTCCAATTATCAAAATGATTCATGCACATCATTGTTTCTACTATAATTCTTTCAACAACACCTTTATTTTTATCATTATCAGAATATGTGTTACAATTTAGGAAAAAATTAGTATCCATAATTTTGCGTATTCTATTTGCAAACTTATCAATATAAGTAAATGCTTTTTGATTAGTATTCATCGAAGAATGTTCATTATAACGTTTAATGTATTTTGCGATTTTGTTCTTATCGCAATCTTCATGAATAACCGTTTCAATCTGGTATTCATTAAACTTTTTCTTTAATTCGTTTGGAAGCTGTTCATATGTTTTTCCTCTAATATTAAAATTTGCATCTTCCCAAACAATGCTTCCATCTTCATCAATAGTTTTCTTCTTATATGGAATAATTGAGTCTTCTACAGAATATGTAATTTTATAGTTTCCATGCTTAAACATCATCAAAGCGGCTGTCCTACTACCACCATCAGCTATATGTAATTGGGTATTCTCCTCCTCTGCAAGAATAATAGGAGGAATGTAATCGTCGGTAAGAACCGTTACAATAAGTCCATTTACTATTGCTTTCCACGCTGGCTTTCTTTGAGTATCAGCATCGTTGGAAATATCTCCATCTCTATTTTTATTTAAATACATATCCAAAGTATATGTCTGCTTTCTCGGTCTTGCCATTTTTAATTCCTCCAAATCGTTGATATTTATTAGTTATCTAAAATAAAACTGATACATTTCTATATGAACGTATTGCTGCATAGCAATCTGTATATTGTTTTTCATTAATATCCAATTGTTCTTTTATCTCATTAGGAAGATATCCAGCTATATTAAGTCGTAATACTTTCTTTTGAAGACTTGATAATCTACTTAAATATAACAGCATTTTTTTACTATATCCGTCTTCACTTTCTTTGAGAAACTCTTTTTCAATATCAAAATTGCTTGCAATCATATCCTGAATAGTAAAACTTTCATCATCTCCTATAGGCGTTTCGATTGAAATAGACATTCTGTCAGCTTTTCGTTTTTCTCTGTTTCTTCGTGTTATTTCAGTTTTAATTTTATTTTCCAAACACGAAAAGAGAAAGGCATCAAACGATTTTGAATCATCGTATCTTCTCATTACATCTACAAACACTTCATTAGCCAAAGAGTAAAAGTCATCTAAATCTTTACCAGACAGTCCACCAAATCTGATGAGTATCTTATCAACAATTGCATGTAATTTTTTCGCATTATCTGCGTAATATGTACTTAAAATCTGTTTCATTTTTATTTACTCCTCAACTATTCTCTTTATATGTATTACGTAATACTTCTTTATAATCCAAATTAAAATCCCTTATTTTTAGATGTTTTGTTTCTCTTTTACATTCAGGACATTTCCAATACTTTTCATGTTTCTTTTTTTGAAAAAACATATGTCCCATCATTGGAACAAAGCATTTTTTGCAAATTACCATAATTTTTACCTCTCAATTCAATAAGTTTAATGCTATCTGATAGTATTCTGTTCTCCCTTTATATTTTGTATGCTTTGCTTTTGTAAGTTCTAATTTTATTTTTTCAATTGTATAACCATATGTAATTGCATTTTCCATCACTTGTATGTAATTTAGGCATTGCTTAATATTTTTATGTTTCTCTCGTATCTCTCCAAGTAGATATCCAATTTTTGCCATTTTATGAGCTTGCACATTTTTGCCATTATTATCTTCTTTATATTTTTGAAGTGCATGTACAATATCTGACTCGGCAGAATCATATTTTGACAACCCAATACTTAATTCTTCTTTATAAGTTTTTAGCTGTGTCATGCTCCAACCAGCAAGTCCAATAATTGAACGAGTTTCCTGAATTATTTCTTCAATAATATCCTCTCTAAATTCAATATCATTTTGCCCAGTATATGCATTTCCATTGCCTTTATAATATTTAACATTCTTCTCTATTTTTCCTGTATCTTTATCTACTACATAAAATTTTCTTATCCATCCCATAGATTTTTTCTTATTTTGAAGTAATGATCTGGCCTGCTTCCAAGTAAACTCTTTCGCTTGTACTGATGAAGTAGTGCTAATATAATTTCCCTGCTTCATTGGGTTTTCCATTACAAAATTCTTACCATCTGTTAAAATAAACATACTTCTCTTCTCCTTTTTCTTAAAAATGAGTGCAAAAAATACAATGTACTTTACACACTGATTTAACAGATACATGTGAATACTTTAAGGGCTTTCTCCCATAAAGCAAATTTTTCAAATTTGTATCCTTAATTCCTATATTCAGTTGCTCTCCATTGAATTTTTGCAGAATCGCATGAAACGCTTGACTTACAGTTCTTTATTATGTAAAATGTAAATGGAGCGTTTCTGCTCTATTCAAATTCTTAATGGAATTTGTTTGTATGTATGAAGACCTGTCCGATGGTGTTGCCGCACCGATTGAGGAGAGGTCTTTTGCATTACAGTTACTATTATAGAACGTGCGTTTGTATTTGTCAATAGTAAATTGCAAACATTTGTTTGCATTTTCATTCCAATTGAGGAAACAAAATATTATGAATAGTATTTTCTTCCTTTAATATCCTATAAAGCGACAGAGTTCCAAAAAAATCATTGTCCTGGTAGAAGATATCATCTGCCTGCTTAATTAATTTTTCTCCTTTTTTATTTTCTTCGTAATGTCGTGAATATTAGATTGTTTATCAAATACAGACACCAACACTACATCATCATCCTTCATGTGTCTCATTAATTCAAATGCTTCTTTAACAGAACAAATTACCACATTCATTATGCTAACACCTCTTCCCAATTTATTTTTTCCTCAAGGAAAGTAGTTTTGATAATATCTATATATTATTTAAGAAAGGACAAGTATCGCAACGTCAACATTATTTAATCTATTTAATAATACAACAACCAGTGTCCAATTTTCTGTACTGGACAAAATTTGTGACGCTCTTGATTGTGAAGTAGCTGATATTTTAGTTCACGAAAAAAGCGATACACTAGAATAGTATCGCTTAAATCATTGTACTTATCTAATCTACTTTTTCAAATATATCTCTCAATTCCATCATAATATGAGGAAATGCCCGCAATCTAATAATTGTTTCCGCATTATAGTGCTCGTCCTCTTTATCTTCTTCTAAAATATAATTTTGTTCCATAATATATTTCCCATCTTGTAGATAATAAATCTCAACTGATTTCCCTTGTGGTGATATTATCCAATATTCCTCTACCCCAGCTTTTTCATAGATATCTTTCTTTTCAGATTTATCCCTCTTAGCTGTTGAAGGACTCAATGTCTCTGCTATAAATTTGGGTACTCCGCTATAAGCTCCCCCTTTTAAATGTCTTCTATCACAAATCAACATAATATCAGGACACAGATAATCATCATTTATATCTGGGTGATATTTAAAATCTAGATTTTCCATAAATAATAAACACATGCTATTCTTTAAACCTTGTTTAATTATTGCATGAATATTACTGTTTATAATTCCATGTTTATATCCCGGTGACGGTGACATATTATAAATCATACCATCAATCTTTTCATCTTTTTTTCGTTCAAATTCTGCAAATCCCATTTCATCACATCCTTTCTGATTTAGATTATAACATGATATAACAGATTAAAAAATATGTACTTTTCATACTTCAACATTGTCTTAATTCCCAGCTTTAAAATTGTATATTGGTTTTATAACTTGGATAACATCGACCGTATCTCCAATGTTACCCACAATATCATTCATATTCTTATATGCCATTGGGCACTCATCTAAAGTGGATCTGTTCACTGATGTTGTATAAATACCATTCATCTGTTTCTTAAATTCTGATACTGTGAATGATTCTTTTGCTTCTGACCGACTCATCAACCGGCCTGCACCATGCGGAGCTGACTGGTTCCAGTCATCATTCCCTTTTCCAATACAAAGCAAAGAACCCTCTCGCATATTAATTGGGATCAGCAACTTTTCTCCTTTTCTGGCAGATACAGCTCCTTTTCTCAAAATCATATACTCTGTATCAATATAATTATGAATGGTAGTAAATTGCTCTACTACATGAACATTTATTCCCTTTATAATTTCATCCATAATCGCCTGTCTATTTAACTCTGCATATTTTTGAATAATTTTCATATCATGAATATACTGATCGAACAATTCTTCCGCTACATAAGCTAATTGTCTGGGAATATTAGTTCTCTTAGTATTTTTTAACACTGTTATACTTTTCTGAATTTCTCGCTCTCTCCCCTGTGCTTTTAAATGAACAATGAGATTATCAATGTCTTTCTTTGCAGAACCATTTAATGATTTATAAGCTTCTTCCTGATAATAGCCAGCCACTTCTAACCCAAGATGTCTGCTTCCAGAATGCACAACAATATAAATATTTCCATCCTCATCCTTATTCGCCTCTATGAAATGATTTCCTCCACCTAATGTCCCTATACTTTTTTCTGCTCTTTTAAAATCTATGGATGAAAAACAATATAACTCTTTTAGATCTATTTTATCAAAATACCGATGTGTCTTTTGTCGTATATTAAATCCTGACGGAATCTTTTCATAAATTGTCTTATCCAGTTTTTGTAATTCTATATGCTTTTCTTTAATCTTAATTACTTCCATACCACAACCGATATCAACTCCAACTAAATTAGGCACTACTTTATCTGTTATAGTCATTGTAGTCCCGACAGTGCACCCACTTCCTGCGTGAATATCTGGCATCAGGCGCACTTTACTGTCAGATACAAATTCCTGATTAAGTAAAAGAAGCACCTGTGAAATAGATGCTTCGTCTACTATGTCAGTAAAAATCTTAGCCTCATTATATTTTCCTCTTAATTCTAACATATATCCTCCATTTAAATAGTTAACTCATTGTTATAACGACTTTCTCTTCCCTCTAATTACATCTTTAATATATTCAAGTTGCTTCCAAATTACATAATTTAACTCATTAGGACTTTTTGCTCTCATAACTCTACCAATAATATTTATATGCAAATCACTCATTCTATCTGATATCAAATCCCAATCCTTAGATGATATTTGTCTTTTAAACCAACTTTGATACTGCTTTAATTCTTTCAAATTTTCTTTTTCTTCATCTGTCATATAATTCCTCCTAATAATTGAAATTTCACTTTCATTTTATTAAATTATTAAAATTACCTGCAAGTAGTTCATAGCTTGCCACCATTGCATTGATGCGATCTTCATCATTAGTTGATTCTAAAGATTCTTTAAACAATTTGAGATTATTTAAAAGGGTTCGAGTACTTTCACTTAGTTCGCTTGGATCTGCTTTATTTTGCTTTTTAGAAATTATTTCATACGCACGTTGCTTTGCTGTTTGAACAATGCTTGCTGTCTTTTCTACATCATCAATTACTATATGATGATTCTTAAAATCCTCTTTGTTTTCATGTTTTTTATAATAATCTTTAGCTGCATTACATAATACAAGGGTTAAGTGTCGAACATTAATAGTAATCATCAAGTCTTTACCTTGTAAATCTTTATATAATGGTTCACAATATACCCCTCTGCCATCTTTATTACACATCAACAAACTAAATTCAGGAAAATCATCATTTTTTCTTTGATTCAATTCTAAATTTCCAGAATGCAAATAAGCACATCTTAATTTGTAACACATCTCACCAGAAATCGCTTTTTCTCCAAAATCTCCAGTTGTTATAAATCCTTGATTCTTTAAATACTTATCACACCATTTTGAATAACGTTCTCCAACCTTCAATTTAGGAAATTCAATCTGTCCACATATATCTGGTAAAGTAAGACCCATACCTAACGCTACCCGTAAACAGTTATGATTTAGAGCATTTTCTATATCGTTTATTAAATCTAACATAATACTCCTCCAAATGAAACTGAACATTTATCCCAACATTACATAAAACACCTACACTTCTCTAAATAAAACTGCTGCTCTTTTTCAAACAGTTTGATTAACTTACTCAGAGATTTTCCTCTCTATACTCTTTCAAAGCCTCCAGATATTCATTTTTATTTGCATCTTCAATCACAATTGGCACAATATCATTCTTCAGGCATTCTCTGAAAAGAATTAATCTGCCTGTCCTACCATTACCATCTTGGAAGGGATGTATACTCTCGTATCTGGCATGGAACTCAGCCAGTACAGATATATTTACCTCCTGATTACAATACCAATCCATCAACAAATGAATTTCATGAACAACATTTTCTGGTCTTACAGTCTGATACATGCCTATCATATTAGGTCGCTGCTTATAATCTCCGATGGCATATCCATTAATATGATCTTCAAATACACCCGACTTAAGTTCATAATGAAACTGCTTTATTAATTTCTGTGACAATAATTGATTTAACGTGTCCAACATTTTATAAACATCAGAAAATGTCCGTTCATCTCTTCAACATCTTTGGCTCTATAATAATCATCTGATTTAGGAAGAGTCCTATTATCAAATAATGAAGCAGTCTGTTCCTCAGCAAGTGTACTTCCTTCAATCTTATTCGAGTTGTAAGCAAATAAACGCTGTGTGTACGCATACACACACCAGAGCGGTCGAACTTCTCTCTTTCTATTTTAAATCTTTCCACAAGAAAGTCTAATAACTCTTTATTTGTAGAATTGTTCATATCTATATCTCACGCATCATCATTCACACAAGTTCCCGAATCATCTTTCTAACTCTTTCAATCTCATCACTTGTATGTAGTGTTCCACCAACATTCATATCCACATACCATTGTAGTACTTCTCCTTCAGTCTGCAAATTATTAACATTAAATAAAAGTTCAGCATTTAACGGTAAATGGTCTTCAAACTCTTTATAATAACTTCCAAATACTTTAATTTCATTATTCATAAATTTCAAAACGGCTGTTACTCTCTGTAGCCCATCTACACAAACAAATTCATCATATTGTGTTGATGGTAACACGCCTCCCCAGCTAGGAGCATTAAAATATATTGTTCTGGCAGATTTACCACCCCTTAATATAAACTCAACATAAGAAACCTGTTGTTGTTCTGTCCATACATGACCACGCTGAAACTTAGGATTAAGTTGTAGATTGTAATATTCGTCCTCTTGCCATTTTCTAATTTGAAATGGTATATCAGCCAGAGATATATTAATTTGCCAATTACCAAATCTGGTAAATTGAGGTATATTCTTAAATCGTGTAATTTTATTCATCGTATCACTTCCAAACTCTACTAAAAACTAGAAAGTTATTGTATTTTTTTTATTGCGTATTCGATACATTCTCTAATATCCTTTACTGTTATATGATAATCTTGACAAATTTCTTCAAAAGAAACTCCATCTCGAATATTATATAATATAAGTGTAACTGGAATCCTCGTTCCTTTTATCGTTGGATCACTACCACAAATTCTTGAATCTTTTATGATCAATTTTACACCTCATCTCAATAAATCCAAGCTTCCATTTACTAAATTCTTCTTACTTCTTTTAAATATTCTGTTGCCTTTTCATTAGCGGACTCAAAATTAGCCTTCGGTAATACTTCCTCAATATACTCCTTTAATGAAATCTTTTTACTATTAATCTTTATTTCAATATCTGTCTTTTGCGTTAAGTCCCCATGACTTAATTTTCTCAAAACAATTGCAATCTGTGCTTTCTCTTCATCTCCAACTTTATCAAATATCTGCAATAAATCTAATGATTCTTTAGCCCTTTCTTTACTTCTCTTTTCGATTTCATTTTTATATTCTTCATCATTTTTAAAGTGCTTACCTTCTTTCTTAATCAAGTTCTTTTGATTTTGTTTTAACGATAATTCATACGCTTTGCTCATCAATTCCTTTTGATAATCATCATCTAATTCTGAGAATAGTAATACTAATTCTTTTACTTTATCTGGATATATATTCATGTCATCCTCCACTTAAAAGCAACATTTTATCCAGCCAAATGATACTCTCTTACTACTTCAAACTCAATCCATTTTAAGAACATTTTAAAATCTTTATTACTATCAAAAATATATTCCTCAACATTGTTTGAATAATAATCTACACCAGTATATGCAATTATTTCTTCATCACAGCCACTTTCTCCTCTTACATCATAACATAAACCATTATCCAAATTTCTAAGATAGCTATGAGTAATACCATTTTCATGATTATCTCTTTCCATTATAGCTACTATCTGCAAGCCTTCTTCAAAATTCTCCAGACACCACTTATCACACTCACCATACAAATATCTTTGATCTTCTTCAGATAATTGGTTGATTTTATGTATCTGCTCTATAATCTCCTCTTTACTCATAAGTATCCTCCACTTGAAAACCGGATTTTATTTCCCTAATATATCATTTACTTTACTAATAGCAGATTCCGCATAAACCAATTGCTCTAATCCGATCCACTTTGTTTTCTCTAAAAACAGTATCCAATATAACCATTGTTATGTTAGTATTTTTAATCAGTTCTTCTACATCATTTTCTTCAAAAATGAATACCTTTTTCATAAAATTCTCCATCACAACTTTTACTATTCTACCACATTTAGGATATATGCAATTATCTTGTTTCATTGGATCAGTATTCACAGAATACCATGAATTTCCACACTCAGTATAAAGGAAACTATATTCCCCATCCTTATCTGTTGTACTTTGTTGCGGATATGCCTTTTCTGTTTCATTTTTCATCAATAACATCCTCTTTATCTCCCAATGAAAATCAAATTTATTATATACCTATTCATAGATTTGTTTTTCAAATTTTTCATCTATTATCATATGTCCTTCATCATTCCATGAATTTAGTACAATGCTCTTATCTTTTTCCGATGTAAGTTCATACCAATGACAATGATGGTCGTCAGGAAAATCATCTTTATCAGTAACCTTATATTGATCGCCACATTTAATATCAAAATCAGGATTACTCATTTCTAAGCATCGTGCATTCACAGTATTTTTACATACAAGTATATTTCCAATATTATATAACATAGTTTTCCCTCACAATGAAAATCGAATTTTAATAAAAATATCCTGATACTATTTAAATCCTAATTCTTGCATTATATTTTGTACTACTTCATATTTATTTTGAATTTGGCGGTCACTTGTTGGTAACTGAGTAACAGGATTATATGTATGTATGGCATCTAATTCCTTATTTTTATAATTTTTATCCCACCAAAATCTCTTCTTCTCTTTAATTGGTTCAACTAACTGTATTCTTAATGTTAAATCGTTTCTCTCTAAATCCTTAGAATCTAATCCAAAATAATCTGGTTTATCAAAAAGAGTATATAAATGTTCACCACATCTTTTAATTACCGCTCCTGATTCTCCAACATATAAATATATTGGTTCTTCTTTACCATCCTTTTGCAAATCTATTAAATATACTCCACCATTTATAGCATCTTTTAATTGGCTTTCTTCTTCAAAAAATTGTATTTTAATCTTGTACTGTTCCATCTGTACTCTCCGTCAATAACTTTAAAATCAGACATTCATTTGTTCTAAATATTTGACATCCACTCTTTTTGTCAACCATACACCATTTTCAGAAAGGAAAAACTCAATTCCTTCTCGGTACATCTGTCCACTATGTACTTTTAGTATTGCTGGTTTTCCATGCCGTTTTCCAACTTTATTCGCAGTTTCAATGTCCTTTGAAAGATGTACATATAAGCGGCTCATTGGCTTCAAGCCTTCTTCCATAATAGATTTTATAAATCGATCCGCAGTTCCATGATATAAAAACTCTGATGGCATCTCCTCTTTCAATTCTACATCTACAGGAATACTATGTCCCTGATTTGCCCGAATTAGCGTCTTGTCTTCATTAAAACTATATCTCTGTTTATTATCCGTTCTAACAATTTCTTCTAATGATCCAATATCTATCTTACGCTTGGTGTTATTTATACCATCAAGAAGTTCTTGAACATTTGCCCATCCATGCTCATCCAAAGTAATTCCTGCTGCGTCTGGTTTATGCCTCAGCACAAGACTAATAAATACGCTTAATTTATCTAATTTCCCCATTTTGATCCTTCCATAAATTCAAGTATTCATCTTCTTTTTAGCATATTCTTTATAAGCTCTTTGTCCGTTTCTGCCCTTGTATAATTTATATAACGCCGATCCAAGTCCATTATCTAATCTTTCTTGTGTAGCGTTGCACGATTCTTCATCTCCATCCCTCATTATTGAACACTATTCCTCAGCAGAATGAACTAAAGCCAACAATTCTTTATCTGTCAAGTATACTTGCAAATCATCTACCTCCGATAAAATCATTTAAGTGCATATTATTATCAGTTACACAGTTATGAGCTTCTTCATCCCAGTGCTCTCCATGTAAATCCACCCATTTCCCATCATATGTTCCATATCTTCCATCACAAACCATCTTATAAACTTCATCCTTACCATCATTCCAGACAGCATGGCTGTCTTTAAATATAATCATGGGATAAATAAATTCTTCATATGATGGCAATGTTTCAATATCATCAGTACCCCTATAATCAAAAAACCAAATATCATTAATATCACTTGCTTTATATATAATTTCTGGTTCTAAAGCCAGCGTAATTCTCTGTCCATTAATATCAATAATTCTTTGCAAACCAAAAGACAAAATCAATTTTGCACTTCCGACATCCTCATCATCACAATCATAGTCATTATACTCTGCCAGTCCATTAACTGTATCTATTATTTCTTTAGAAAGTGAATCCATCAACTTATAATTATGACATAATATAATTGCATTCTTGGTAATAGGACTAAACAAATTATTATTATACTTTACCATAAATCTCTTATCTTTAAATTCTACTGCTCTTAACATATCAAATCTTCTCCTTAATTATATCATACAACTTTCTGCCATTCCAATAAGTCTATTGATTCCTTCAAACTTATCTGCACTATTTTGCGCCATATCCCAACATTTACTAAGTATTTCTCTGAAATCTTCGGCTTTTAACGGAACTACTGGACTATTTTTAATTATAGGTTTTTTCCCATTAGAAACATCAGTAACAAAATTTCCCATATCACAATATAGTTTCCTTTCATCTTCTCGTGAAATACCAATATAGTGAAGCGTTGTATTACGATCCGAATGAGAAAATATCCCTTGTAATTTATCTACAGTTGTTACATCATATGGATGAAGTTTTACTGACCAGTAACCAAAACTTTTTCTTGTACTATGAGTACTCACAGGATATTTAATTTCACAAGCATCTGCAGCTATCTTAAATTGTTTCCGATAAGCTGCTGCCTGGCTTTGTGTAGCTTTCCAAAATAATTCATTCCAGTCTTCCTCAGAGTATTCCTCTTCATTTTCTAGCAATTGTGACTTTTGTGCTGTGGTTATGATGAAATCATTATAGTTCCCCATTGGATTAATGCCAGTCTTATCAATATATAGCTGTAGGGCTTTCTTGCAAGCTCCACACACATAGAGACGTGTGACCTTTCCCGTTTTCTGCTCCTTGATTTCAAACTCATCTTTCATTCTTCCGTTCTCATAAAAGAAATCTGACCATTTAAAAGATAATGTGTCACCAACACGCCTTCCAAGCAGTAATCCAAAATTGAATACTAAATACCAGTGCCACATCCTCTTCATTTTAAAATAATCCATCATATTCTTAATATCTTCCATATACCAAAATGGATACACTTCTGTTTTTCCTGTCTGCTTTGTTTTATTTCCCATTACTTATTCCTCCGTCTCTACAAACTCTGCAATTGCTTTTGCAATAGCTTTTGCAGCTTGTTTACTCTTTAATACTCTACCCAATGATTCTGTATTCCAAAATGTGTCTGAAAAATTACTCAGTTCGCATCCAACTCCAAAATTAGGAATGCTACAAAATCCACCATTTACATATCTTCCAAAAACTACACTGTAATAATTTCCATAGTAATCCACTCCAATATGATGAACATTATTTATATTGTCATCACCAATATAGCTGGTTTTATAATCCATAAACGCACCTCCGAGCACAGTTAAAACGACATTTTCAAGTCTATATTTACCAAAATTTTGACGGGTGCAAACTGATTTTATTGACAAGCCTTGCGGTTTCTATGTAGTCATACATTCCACCATGAGTAACCTCATTCATGGCATTAAACATCATTCCAAGTCTTGCAAGTGCTATTTCACCGTCACGCTTTCTTTTCTCTGCCTTTTCTTTTCTGTATTCCTCTAACCGCTGTTTTTGCTCGTTTGTCAGAGAATTATACCAATCATCATATAGTTTCTGCCTATAAAGACGTATCATATCAATGCCAATAATACAGTCCCACTTTCTACGCTTCAATTCTGCATACCAAGCCATAATACTTTCCTCCAATCATCTGATATAAACTACTTCTCTTTTTCGTGTCGAAGTATAGAACACGATTTCATGCATATACAGCACGAAATAATCTATATCCAATTATGCGTATGTATTATGCTATAGCTCTATCTTTCCCATTAAAAATTTTCGTTACTGGATCGTCATCTCCATTAACAATATCCAACAAGAACAGTTTCAACTTCTTACTCTCATCTTTAAATTGTGGATATGCAATAGTAGCTTTGATCAGTAATTCATCCGGGTTTGTTTTCTTTAAATAAGCAATTAATTTCCGCTGTATAAACTCATTTTCTTCATCAGAAGCTTTTCTAATCTCGTATAAAGAATTAATCACCCTATGACAATGAGACTGAGGAAATTCATTCCATCTTGCTTTATGTAACAATTCCAGAACCCACTCAAAATATTCCCTATCTTTCTCACCACGCTTAAAAATATCTCTTGCAAGTGTAAGACAAGATAAATTCCCTGCTTTCTTATTATTCCGATTGACTATCAAATCATATTTATCGCACATATCTTTAATAGCAGTATCAATAGCCTCACCAGAACACACATTAGCCTTGAAGATATCATACGGATCGGGTTTTTTAATTCCATTCCCCTGACACCCAAATAAAGCAGCTTCCTGCTCCTGCGTTAATCCTACAGTTATCACGCATAACACATAATCCACACCCATCATTTTTAATGCCACAAGTCTATGCTGACCATCCCATACATAAAGTTTTCCGTCCTTCCTATAATTAATCTTCAACGGATCACATTTCATATCATCCCACTCCTGAGCGATTGTTTTTACATGATTATGAACAGGCCGCTGATAGGAATCATCAATGTGTAAATCTTCCACAGGAACAATAACAAATACTTTATTTCCTACTGGAATCCCACCCATAAGAATTTTTAAAGCATTCTTACGTTCTTCAAGATTGTCATTATACTTAGCATTAATTTTTCTCATTGCTTCAATCATCTGATCCTTTGTCATCCCACATGCTTCCGTTTTCTTCCTTCCTGTGTTGTCATTCAATAATTTCATAATCTACTTCTCCTTTTTAATTTTTGTTTCCATCCCTCTTCTTCCTCACGACTTTGGACGTGCATTCGGCAGGTTAAAACATATTGTGAGTATTAAAAAAGCATCTGGATTTTTAGTTTCCAAATGCTTTTATAATTACATTATTTACTTTTTGATGATTATTCTACTTTAATAAAAAAATCTTCATATATTCCTGCAGGTACATCTTCACCAAAAGAATACTACTCTACCATATCTTTTTCAAATCCATATACCGTCGTCATCTGTTTCCCAGGATCAACAATCCAATATTCCCTTACACCAGCCATACGATATTTAAACAATTTTGTCATATAATCTCTTGGCTTACTGCTTAGAGACACAATCTCAATAATCCAATCAGGCGCACCATGACAACCTTTTTCATCTAATTTTGATTTATCGCAAATAACCGAAATGTCAGGTTCCACATAATTTATATCATCCTCATTCAAAAACACCGCAAATGGCGCCGCTATTACCTGACATACTCCTTTTTTGCTATCAATATAATTTGCAATTGTCTGATACAATTTGCCACTTATCTTTTGATGCGTCCAGCTTGGCGGTGCAATATAATAGATCTGACCATCAATTAATTCCGCCCGTTCTCCTTAGACTTTGTTCCCTTTCTTTTCCATCCCTTGAATTTCTTTCCATTCTTCTATATATTTTTCCTTCAACCTTAGATAATCAGGTCTCTTCTTAAGAAAAATATAAATACACACAATTAAAATGAATATTTGAGCCATAATTGTAATATAAAAATCAATTCCTATATTATAAAAATTTAATTTTAAAACTGATAATATTAAACAGCAAAAGCTTACACACCAATAAGGATCTATAGCTGTTTTTTTAGTACTATATTGATTTCTATGCAATTTATCATATTCAATTAACCTTGTTTCCCATTTACAATCTGTTCCTGGTTCTAAAAAAACGTAGATATATGCTCCAATTCTCATTGTTGAATCAACTTGGTGCATAGCAAGAAGATATAATGGAATTATTGCACAAAAAGGAATCAAAAACAAGATCGCCACGTCTTTATCAAACGCATATGCCAGTGTTGCAATGACAATGGTATATAATAAAGATCTATAATTTTTAACCATTTGCATAGAAAATAAAATTTCCTCTCTTAATGCCTCATATTCCACTTGCTTATCCATTGTTAATTTCCCATTCTAATCATAAATCTATTGTTTTGTCCAATTATATTTCTAATAGCTTCTTCCACAACAACCTTTAAACTCCAACCCAAACTCTTGCGGAATCACACATGTCATAAAAATCTCTTAGATAATAATTAAGATTCTCTTCTTCGTCCTCATAACATAATTCCTCATCCGCCAAATCAGGAATAGCACATTGTAGATCATCTATCATTGTTTCAATATCATATTCCCAATCTTCTTTGTCTTCTTTTTTAAGCACTGCTTTCCATTTTTTTAGACAAAACATCATTTGATTGTATATCGCAACAATATTCTCCATAGTCTGTTCCTTATTAATGTATTTTCTCAGTAATTTTCCCTGATATTCAAGTTTATATTTCCATTCTGCCATTAATATTTTCCTCCCAATAAAACAATCATTCTATCGTACTTTTTCTACACCTACTCCATATTGATAGGGATAATCCTTCTTTTCATAATAATAAACAATAAGACTATATGTTCTGATTCTATCTTGATATTCTTCTGTAAGTTGTGAATAATCTATTTCATTTCCATCTTCTTCCTCAAAAGTTGGAATATTTATCAATGAAAATTCATCACTCAAAAATTTTACTATTATTAAAGTTCTTTGCTTTCCATCAAGAAAATCATACATCTTACTCTTTATATCTACAAATATACAATTGCAATACATAGCAGGGATCGGAAACCCTCTCATCATGCTATCTATTAACATACTCATACAATAATCTTTGACCGTATTTTCCACACAAAAAACTTTTGAACCGCATTATCGAATGATAAATTACCTTTTTCGTACATTGTCTTCAAGTCGCTTACATTTCTTGGAAAACTTTTTCTTTCATACGTCTTCATTTTTCTTCTCCTCTTCATCATATACATTAAGCTATTTCGCATCTTCTTTTTCTATAATTAACACGTTCCTGATAACATCTTTTAATCCATTTCCATTCGCTTAATGACATCACATGAGTCGCATTCTTTAATCTAACCACAACCATAATTTTTCCGTAACATCTAAATTTATTTATTACACAACTTTTATTTTCATTCATTTTCTTTTCTCCATTATAGCATTTATACATTATAAAAGCCACTAGACAATCATCCAGTGACCTTACTTTTTTCCTATATTCTCTAACACACATCCAATTAAATATATTATAACTCCTCCAATTATTGCCGCCATAATTCTCTCCTTAAATTAATTACAAGATTAAGTATTCCACTCCTCCAGTTACATGCAGACGTACGGCAAGGGCTTACGCCCCTGCCTGTCCATCGTCTATCCGTTAGTCTTTGCAAGATACAAAGATATTAGATTTTAAGATAAAAAACGGGCGAACACCCCTGCCGAACCAGTAGCAACCAAGGTAGACCACGCAACCACCAGTGCTGACATACCGGACATAGGAAGCCCCATAACCGGATGGAGTACTATCCGGTGTTGCAAGCCAATACCAAGAATCTATACCTTTGATATTTTCTCGGTTATTCGAGGCTGTAAAAAATCTTGTGTCTATGGAATTTAAGACTTCCTGATAAGAATAAGATATGTAAAAAATCTTTGTCGATTTTACACTTTTTGTGCTGTCGACTTGCTGTCGAAGATTTCTTTGTATCTATAGTATACCCATATTCAGGAGGGTTATACAGTTATTTCTAATTTTTTGCATGCTTATTAAGGCTCTGTATTTATTGCTTTTTCGTGGGCTCTGCCCACACCCGGCCTCCGGAATAAGACCTAAGTTTTTTGGCAATAATACAGATGCCGATGGAATATGGGTGGGATGGTTTGTTTGGATAATTGCCATCCCGCCTTTTACTTTACAGGTATTTCGTGATTCTTTCGCTATACAAAACAATCAATTGGTTCAATACCTGATCCCAGTTCCGATATCTCTGCGTCCATTTTTTCACTACATTCTCGCTGGCCAGATATAGCATCTTTTCCAAGGATGTATCACTTGGGAATACACTTTTTGTCTTGGTAACTTTCCGATACTGGCGGTTTACACCCTCTATAATATTTGTCGTGTACATGATGCGCCTGATTTCATCGGAAAATTGAAAAAATGAACTTACATCTTCCCAGTTGTTTTCCCAGTTACTAATGGCATAAGGATATTTTTTTCCCCATTTTTCTTTGATGATATCCAATTCTGTCAGTGCCGCTGATTCCGTCGGCGCGTTGTAGACAGCTTTGAAATCTGTAGAAAACTTCTTCAAATCATTATAGTTGATATACTTAAAAGAATTCCTCAGCATATGGATCACACATCTCTGTATTTCTGCCTGCGGATATACTGCCTGTATCGCTTCTTTAAAGCCCGGCAGTCCATCTACACAGGAAAACAGTACGTCCCTGACTCCCCGGTTTTTCAGATCGTTTAACATGCCAAGCCAGAACTTGCTGGTTTCATTTGCGCCTACCGTGATGCTCAGAATGTCCTTATACCCTTCGACAGTAACGCCTAATACCACATAGGCAGCACGGTTCAGTATCCGGCCGTCTTCCCGCACTTTATAGTGGATACAATCCATGAACACAAAAGGATAAATGGGATTCAAAGGGCGGGATTGCCACTCTTTTACCTGGGGTAGGATCTTATCTGTGATTTTGCTCACCATTTCCGCAGATACTTCAATTCCATACAGATCGTTAATCTGGTCGTGGATATCCCGTGTACTCATCCCACGCGCATAAAGTGAGATGATCTTTTCTTCAATTCCAGAAACATCCCTCTGATACCTGGAAATGAGTTTTGGTTCATATTCACCATTTCTATCTCTGGGAACATCAATTTGGAACTCACCATACTGACTTTTAAGAGTCTTGGAAGAGTGGCCATTTCTTTTATTGTCTGTCAGTAAATCGCCTTTTTGATTTTTCTCATATCCCAGAGTAGCATCCAGTTCTGCCTCCATAAGCTCCTGGAGGATGTCTTTAAAGCTTTCTTTGAGAAGAGAATAAACATCTGTCACGCTGCTAATGTTATTTTGTGAAATAATTTGTCGAATTTGCTCCTTTGCAACTGCCATAAAAATACTCCTTTTCAATAAGAATTGCCATATCTTAATTCTTACCAAAAAGGAGCCATTTTTTACCAAAGACACAAACTATTTTACACTACCGTTATTCCGATACATATCATATGTAAGCAATGATATTTTATCTTCGCAGATTCCATAATCTCTTAATCCATCATGACTAAATAAATCACTCTGAATTGTTAGTAGTGCATTTGTCCCTAACTCAGCAACAACTTTCTGATACAATTTCTCATTCAGTCTCTTTTTTATGGGACTTTCTCGCCAATCATTATTGTCTCCAAATTCCATATCATAGATATTTTCATCAGCTAACATATAAGCATTTCCTTCGCTATCTTCTGCAAATTTGCTCCAACTAATATCAGCAACAGAAATACTTTCCTTCATCTGTAAATCTTTTACTTGTTTTTTCTTCATAGAAGCAATTCTAAGTAATTCTTCTAAATTTTCTTTATTTTCCATAATCGTTGTTAAAAGTTCCTTCTGTTCATTTGTAATTTTCATAACTCAATTCTCCTTTTCATTTTTTACTACTTATTACGCCTTTTACTTCTCCAAATTAAATGCGAAATTTATTGGCAAAACAGCTATTATGCTACTTTCTTTTACCTATTCTTATACTTAAATTCTGTTTCATTTCTTCTTCTATTTCATTATTAATATTAACTGGCAAAACCAAAAAACTATACTCATTTCCATATATGAATAATGGAGATTTATTATTTTTCCCTTCACATAATGGGCTGTCTGTATCAATTATACTGAATACGTTCACCAAATAATTCGGGTTAAATCCGATATACAAATTTCCATCCATATTATTATCTTTAGTTTCTACAGTGTCCAACGTTTCATACCTAAATGTTTTTAAATAAGCATATAACTTTCCATTTTCGCTATGTAACACTACTGGATTTTTATCTCCCTTTAGCAGATCGCAATTATATTTCATAACCGAAAGCAAACTATCTCTATTTGTAATAAAAGAATAATCTGAATCTTTTGTCAACATTTTTTCCACATCGAAATAATGACCTTCTACTCTTCTAACAATATATGTAAAATTATTTCCAGTAACTTTCACATACTTCTTATCTTGGGATAAATTAACTTTTTCCGATGATTTTTTATCCAATATCTTTTTAAAAACAGGAGCACATTTATTATGCAACATTAAACTGTCATTTTCTTTTTGAATATCCTGATCTGCTAAAGTTCTCATTCCAATCATGTGTCCTTCTAATGCTTCTACACGCTTATTTGAAGTATTAAAATTAAATGTTTGCATTATTTTATTACTCTCTGTATCACTTGTATAAACTGCTAAATTAACAATAGTTTCCAATAACCTTGATTCTTTAACAGCTAATATACATTCTTCTGTATCGTCCATTGATGGAAGAAATGTATCTATATTCTCATACTTAGGAATTGTCACGCACTTATTACCACATATCACATTTAATTTATGTTCCATTTCTGTGCTAATATCATCAAGTGTAACATCACCATTCATCTTTGTAATAATCTTTAAATCTTCTACATCAATTCCTAATACACCTGGACTTGTATTCCATGTATTATTACTTCTGATTTCTACATAATGTTCTAAATCTGTTCCAAGTGTCTTAATCGTTCCATCAGCTTCCACCTGAAAATATAATTTTGTCAATGCTGGAAGGCTTGCTCTTCTATTTATAGCTGTTACTCCTTTATCAATCATTGTCTTTAATTCTTTTGCGTTCATTGTAAATTTTAGCATTTTTCTTTCCTCCATCTGTTCTATTTTCCGTTAAAATACGAGTTTCATTTCCTTATATATCTTTCATCAATTATTTCCTTTATAGGCAAAGGAACAATTGTTTTTCTTTCAAATCTACTTTTATAATTCCTACTAACCATTTTTTGTGCCTCTTTAATATTATTTGCATGGATAATATCTAGTATAAAAGAATCATATCTTCCAGCAGCTTCAAAGAAAAAACTTTTATTTCCCTCTCCATATTCTTTCATACCTTGTGATAAATCTATTCTCTGAAAACCTTTTTGCTCTGTATTTTCACCTATCAAATATACTTTCGTTTCGTAATCATCTCTAAATTCAATAATCATATCAACAACCTCCTTTTTATAGATGAACTCCTGATTTTAAGATACTTTCACAATTTCCATATAACATCCATCCATAGCCTTATCATACTGTCTGATGTCATATAACCATTTAAAAGGCACTCTAACGATCCCCTCTGCCTTTAATTTTTCCATTACTTCTCCAATATTGAAATACCCCTGCATCCAGCCATATCCTGATAAATATTGTGTTCTTTTAAATCCACACAATCTATCATAATATTTAATAGTATTCTTCTGTAAGAATTTCACATATCTGTCTGATAAATGATAATTTTCCTCTCTGTTGTTTTCATCATATTCAGATATTAAAAACGAATTTCCATGAAACAATTCGAGCTGCCACATTACTTCACGCATATTATAAAGCATTCTTGTGATTCCGTTTATCGCAATCATATAATCGTTTCTTGTTCCCGGCTCCCAATTCTTTTTACTACACCTCCCACATTTATAACTGTCTGTATTAATTGTCATTTTATATTTTGCCATAATTTATGCCATCCTTTCTTTTTCTACTTAAAACCATTTTTTCATCTATATTTTAATAGTTAAGTGTTTCAACATTCATGTTAAACAAATTTTTCATTTCTTCTATAATTTCTTCGTCTAAACCTTCTCTTGCATAGATATGAGTATCAAGACAAGCATTTGTATATATATTTACATCAGTACCCATTTCTAACTCATGTCTACTTGCAAAATCCAACATAGCCTCATAATAAATAGTGTTTCTATCTGGTAAATTTCCACTTTCTTCTACCCATCTTTTAGTAATTTCTCCAATCTCAATATTGTTTTCTGAGTCAAACAAGTCCTCAATATCCCATCTTCCACAATTAAAAATGTCTGAAAGAACATTTACCATTGCATTGTATCTTTCCCGCATTTCCTTTTCTTCACTTCTTCCATTTAATCCATACATATTACAAACCATCCTTTCTATTTTCTATTTCTCCATTTGTTATGCGTTTATAGAACTATAAAAGGCACTAACGAATATTTTCGCCAATGCCTTATAACTGGTTATAAATTTTTTATTCTTCTGTAAAGTATTCCAATAATTCAATATACATATCCTGAGCAGATAAACAAGTATCTATCAAATATCCACGCTCATTCTCAAACTCTTTTAATCCTCTGTAATAATAAAGTTTATGCCGTTCATCAACAATAAATGGAATTATATTATGTTTCAAACATTCTTTAAATATTATCAAACGTCCTACCCTTCCATTGCCATCTTGAAACGGATGTATTTTTTCAAAATGATAATGAAATTCTACAATATCCTCAAAAGTAACAGTTTCCTTCTGTTGATATTCAAATAGTAACCGTTGCAATTCCTTTTTAACTCTACTTGGTGGAGTAGTTTTTGAATCACCTACCATATTAGAGCGTTGTTTATAGCCACCAACATTAAACCATTCCAAACGGCTATCTGATGTATTAGATTTCAATATTTGATGAATTTTTTTTATTATATTTTCCGATAACACATCTTCTGCGCAGTCTAAAATATAATCAAAGCATTGGAAATGATTTACGGTTTCTATAATATCGTCTATATTTGCAGGTTCTTTCTCTAATCCAATAGTATTCGTTTCATAAATATATCTTGTCTGATCCTCTGTAAGTTTACTTCCTTCCATATGATTAGAATTATATGCAAGCTTCACTTGTGTCTGGTGATAAATTCCTCCCTTTAATCTAATTTGTTTCTCTTCCTGCAATCGGTACAATAATGTAGTTTTATCAATTTCCTTTTCCATCTCCATAATGTCTCCCGGCTGGCAGTTTAGAAAATTACAAATATCCTCAATCACCTTCATAGCTATTAATTCATTTTTCGATAATTTCGCAAGGGTAGCAGTAGAAATTTTTATGTTTTCTCTTAACTCCGTTTTAGTAATATTCCTTTCTTCCAATATATCAAACAGTTTATTATAAGAAATCTTCAATTTTCATCACATCCTTTCTACCGCTTAATTATATCATACGCATTTACTATAGTAAATATACCTTTATATATATTTATTTTTCTAAACACAGCAATAAAGTACACGATTTATCTTACATATACACTTACATTATTTTCTACATCACGTAACCACTTATATCCTGAACGTTTTTCATCTTCTCCAAAATCTATAAGATCATATTTTTCATCTAATTGATATTCATCAAATTCTTTCCAACTACAAAATATACGTGTAATCATTTTCATTCCTCCTTAATACCCAAATATAATCCAGTGTAGTATAAATAAAAACGGGATAACAAACATAGCAGCTACAGACATGTAAGCATCTATATTTTCTCTTCTTTTTGTTTTTCTTTCTTCTTCAAGTACCTTCCTTGCCTGCTCTAAAGTGTAATAATCATATTCAGCAACTATCTTATTCATTTCATACCCTCCAAATCAATTTCATTTCCGACTCTATCAGCAAAATAACATCTATTTGTGTAATCTGAATATTCAAGATTAACACCCATTTTCGGCAGATTATTTATAACTTCTGTTTCTGCTTTGGATATATCTTCCAAATTTACACCTACTGTACTATTTAAAACTTTTAGGCCACTTAAAAGCTTATTTTTCCGTTTCTTTGATATTCTCATTATTATCACCTGTTTCTACTGTTCTACAAACATTATAAAACGGCTATAGGTTTATTTTCTCCATAGCCGCTTTAACTGTGTTGTAAAATAGTTTCTAATTCCAATAGTAGCCAGACCCATCTTTCATGTATAATTGCAATCCATCCTTAACCTCAAAATATTCTACTTCTCTCATATCTACATAATTTTCCTGGAAAACCTCAGAATTAGAATCAATATATCCATTCGGAACAATTTCTATAATCTTCGTTTTTGCCTGTGTGGTTCCCAGCAAATAGGAACCAACAAGCATTATACAAATAAGTCCAATCATTAAAATCTTTCTCATATCTCAATTCATTCCTTTCAATTGCTCATAGTATTTTATGCCGTTTTTTCTTCCAAGAGATTCAGATTATTTCCATTAAACAAATAATATTCTGTATTAGAAAGTACCTTATTATATTCCTTCTCTCCTTCAAATTCGTTAACCACGACTTTTTCTTCCGTTGTCATATCTTTATATGATTTTTTACAATATGAAGGTGGTAGCCATCCTTTGTGTTGGCTACCAAATATATTAAATTTCTTTAGAAGTTCTTCATTGTTAAAAGTAATATGACAAGTTCCTTTTTTATAAAAAGTAACCGCAAAATACTTTAACTGGATATCCTTTGTTTCTCCATATTCTTCCGCAAACTTCAAAGCCTCTTCCAAGTCAACAGCCTCGGTCAAACCGCCATCAAGATAATTGAAACACTTCTCAATATCCTGAAGTTTTTCCACAACCTTATAATTTGTCGGATAAAATTTTGATACATACCAATCATCAAAACCATTTAAAGGTATTATTACTTTCTTATTAATAATCCATGCTTTATTAGTTTTCCATCCATTATAATAACGAATATTTTTTGACATTTCATTGTACCAATGATGTTTATTACTTAATTCATCAAAAAGTTCAATTATTGTATTTTCAATCCCTTTAACAACTTTCTTTTGCATTTCTATTTTCAATTCATAGATATTATAAAGTGAAAAATCATAATCTTTTAATTCTTCAACTTTATTATAATAATCATGCCTTAAATTCCCTGTAAGTTGTCCAATAAATTTTTTATTCTCAAAAAGTGCGCTCCAATATTTTCCACGTACTTCTCTTATATATTCATTAACAGACAACTTATTACTATAATGATTCTTATTTTTACTTATATCTAGCGAAAGAATGCAACCACCTTTCTGTATTGTTTCGTTTGTTTTTTCATCCTTTCCAAACTCAGTCAAGATAAATGGTCTCATTGCATAATATTCTTTTATGAGTTTAATTCCTGCATTTACTTCTAATTGATATTGATTCACTATAGCCTTAAAAAAGTCACTATTAATTAGTTGCGTCTCTTCTCTTTCCTCAAATTCTTTTCTCTCTTGTGCTTTTCTTAATCCATCCAGAATAAATGATTCTCTATGTACCTCTGGAAGCTGAACCTTTACAAGTGCAATTTCAACCGCCGTTTTTCGCTCTGCATCAAGAAATGCATCTTGTATAAATTCTATTTTAGCACCATATTCTGTAAGCTTCCTCTGTAAATCCAATCTTTCATTACTACATGGATTTTTTAAAGTTTCCGCATTTAGGAGACACACAACCGCGCCTCCGTTTCTCTTTTGCATTTCCAGAGCCTTTAAAAGATGTTTACAGCCATTAGAAAAAGGTGGATTCATAATTATTAAATCGTACTCTTTCATTGTGTCATAGGTCAAAAAATCATTATGTACAACACGAAATTTCTTTCCTTTAAGAATGTGGCGCAAATTTTGATCAGCTTCTATACAATCAATATCAAAAGATAGTTTTGTATAATATCGCGTTGAGCTTCCTTCTTTTTGCTTTAAAGCTTCCACAATATCACCCTTTCCTGCCGATGGTTCCAAGATAGTTTTTACCATATCAAATTCCAATCCTGAAAGCATCTTATTGATAAGATGCGCAGGAGTCGGATAAAATTCTTTAATATCTATGAACATAATTTATTTTCCTCACTTTCTCAAATTTAAAAGGCGGTATATTTCAACCGCCTATCCTGTCTGTAATACTTCTTCTGGATTATATTTAAAAATAAATCCACGTTTGAAGCTGCTATAATACCCCTTCATTGTCGCAAACTTCCGCTTGACTTCTGTAAAATCTGATTTATTTAATTCTTTCTCAGGTTTTACAATCCAGATTTTAGAACCGGTCTTTGTATGAGTATCTTCTGTTATTACATAATTAATTGTTTCTTTTTCCTGCTCTTCTATATTTCTGTCAGATTCTTGCTTCTGCTTTTCTTCCTTCTTGGACTCAGAATCCATTTCAACATTCAACTTCTCTGTTGGGTCTTCTTTAAACAAAAATGCCCTCTTAAATTTTGACCAGTAAGCGCCTATGGACTTCATATACTTATTTACTTGTAAATATTCATCATGGTTTAGCTTTTCCACAACTTTAACAAGATAGATTTTTTCGCCGTTACGTGTGTCTATATCTTCCGTAATCTTATAAGTATAATTATTTATGTCAAATTTTTCTGTCGTTTCTTCTATAGCCTTGGTAGTTGCTTGTTTTTTCTCCACTTTCTTTTCTGATTTAACTTTCCGTTTAACAACTTTTTCAACTTCATAAGGCGTTTTTACTTCTTGAAGCTCACACCATGCTATAGAACCTTTTTCTATCCATCTTGTAAGATTGTCATGCATACCTGAGCCAATATGCCAATAGTTATTCTTGCTTGAGTTTCCTATACATTCCTTGGTAAGTTTTCTATTAAGCTTATAAGCATGGTATAATTTTTGACCTTTATACTCTGTTTCATGAATACGATATACAAGCCCCTTCCTGCACCCATGATTAAAGCTAGACTTCAAAATAAAAAGCTGACCTTCTTTAATTTCTCCGTTAGCAGTTTCAACTGGCTTCAGTTCCTTCTTATACTTTGTAACAGTGATTTTTTCATAAATATATCCGTCACCTTCACCAAGCAAACCGCCACAGGTAGTATCGATCTTGTTTATGAAACTTTCAAATGATTCTATAAGTTTGGAATCTTTCTCCATTTTTTCACGATTATATTTTGCGCTCCTTATAGCTTCTTCTTCCGTATCACACCGCATAGTATGATCAAAAATATATTTCGCTTCTTTCTTCTCCCATTCATCTGCGCCAAATTTTTTAAATTCCTGGTAATCTTCCATATATCTATCATAGGTATAATAATTATAGATATGGGAATATTTTAAAATTCCATTCCCCTTCGCTATAATGACACCATCTTTTTCAATATGCCAATTCATTTTAGGCGGATGTGCCATATGTCCGGGGATTGTACCGACAACAATATATTTATTTGCGTTTTCCGTTGCTTCTTCTGCCTTTTTTTGTAAACGTTCAATCATCATTTTGGCACTGGCTGCCTCCGCCTCTGATGCTCCACGTTCAATAGTCATTGCTTCCAACTTTTTAATCTTTTCTGCTATACTGTGGTCATAGGTAAAACCAGAATAGTTATATTGTCTGATTTCCTGTGGTTCTGCTGAACCATAAACATTGACGCAAAGAATGTATCCATTTTTCTCTGCTACTCCGCCCCAATATGCAGGACTATAATAATCAGTCATGCTGTCGCTTTCATCTGCATGATATCCGTATACTTTCCAGCCTTCCATACTCATTAATTTATGAGCTATCATAACCTTTACATCCTGATATTCGTAATATGTTGACATACTTTCACCTTATCCTTTCTATGTTTTTATTGAATTTTCCATCAGATTACTTTTTTACAAAACTGTTGCATATAACTCATTTACACGCTGAATCTTGTCATAATCTTCACACACTTTCAATTTATCAAAATCAATGATAAAGAAGCGTCCTCTAGTTTCTTCTGGTAGACACTTTTTAATGAAATCCTCTGCTAAATGTGGATAGTCAAATACCGCCGTAATGCTAATTTTTGATTTTTTATCATCATAATTTTTTCCGTCAATTTTAGACGCTACTACCCATTTACACCTATCTAATATTTTCATGGTTGACCTTACCTTTCTTAAAATTATCTATATATTACTTCTCTTTATTTTCTTGTTACACTCTGCATTGTGGGCTTGTGACCATCTGAAAGTTGATCAGGCTTTCAGGCTGCATTATAACAAGCGTTCATATCCGGCAAGTATACGCTTTATTCGCTTAACTCACTTGCTATTTTTTCACTTAATGGGGTTGAGTACCTAAACTCTGTTATCTACCCGAAAAAGCGTGATATGCGATTCCTCACTATATAAAGTTGTCAATGTGCAAATGCCCAAACGGGAAATCGAATCCCGTGTGTGTTGCTTGCTCCTGCTGGGCGGTTGATATTTATATTCTAAATTTTTCCTTGTCGATCCATACATAATCTATATACCAACTATCATCTTCAATTATTTCTTTGGCTTCCTCCACGCTTTCAACGTTAAAAACTATTTCATGATCTGCATTAATAATCCACCACATTTTTTATTACCTCCGTTTATTGCTTTCCTTTAACTGCCTTTATTATACAACTACACACCTGTATAAGTCTATTGACATTTTTTACAAATGTGTAGTTGTATATTTGTGCAATATATACAAGTGTGTAGTTGTAATTTTAGGGTAAAAAAATAGAACGCTTTTATTTTTCACGTTCTATCTTCTCCTTTGCAGCTTCTCGGAAAAAACCATTTTTTGAAATATTTTTTTCGCAACAAAACTTTTCTATTATTTCCGCTTCATCATTGGGAATAACTAATTGAACTCTTTTACAATTGGCATCTTGCCATTTCTTATTAGCTCTTTTCTTCGCTTCTGATACTGGTGTAATCTTTATCACCTCCCTAATCATCTTCCAAACCATCCTGAGCATCTTTTAAAAGTTCATTAACAATTCTTTCAACTTCTTCTTTATTTCCTTCTTTATGTGCTTTCTGCAATGCTTTCAGCTGTCTTATAAGCTGTCTCAAAAAACTTTTAAATACGGAATTAATAATTTTATCTGCCATTATTCGATTTTACTTCCTGGACGGTATAATTTTCGTTCTACTTCTTTTCGTATCACAGCAATTTCTTCTATTACTTCTGTATCATTTGTTTTCTTTGCAATACGTTCCAAACGCTCTAAAATAGTCAACTGATCAAACAAATATCCATCATATTCTTTTTCATTATTTGGCATAAGATAACCTCCTTTAAGATTTTCGATCTTTTCTTAATAATTTTATTATACCAAATTCCCCAATTTTTTCAAGTTCCGTTTCGCTCTTGCTCATTCAGCGTCGGACTTTTACCGACGGACAGAACTACAATTTACCCAGACCGCCAAACGTTTTGAAGTTGTCTCTTACGCTTTCTACCTTATTCCGTCCGATTGGATTTAGATAGCTGGGAAGCTAAATTGTCAATGTGCTTTTGTTAGAGGTTTTTATGTTGCCGTTCCTTTAACTGTCTTTATTGTACAGGATTTCCTGTAGTATGTCAATAGGTTTTTCTGTATTTTATACAGTTTTTTCTGTATTGCAAAAGTATAAAAAATAGACATCTTAGAATGCTCTAAAATGTCTATATCTCTTTCCCGTCCGGAAACCTAAAACATGAATAATATTCGGCTCCTAGTGCTTTAGAAATTTCTTCAAAATCTTTATCAGAAAATTTACCAGTTTTAAGGCGTTGGGAAAAAGCATTTATATTACTTCCTAAACGTCTAGCAAGTTCTGCCTTACTAATTCCAGCATAAGCACAAGCCATATCAATTTTCTGTTGTATAGTAATATGTATCACCCCTTTATATTATGCTATTTTATTTTCTAACTCTTCCACACGTTTAGTTAATTCATCGATTATTTTTAATAACAATGTTGTATTATCATGTTCTAACTTTGTAATTCTATAATACTGATTTAATTCATCAATATTCTTTTGCACCTGATCTATTTTATTCTCTAAATATGTTTGAGTCCGTCCTACTTCATCTAATATGAAATCTTCTGTTTTTGACAATCTCTCGTCAATTACAGTTTCCATCATATTCTTTAATAAGTTTATATCATTTTGATTCAACATAATCACTTCCTTTTCAATTAATTTTCGATATTCTAATTATATCAAATTATAATACTTTTTCAAGCAGTTTCCCAATTTCAGGACACTATAAAAGGCAGATGCTTTTTATTTCCACATCTACCCTATGTACTATTCTGAAATTTTTATTTGATATTCCCCGTTCTGTTAGCGATTTTGACCTTTGATGTTTCATGAGTTAATTTCCATCTCTATCCCTATACCCCGGATGGTTTTTGCTTACTTCATTGTATCCATAATAAGAAAGTTCAGGTTTTATCAAATATTTCTCAGATACATCCGTATATGTTGAGTCCTTCATCCTAACCTTATGTACTGCTATAACTTTTATTTTGAATCTTTTAAGAAAGCGCAACTTATCTATTAAATCTTCTCTTCCATAAGCCACTAGATTATCTGTATCAGCGACAATTCTATTTTTTGAGCTATTCTTTTCTAAATCATAGTTTTTTGTTGTTATCTCGTATCTCATAATTTCCTTCTTTCTCCCAGCGCATCCCCGCCGGGTGGTAACAATAGTGTGGATTCCCATATTTCTTTATTCTGTATTCAATCCCATTCTCTTCTAAACCATGCAATAATTGTTTTATTGGTTCAATTCCATGCCCTATAATATCTTTCAACCTTAAAATTATGTAAAATTGTTTTACTTGTTTCTGGTATACTTTTTAATGCTTTTTGTTCTGCTTCTTTTTGATTTTGTGCGATTATTAAATACGTATGATACATATTCCCCAACTTGTAAGAAACTTTAAAGTCTAATCCATATTCTTTTTTCATCTTCTTTTATCCTTACTTTCTACATTTTATTAAAATAAGCTTGCAACTTTTGACAGATGCAAGCTCTAAATAGTTAGTTGCTTATTCTGTTTATAAAGATATTTCAACCTGTTAGAATGTCTACTTTTTCAGTCCGGCGTAACCTCACGGCTTGTTAAACGGCTGCTAACCACTTTTGCAAATGTATGTTACTAACATTTAATAGCAGATCTCACGGAACATTTCGCTTCATTCCCTTAACGCTCTATAACTTGCGCTGCTCGTTTCTGGTGTAGCAACCTTTTATTCAGTTATAGAGTTATAAGGAAATTCTGATTGAATAATCTTAAAAGAATTGCTATAATAAGATTGTCCAATCGTGAGCCGGATTAATCCGACGTTTGCAGCGTTTGGCGGTTGTGAAGTAGCTGATAGTTTTCCAGGCTGTGCAGCTACTTCCTTTTTAGTTGTCTTTCTTTTCTTTCTGCTTCATGTAATCTGTCAATACTTTTCTTATGATGGTATTCATATCACAATTTTCTTTTTCAGATTCATTTTGCAAAAAATCCTTTAATTCAGGAGTTAGGCCGACAACTAACTTTTCTGTGAATCTTTTCGGTCTTGCCATTCGCTTTATCTCCTTTACATTTACTATTCTAGCATGTTATTATATATTTGTCAACTATTTAATTAATATTTATTAAATAGTTATTACCAAAATTAAAGAGACACTGTACATCTCTATACAACGCCCCAAATTCAAAATATGGCCCCATTAAGAAAATCCTTATTTTAAGCCACTTTTCAGAGTTTAGGCATTCCAAAAGTGGCATTTTTTCATAAATTCGGTCACATCAAATTTTTATACCCCAAAACAAAAAGGACTGAAAAACCAATCCTTTTTTACTATCATATTATTTAATTATACTGGCATAGAGAATAAATTCGGCTCTGGTATCTCTTCCCCATCTTCTAAGGCTGTTTCGCTCCATAGCTCCTTTGCAATTTCAACTTCTTTCAATGCCTGTTCTTTTGTTTTTCCATGTGCCATACATCCAGGCAATTCAGGGATACTTGCAACAAAAATCTGATCAGATGGATCATATTTTATAAAAATAGAATATTCGACCATATTTACACCTGCATAACAGAAAATGATGGTTGCGGAATTTCTCTGCCTAACATTTGTGCCGTTTCAATCCATTCTGCAATAATCACCTGAGCATTTTCTACCGCTTTTTGTGGTGTTTCTCCATCTGCCATACATCCGGGAAGATCAGGCACAGAAACAAGATAACAATTATCATCCTCAGACCATGAAACAATCATAGAATATTTTGCCATCCTTAAGCCTCCTCATATACCATACTGTCTAAATAATAGGCGTATTTGCTTAACTTCATAACCTTTTGCTTTATTTCCTCTGGGTTGTATATTTATAATTTCTGGTATATCATCCCTATAATATATGAAATGATCTCCTTTGGCTATACGCAACTGATCCCTTGTCATCCCCCCTACGATTGAGCATGTCTAGCAACTTGTAATATGTGATCATATGTCCTTACCCTCCTATATAAAAAGGGTACTGCCTAATAGACTTTGTACCCTTTATAATGTTATTATTTAGTTATTCCTTGATTTCGTCGATTTCCGTAAGGTTTACACCTAAAGAAGTTAATACAGCCTTTATAGATTTATAATCTTTTTTTAGGCTCTCGTATGTTTTCGTTGCATTTTCTCCTCTCGCGATCATCATATGGGCTTGAACCTTTTGAAACTCGTTTATCGCCCTTTCGATTATTTCACCGTTACTAGGCATATACTCACCTCCCAATATTAATTAGAAATAAGTTGTTGTACTGATTTTAATATAACATAACTGAGCTACAAAGTCTATCCATTTTCTAGCACTTCAATATTCACTTTTCAAGGTTCACAATTTTTGTTTTGGGATTTTTCATTGACTTTTCTAAAGAAATGAATATAATAGAATACATCAATGGTAAGTGAAAACTTATTTTGGTGCTTGAGAGATTGAAAAGTTTGGTCGCTGGTCAATCTCTCTTTTGTTTTCCTTTACTTCCCTTAACTTGATTATAGTATAGCGTGTATATGGAAGCTTGTCAACCTATTTTTATGAATTATTTCATATTTTTATGAATTATCTTTTTCGTGTTCCATAATATCTCCAGGCTGACAATTTAAGAAATCACAAATTTTATCAATTGTTTTCATGTTAACATACTCATTTTTAGATAATGCTGCTAAAGTATTACTTCCACAACCAATAGCCTTTTTTAATTCCATCTTACTAATACCTTTCCGGTTAAGCATGTCTAGTAATTTATAATAAGTAATCATATTGTATACCTTCCCACTTCCTAAAATAAATAAGGACGTAAGCTATATATAATATAATAGACTTGCGCCCTGATCTGCTTACTATTTAATTTATTCCTTGATCTTGTCTATATCTGTCAGGTTTACGCCTAAAGAAGTTAAAATCGCTTTTAATGACAAATAATCATTTTTCAGTCCCTCATATGTTTTAGAAGCATTTTCTTCCTTGGCGTTTTTCATATGAGCTTGTACCTTTTGAAACTGATCAACTACATCTTTTACGATTTCGCCGTTACTTGGCATATAATCACCTCCCGGATATGGAAATGTTTACTTGATTGTAAATAGTATACCATAATCGGGGCATTAAGTCTATTATCATTTAGAGCATAAAAATAAGTTTGATATACTCTATTATATTCATCTCTTTAGTTGTCAATGTACAATCTTTTGGAATCTTAAGCGAAAAACTCAAAGACTTGACTTATTCAGAAAAATCGGATACACTCAACCTTGCGAGGGTTTGAATGTAGAGCTTTTCGCCTCTATATTCCATAGCTGGGAAGGTTTGCCGACTTTCTCAGCTATTTTATTGTGTATATCCGTACTATGATTAACTGGTATCATATCCAGTATTTAACAGTCCCCTGGTCTTATTGACTCTGCCTGATAGGTAAATACTAAGGAAATCTTATTGACACTGCCTTAATATACTGTTAATGGGTAATTTGCTTTGATGCTACGGCCGTAATGCTTACCGATTACCCTGTGTTTGATTTTCAAGTATTTAAAATAATATAATCTTCTAATAACTCGTTAAGACTCTCTCTTCTCCATCTATGTAATAGCCTGTCACCTGTGAAGTATTTCACGCCGTTTGACCATTTAAGAAACTGCCTGACTGAGTTGTGATAATGTCCATCGTTGTGGACTTCAAGATATTTGTTACTATTTCGTTTATTTTGGTAAATGGTTATTGTAGTCATGTGGTAGCTCCTTCCCAGTTTATAAGTATCGTTCACTTATCTTGTTTGTTATTATAAGTGTTTTTCACTTAGTTGTCAACACTTATTTTTAAGTTTTTTCAACTTATTTACTTTTTGTAGTTTTCCCTATATAATACAGAATAAGTAAATAGAATTTATTAATAAGGTGGAAATATTTATGATTTATAAAGGCATAGAAACCAATCACGAGATAAAAAAGGAAATAAAAAGCATTAGTGTCAAAACTGAAATCCCAATAGCAGAAGTCTGCAAAAAATTAAATATAATGCAGCAATCATACCAGAATATATATAAAAAGAAAAAACTTGCTTTTTGCGATATCTCTGAAATACTGGATTGTCTTGGCTATGAATTAGAAATCAATTTCAAGCCTAAAAATAAGTATTAACTTTCCAAGGTACAAAAAAGGTGTAAAGCCCTTGATAATTCAATAAAGACTTTACACCTTTAATTTTTATAAATTGGTTTATGCTGTTATATTTGGCGATTCTAATTTATTTTGATTTTTTGCCCTTTTCTTTTGCGCTACCGCTAAAGCTTTATCATACTCTTTTGCCTCAAGCAATTCTATGATGTCATCCCAGTCCTCAATATTATCAAGCAGAAAACCATCATATTGTTTATCACTCATACCCATATTCTCACCACCTTTTTAAAGTGCCGTTTACTTGGTACTTCCATTATATCAATTGGTGATTTTGGTGTAAAGCCTTTATTGAATTATCAAAGTACTTTATTATGTAAGTTATTCGACTAGACTTTTTTGCCTGTCATTTGACTTGTATTGATAATATCATATTAGTTTTGATATGTCAATACTTATTTCAAAAAAAGTTGTTGTTTGTCAATACTATTTTTGATATAATGTGTTATAGTAAATATATAACAATACTAATTATCAGAGGTGTAAATATGGTTTATAATAATAATATTGATGATATAATGAAACTGATCAAACACATTATGATAGATAATGATATAAAACAAACTGACATTGTAGAAAAAACTGGACAAAGTAAAAGTACCATAAGCAACCTTTTAAATGGGAAAAGTAAGAATATTACTTTAGACACATTGTTAATGTTATGTAATGCTGTAGGCTGTCAGCTTGAAATTAATATCAAGCCTAAAAATAAGTATTAACTTTCCAAGGTACAAAAAAGGTGTAAAGCCCTGATAACTTAATAAGACCTTACACCTTTTCATTATATAGTTATTTGGTTTCTATCTTTGGTTCTGCCGTCTCAACATATTTTATAATTTCTATAATCTTTTCGGCAGACATACCTTCAGCTTCAAGCTTTTGAATAAGGTTAACAACTTCTTTACCTGTCATATTCTCACCACCTTTTTAAAGTGCCGTTTACTTGGTACTTTCATTATAATAGTTTGGTGATTCGGTGTAAAGCCTTATTAAATTATCAGGGTACAAAAAAAGTGCAAAGTCTTGATAATTCAATAGACCTTACACCCTTTTAGTGATATGTTATATAGTTGTCATGAAATCTTTTGAAGCTTTTCGCTGTGCTCTGTGATAACCTTTTTCATAACGTCAATATCTGCCTGCATTGCCTCAATCTGTGACACACCTGATTGATAACGCCTGTAGGTAGTTGTGTAACATGATTCGATATTTTGCAATCTTGGTAATACATCATTTTCAAGTGTTAAATTAATGTCTCTTAGATTATTCTTTATTGGTTTTAATTTAACATCAAGTAGCTGAGAAATTGCTAATAAATCCTCATTTGTTAATGCCATTTTATCACCCCTTTGTGATTGTGCCGTTGTCTTGGTGTCAATTATTATATCACATGGAAGGTATAAAGTCTATTGAATTATCAAGGTGCTTTGCTGTGTGGTTTGTTGTGTTTAATTGATTTGTTGATATTATTATATACTGGGTACAGTATAAATACAATTGACATTTTGCATGAAATAAGAGATTAGAAATTGTATAATTTGTATACTGGGTACAATATAATATTAAATAAAAAAATACTGCTATATCATTCTATAGCAGTAAATTAATCTTCTTTACACATGGATGGTATTTCATTTTCTAATAATCTATTTAACATTCTGTTTACAGTTTCATTTTTTGATTTGGCGTGTTTTTGTATGATTTCCTTATTTCCTTTTTTTACTCTTAGCTTTATTTCATCATAGGATTTTTCATTATACTTTTTCACAGCTTCTTTTTGTGCCTTGCTATATGCCATATGAAAATCACCTCACTTATTTAAATGGTTGATAATTAATCATATCAAAAAAAACTAAAAATTGCAATGTTGTACCCAGTATAAAAATGTACAAAATATACTGGGTACATTTGTGAAAAATGTCAATAGACAATATACTGGGTACAGTATATAATAGAACCAAGTTAAGCAACACAAGCACAAACGAACCAAACAGGAGGAAACAAAAAATGAAAAAATTTGAAGTAGGTAAAAAATATGTAATCGGTCACGTAGAGTTCGTAGGAGATGTCACAGTTGAGGTTATCAGCAGAACGGAAAAGTTTGTAACAATCAAGAAATTCCGCGAAACAAAACGATTAAAAATCAAAGATTGGGGCAACAGGGAGGTAGCTTTTTGGGGCGATGACACAATAGACGCACTTGATGAAAAAATCGCCTAAAAGCCGTTGCGGCGGCTCTAAACAGTCCATTAAGCCGCAAGCGTCCGGTAGCAATGCCGGGGTTGGAGCAAAAAAGCCGGAACCGTAACGCCTATCAAGCAGAAAGATGTAGTTATTATAACAGTAGCAAAGGTAAAAATTGATGATTAAAGTCTTGCATTTCTGCAAGACTTTTTTATTGCGGTGATTGTTCGTGATCTGTTTTTGTTCCATCTGGTATATCTGATACATATTCCATTATATCCCCAGGCTGACAATTCAGGTACTTGCATAGTGCTTCAATAGTTCTAGTGTCTATGTGTCCGTTTTCGTGTATTTTTTTCCATGTGGATTGACCTATTAGCTTTTCTTTTTTTGTAATAGTATAAGAAGTGATACCTTTTTCTTTAAATACATTCAATAACTTGTTGTAGCTTATTGGCATAGCTGAAAACCTCCCTATTTAATAAGTATAATAATAGCAAGTATAGTATATCATAAAAATATCGCCATAAAAAGCGACAAAATACACAAAAACATATCGCGCTTTTTGGCGATATTGTATATTGACTATCGCCTTTAAAGGCGATATAATAAGTACATAAGATAAAGCAAGGGCAACAGCCTAGCAAACTCTTTCCCTTGCCTATCTTAAATAACTGAATAGGGGGTGATACCATGTATACCGATTATGGATACATAGGAAAAGCGGATGGCATCTTGTACGCAACAGAAGAAGAAGCCATAGAAGCAAATCCTAACAACTAATCGGAACGGGGCGGAGGTGAAAACCTTGTAAGTCCCCGTATACAATAACTTTTACCTATTCGCAACTATTATAGCATACTTTGTGAAAAAAGAAAGCCCTGCATTTATTTGTGTAGGCCTTTTATTCTATCTTATTCGTGATCTGTTTGTGTTCCGTCTGGTACATATTCTAGGATATCGCCGGGTTGACAGTTTAGTAATTTACAGATTGCGTTTATGGTATCTGTGTTTATTCGTTCATTTTTTTTTAATTTGTTTGCGGTAGCTGAATGGATGCCGTTTTGACGTAACCAATAATTAGAACTATGTCCACGTTCTTTCAGTATTTGAAATAATTTATCATATCGAATAGACATATTTAACCTCCTGCATTTACATTTTTATAAAGTATATCATAGATATAATGTCTATGATAATGTACATATTGCACAAAAATATATGTCTATCTTTGTGTACAATTCCGGTATTTACAATGTGTCTATGATAGTGTACAATTGATGCATAAGATAAAGCAAGGGCAACAGCCTACCAAGCAAAAACCCTTGCAATATCTTAAATAACTGAATAGGGGGTGATACCATGGTAAAAGGTTACATTGTACCATATGGTTACATGGGATATGTAGACGGCAAATACATCTTGTTTGCAACTGAAACCGATTACATTGACTACATAACCTAGTCACCAACACAGGGCAGAGCATAATGCTTGTAAGTCCCTGTAATAAAACCTATTCAACACGCGCACATTGACAACTGAATATTGAAATCAGTCGGCTTTGTGCTTTTTTATTATAACACGAGCCGACCAAAAAGGGAAGGACGGTTTTATTATGATGAAATGGAAAGCACGTACAGGATAGTTTAAAATTCTTTGCCTGTTTCACGGTCAACTATTTTTACATCACAGTCCAAGGCGTTAGCTATTTGCTCGACGTCAGAAAAACTAAAATTATCTTTATATAATTTATTACTTAATGCTTGAGGACTGCTGACAAAATCTAATTTTTCAGTGAGATTTTTAACGTTTATATCATGTTCTATCATAATTTGTTTAATTCTTTTACTTGCTGACATATTACATCAATCCTTTTTTGTATATAATACCATTGATTATAAAAGTAATCAAGTAAAAGAAAAAATAATTATTTTAATTAAAACATCCATTGACATTTATAATCAATATGATTATAATATAATCAAATAGAGTAAATAATAATTAATCTGATTGAATTTAAGGAGGAAACAAAAAATGATGAAATGGAAAGCACGTACAGAAACAACTAATATCGGCGTTTTGGAGTTAGGAAGCTTGACTTTCGACGAGGATTGTATAGAGGTATCTATTGATATTTGCGATATGTCGGATAGTCTGAAAGCTGAGGTTGAGAAAGCTATTGAGCTTGGAAAGATTCAGCTTGTCAAAGATAATGAATCTTTGAACACCGAAAGAGGTTATAGCCTGCCTACAACATGGAGCAATAAGTCGGTAGTAATGGACTTTACATATTTACGTGTTGTATTGGAAGCTGGTAAGCCGACTACATACAAAATTTGTATTGGTTTTCATGATGCCGATAATGAGTATATGACTCAATGGGATTGTGAAATCACAGTGGACTTGTCAGAATATGCTAATGAGCTAAAAAAGGCAATTATTAAGGTTTTAGTTGATAAGTTTTTTTAGTATATTGATTACTGAAAATCAAATGGGTAAAGAGACTTTAAGCACCAGCTTAAGGTCTTTTTTTGTGCTATTATATGCTAATAATATTGTTTATATTGTACTATATTATGGCTTTAATATGCCTGTTAAGATAAGAATAATATGGTACGAATATTATATTAGCACAGTACTTGTAGTGTATTAGTGATGGCATTATATTGAGCAAAATACATAGATTAAGTATTGATAAATAGAGTTATAATAATAAAGGTAGGTATTGAATGTAGTGTGGATAATAGGTGTTTTAAGGCGTGTAAATGGGAATAGGTAAGTATATTGTTATATTTGGTTATAATGCAAGTCATAAGCTTTAAATAAGCGTTTAATGAGTGTTTACATGTATGTTTAAAGGAATATATAAGTATATGACAGATTAAATAGTATACAGCCTTTTTGTATGATGGAGAAACGGTCAAGTAAGTGAGTGAGTCGGAAATGTCTTAATATACATAGGATAGTTTTGAATATCTATAGTATACTTTTTATTTAGTATTTATTATATTTGAATTGTTATGTATTAGTAAACTTTTTATTTAGTATTATATTTATATAGATTGTCGATATATTATTTTGGCGAACTGCATACATGTGTAAGAAAAAATGCTATACTTGAAAAAGAAAATTATTTGAATCTAATTTTATACATTTAGCATGCAAATAGTTATTTTTATCTCTTCCTCTCTACCTTAATTGATTTTGAAAAAAGTTACAAAAATGTGCTATTCACAACTTTTTATCCCTAATCTTTAAGGACTTATAAACGGGGGTAGGTTTACATTTATAAACAAACACATGTTTGTAGCATTGCCCCAGGGTGTTCTATCTACACATCAACTAAAAATTTCAAAATTTTAATTGTATAAAGCTCACAAACAATTCAAAAATGAGTTCGGTATTCTGTTCGAGGAGTTTTCTGAAACCCCTTATAAATCCTAACTTAATAATTATCTGACAATTCAACATTTACCACAACCCTCAAAAAACTACTCAACAATTACAAAAAACCCTACAAAATCAACGCGAATATCGAACGCACCAAACAAATCAACTTTTTACGTTCATAACACACTCTCTCAATTCATCCTCTCTCCGTTCTGTACTCTAAAATATCCACTAAAATCAAGCCTTATTTTAAATTTAAAAAACAAAATCTTCTCTCACCCCGAACACAGTATAATATAAAACCTAAAATAGAATTTAAAAATTATCACACAATTTCACACAATTTACTCTCTGCCATATCACATATAGAAAATCATCTTAACTATCCCATCCAACTCCCTGCAAAAATACATTTTCAATAATAAAGGACTTATTTTCACGAAACAGCACCAAAAATCAATTTTAGTACCCTCCCCTTATAAGTTATCACAGCATACATAAAAATCAAAATATACATCAAAAAACTCTCATTTAGTCCACAGTGAGTATATAACAAAACTTAGCCATAACTCCTATACTCAAATACTATTCAAAATAAATCGTATTTAAAAAGAGAAATATATGTAAAGAACAAAAAATCTATTTAATCATGGAGGATGAAAAATGAATAATTATTATCTTGTGCCAATGTGGAAGAATGAAAACAATCAAATAAAAAATCATCTTGTGCTAATTAAAGCACAGAACAGGTATCAAGCTATGCTGATCGCTATTGGATCGCATAGTAATATGAACAGGGATAGCGATATCGTTAAAGATAGTTCATACACAGATTGGCATGTTGGCATGAACTATAAATTATACCAAGAATGCAAAAGCCCAAAAGAGATATTCACATATATGAATAGAGGTGTTACAATTAAAAGAAATAACGAAACACAGGAGACTGAAGATATGGGACTGTTTAACGTAAATTGGAATGACTACAAAGATGCAATTTTAAAAGAAGCCATACCAGAAATATGGTCAAATGATACTTATCCAGATAATGGGATGCTTGTAAATTACATGGTACATACATTTAAAAAATTAAAATCTGAGAAAAAAGTCATAGAAACAAAAGAATATGGTTTATTCAATACTGGGTTATTTACAGAATTTTATCAGCCAATATTTGCATTTGCAGCTCCGGATAAGTCATTATCTTTCATGACACCATATGATTTGGGAAGTATTGGAATAGATGAATATCCTGAAAGAGCAAATTACTTTGAAGATCCGTCTCTTTTGTTATTTGACTGGCATTATAAAATTAATGTTCATTATAAGCATATACTTGATGATATAAATAATATAAAACGACTTCCTGAAAATATGCAGAAAAACAAAAATATTTTAAATAGTTTAAACGGCTCTATAGAAACCATGAAGAAACGGGTCTCCGCAAACTATAAACTTGCAATCCCACAGTATTTTGATAATAAAATACAATTGCTATTACCTTTATGCCTACAATCGGATGACATCCCAGATCTGGCATTGGTAGTAACTAAAGTTGGAAATGTTTATCAGGGACATACATGTCTTACTCTTGATATGGCATATAATAATGCAAGATTAATTGCTAAACCGGAAAGCAACTGGCTCAATGCAAATAATAAATAATGTAAATAGACAATATTATTATTTTTAAGACAGGTGAGAAATCATCTGTCTTATTTTTGTCTCAAAATTTATATAAAAAACAGGGCAAAAAGAGAATTATATAGAGAAGATACAAAGTGTTCATTAATAAGGAGGTTATATTTTACATTATTAAATTTTTATAAACTATACCACTGTCCTACCCTAAAATATATAGACTAAAAAATTTCACAACTTTCATAAACCTAAATGTAGAAATAATAATCAGATACTCATCGACAAACAGAAATAAAATTCAAACACATAAATATTCAACCAGAAAAGGAGATTTTTACATGGCAAATAATTTAAAACTTATTACAACTGAAACTTTTGGAGATTTATCTTGCAATTTCTATCGTAATATGAACGATGACATTTTACTCACAAGAGAACAAATTGGATTAGCACTTAAATATAAAAATCCAGACTCTTCCATGAGTATGCTTCACAAAAGACATCAAGATAGACTTGATCCATTATCAGTAGTTACCAAACTGTTAAGTGCTGACGGCAAAGAATATGAAACAATGCTCTATACAGAAAGAGGTGTTATGGAAATATGTCGTTGGAGCAATAAACCCAGAGCGAATCAATTTATGGACTGGGTATGGGATATTGTTGAAAAATACAGAAACCATGAATTAACCACTCCACAAATAAACATGGTACCTATAACAGAAGCAATAACATCAATGTCTCAGGCGATAACTACATTAACTACCAATATAGCGGCAATGCAACAAGACATTCAGTATCTGAAGCAGTCACAAAGAAACCGCTATTTACTTGAGAAAAGATACCCGTCAGCTTGGTACAAGAAAATCGCACCAAAATACAAAATGATTATGGAATATTTCAACTGTGACAGAAAAGAACTCTACTCTTCTATCTATAAGGAATTAGAAGATACATATGACGTGGATATAAACCAGATTTATGAAGATTATTGTTATGAAAACCACTTACTAAAAGATGAATGCTATCCCATGGATGCCATAGAGCATGACACTAAACTCAGAGATGCTTTAACTTTGCTGATTGATAATAGTCTAATCAAATACGGACTCAAGACTGAAGAAGAAATAAAGAATTTCAAAAGAAAAACATTATTTGATAGAGAACCTGTTGATAAGAAGAAATAATTATATGGATGAAATTTCTAAAGATAGAAACAGTAAATGTAGAATATAACCTATACATACAAAGGATTTTTATATCTATGAAAGAAAATATGTAAATAGCCACTGCTACTATATTAACCACAACCATCAACAATCAAAATTTTTTTACAGAGTAATTTACGAAAGTAAATTGCGCTGTAAAATGTCTGTCTTTATTAATAAGGTTATATCTTTATTCTGTTCAGTTGAGGCTTTAAAAAGAGCGTTAAAATATGAAAGTAGCAATATTAGAGGCTCTAAAAAGAGCGTTTACTGAACTCTCGTAATAAAAATTGAAAGGAAAATAAAACTATTAAAAAACAAAACAAAGAATATTTCACAAGATTTCCTAATGAGTTTATCCAAGGAAATATCAAAACAAAATTTGGTATTAGTAGAAAATTCTATATTACTTATATCTTAATTGACAAATATCGCTCCTATGAAGACTACAGTTGGATAACCATACGAAAAGTGCTTGAATTTTATGGGTATAAAACAACAAGTAGAAAGCCAAAAGCATTTAAAGAAATATTAGATGTATTGGAATATATGATAAATAACCAGATGATCGAAGTTAAACAAGACTTAGATTCATTATCTTATGATACTGGCATCGAGATAAAAATTATTCCAAAAAATTTTGATTCAACAGAAAAATTTGCAAAACTTACATCTTCTCAGTTTGACACAATTATGATGGCTGATAGTTCTTTGAATAGAGAAAATATACTTGTAGCATTTCTTTACATTAACTCATACATAGGTTGTCGTCCAAGGCAGAATGATGGATCTGAATATGAAAACGCCAAAGATAATCCAGAGGCATTTTATAGAAGTATTAAACATATGGCTGAAGAATTATCTATGTCAAAAGATACCATTAACCAATGTATAGAATATTTAACTAAACCATCAGATAATATATCTGCTCTCCTAATAAAAAGAGAAGTAGGTAGTGTACAACCAGATAAATCCAAGCCACCAAAAAATGTACCAAATATTTATGTATTAAATAAAGAGGGATATAAACAGGAAATAGAATGGGCTTTGAACAAAATGATAGATTTATATAAAACAGAGGAATTTTATCCAACTAAAAGCGGAAATTACAGATTTGAAAAATAAGACAAAGTGAAGGAAAACGAAATTAGTACAGGAATATATAAGATAGCAAATTTAAAAAATGGAAAAGTATATATTGGTGAAAGTTTTGATATTGAAAGTCGTAGGACACAACACAAAAAAGACTTATTAAATAATTCACATATAAACAAATTATTGCAAAATGATTTTGGTGTTTATGGAAAGAAATATTTCAAATTTGAAATCTTACAGGAGTATTCAACTAAGAAACCGCTTGTTACACAAGCACATTTAATTTTATTGGAAGATGCTTGGATTAAGTTATATAAAGAAAGAAATATTGAATTGTATAATATTGAAAATTCTTTAGAAGAAATACTCAATGGAAACAAACTTTTACAGATTGCACCACGAATGGCTACAAATATTTTAATTGGTCAAATACAAAAATATTGTTTTTGTTTTAATCATCAAACACACGAGTTTGAATTAGAAGAAGTCAATTCAATAAAAGCGTATTTACAAAACAGTAAAGGGTTATCTGGAAGAAAAAATAAATTGATTGAAACTGAAATCAAAGAATACATAAAAGAAAATAAGTTAGAACAAAGTTTTTATAATGTTATTTAAATGTTAATTCGAGGGGATTTTCCTTGAAAAATAAGGATTTATTGAGTTGGTTTTTAGAAATTACACCACTTTTACACCAATTCGATGGCCGAAGCCTTCTTCAGATTCTTCGGCTTCAAATTTGCCCATCTCGGATATGAGCGTATCTTCCGTCACATGGCAATATAGGTTCATTGTGATGTTGACACTCGAATGTCCTAAAATAACCTGCACTGTTTTGGGGTTCATACCACGCTCAATACATCTGGTTGCAAACGTATGCCTGAGCGTGTGCGGGGTCAATGGTTTGAAGTTTTCATGTTCTTCAGCTATTCGGTCTGAAATAATTTTCATAACCAGATCCGTGTCGGTCTGGCTGACAGGGGCGTTTCTCGTGGTAACAAATACCAAATCCTTGAATTCCTCCGATGCCTTTTTACCTTTAGCCTCAATTCCAGCTTTCCAGAGTTTCTGTCTTTTTAAAATTTGATATGCTTTCAGAGTCATAGGTATTTTTCGTTTTCCCTTTTCCGTTTTCGGCTCATGGAATTCGTTGATTTTCTTTCCGTACTTAGGGTTCTGTTCGTCCTTACAGGTTACATAGACCAAAGTACGATTCACATAAATTGTACGGTTCTCAAAATCAACATCTGACCATTTCAGGCCTAAAAGTTCTCCGATCCGCATACCTGTTTCAAGAGCAAGGCTGAATGTATTGAAATATCGGTATCCCTGTGCAACTTCCAAAAATATATCTGTTTCCTCAATAGTCAGCACTCTCGGCTCTTCGGGATTACCATCCTTACTCACAACCGTATTCACCTGCATTGGTATGTTCTTCAGTACGAGCTCCGCATCTATCGCCTTGTTATACATATCAATGAGAATACGCCGTGTGTCTTTTCTGGACATATCCGTTTTCAATTCGTTAAAAGCCTGCTGCATGATAATAAGATTGATGTTGTTCAGCTTCCGCCATCCAAGGCTTTCACGGATACGGTTATATGAGTGCGTATAATTGGCTCTGGTAGTATTCCTGCAATTCTTCTTACAGGTATCCATCCAGACATCAAACCATTCATCCAGCGTCATATCCGAGGAAACCACATTCAGCTTCTTCTCATCCTCATACTGCTCATTGCGGAGCTTCTGACGAATTTCACTCAATGTTTTTGCGTAAATGGTCTGCCGTTTCCCAAAACGGTTCATAAACCTTGCCTGGTAACGACCGTCTTTACGCTGTGTTATTCCTTGCCCTAATTCTTTTCCTGCCAATGATTTTCCCATTAGAATCCTTTCCATAGACTAAATGGGAATCCCAGATGTTTACCTTTAACAGTATAACAAACCGATTCCCACTTTACAATCACAAAATAACTATATAACGGATTTTTCAATCCATGTGTCTAATTTTTTCTTGTCAGCATACCATCTGTTGCCTATCTGTACGCCAAACCCATTATTACCTCGTAGTAGTTCTCGTGCTTTTGTTTGTCCTATTCCGAGATAGATACAAACCTCTTTTACCGTTAATAATCTTTTAACCCCAATAGCCTGTAATTTATCCATATTTTCCAAGTCTCATCCTCCCGTCTTAATATCTTCAGGTTTCATGATACTTGTTGCGACTGTAACCCGGATACGGAAATTCTAATAAAGAAAAAATTAAAATAAAATGTAGAAAGTGCGTTAGATAATTGATATGAAAAAAGCGCAGAAATAACATACAAATGATGTACATTACTCCTGCGCCCCGTTCAGATTGCTCGTATCAGTTAATGTCATTTGACATCGGATGTCTTGTTGTACTGTGCCGCACTGATCCCCAGAATCACGCCCAGGAACGTGTCCACTGCCGTGATGGTACCCACCACCTGCTCACCGTAAGGCAGCCCCCAAATTCCGGCCAGAGCAAAATATAATGTACCTGCAGCCGGAAGGAGATACTGTGCGATCCATTTCAAAGTGTCATAGGTTTTGTTACTCATCTTCATGATTAGGTTCCTCCTTGTATTGTGATTTGTGTATAGGTAATTTGTTTACCTCGTTCATGATACGTTTCGCGGAGCCGTTCCCGCCCATCTTTTCATACGGCTTATAGAGATACTCGTATAGGTTCTCATATTCATCGGACGTAATCCACCCTCGGTCGATATATGACATTCCCAGATACATGATCCGATCATGTCCCAAACCTATCAGCATCTCAGTCTTTACGTCTTTTTTCTCTGCTCTTTTGGCGATATAAGCCCACAGCCCAGAAGACGCAAGAACTGAGCTAAAAACTGTAATGATTACCTGCATCCAGACATCCATTCCATAACCTCCTTCAGTTTTTTATGGTAGCTCATCCACCTGTTTGTGTTACTTAAGCAGCTGCTTTGTCTGTCATGATCATTTTCTTCTTTATGATCGTAATCTTTTTGCTGAACAGCTCTTCGTACAGACTGATCAGGTTTTGCCGCTGCTGTCTTGACAATAATTTATAAAAGCTGCCCATCCAACCACGGAACATGTTCTCCACATTTTCATATGGGATTTCTCCTTCCTGAACTTTTACAGCCAGCTTTTTCAGTTTCCTCCTCATGGTTGTGACACGAGTCGGATTGATCCGCTTAATGATTTTGCCATCCTTTGTGAGACTGTAGCGGATCTGCAAATATTTATAAGTACTCGAAATCTTCACAATCCGGGTCTTCTTCATGTTGATATGAATACCAAGCTCTTTTGCAATCACACAAATATTTTCCAGCAAATCCTGTAACTCTTCCTTGCTGGGGCTCATGATGTACCAATCATCCATATACCGACCGTAAAATTTCTGACTTCTCACATATTTCACATAATTGTCAATTCGGTATGGGTAATAGATGCCAATAATCTGAGACAGCTGGTCGCCAATATTGACAGACTTATACATCCACTTTTCGCCTGTCAGTAGGTTCTTTGGAATCTCTCGATAGTCAAGCTTGTTGAATGTATCCTCCATGCAGGAAGCGTATTCTTCGTCCGACATGTAAGAAACATCAATCTTGAACCCATCAAATATAAGAGTCAGCAGCCAGTCAATGAATTCGTCATCATCAAACAGCTTAAGCAACTCTCTTTTGGCTATTTCATGTATGATGTTGTCGTAGAACTTGGAAAAATCCCCGAATAATATCCATCCCTCGTTACCATGCAACTTATAGTAACGGCGGAGATGAACCTCGAAACGATCCCTTTGATGCGAAATGCCTCTGTCCTTGATGGAAGCGCCGTTGTCATAAATGATATGCTTACGGACTTCCGGGAGAAGAACCTCATCGCATAAGACGTGCCGTACAATCCGGTCACGGATACGAATGCTCGTAATAGGCCTGACCCGGCCTCTTTCGGACAGCGAGAACTCCTCAGTCGGTCCATTTTGAAGTGTACGGTTGAGAAGGTCATCCTGTATGGCAATAAGATACCGCAGGAAGTTTATCATGAACTTCTGGGTAGTCTCCTTCCATTTGCTGCCCTTAATCGAGGCCTTGTAAGCCTTATACAAGTTGTTAGCGTCACAGACTATCTCCTCATACGTCATAAGATTATTCACCGTTATAGCAATACTTACCGTAGTAAATTGCGTCCGGCTTTGCTATTTATCCTTGATGGAAAGGACAACATCTCCTTCTCTGTTGGTTAGGCAGAGAATCCGGACGAACCCCATTAGAGTTCGACGCGTTGTTGTAGTTCGTATTGCCATTGTTGTTCACATTAGCGAAATTCGTCCCAGAAACGACGCAAAATTAGATGTTACCCTGCTGCACGTATGACTTAATTTTGTTGTCCCGCTGACGCCACTTCTTTATCAAACCGATTTCTCGGTCGATAGCTTTTACATACCTGCCATAAACATTCAGGTCCACCTCAAAGGTTTCCACAACACGCTGCAGTTCCTTGATGATCTGCTCGCAGTTCACGATGGCTGAGGACTGGTAATCTCGCCGCGTTTCATATTCCCTCATGGTAGTCGGATAGATGCTGTTGGCAGCTCTGACATTATTGGTCATGAGCGTTGCCAGATGATCGATTTCCTTTTTATGAGTCTGCATCAGATAACGATATTTACTGAAATCCTCAACGTCATCTTTTCCATAGGCATAACGAAGCTGGACGAAATGTTCCAAATCTTTTACTCCAAAGTTTCTCTGCATGAATTCCCGCAGCATGTTGTGTAATTCCGTCGAGAACGTGATAGGCTCAAACTTTGACTCTGTCCGGTCACTTACCAGGACACTCATCAATACTCCTTGCCGGCGATTTCCTGGAATTCCGCCTCAGTAATCCAGCCCATCTTTACGGCGTTACGGACGCGGGTCTCGTCCCACATCTTCATATCATAGTAACGCTTTACTTTCTGGTAATTCTTGCTATGTTCCATGGTGTTCCTCCTTCTTTCAGTCTTCTTTCTCTTAGATCTCCACGCCGGCCATCATTGCGACATACTCGATATCGGACTGCATTTTGATTTTTTCCAATTCCGCTGATGAGAGATCGCGCAGAACGAACCAGTAATCTTCCCCGACAGGAGTAATCTGAACCAGCTCCATGTTCTCATGAATTTCTTCGTTTTCCCCATCGCTAATGGTTATAGGAGAGCAGTTTCCCTCAAAACTCATTGCATCAATGGGTGTTCTGGAAATGAAGTTGTTTCCGTTGATTCTAAGATTTCCGATCTCAGTTCCGTCAGCAAGGGTTATCTTATAGATTTTCTCATCCATTTCTATCGTTCCTTTCTTTTTTAACATGGTTTTCAGTTACCTGCATATGGTTTCGGCCGGGGCACAAGGCCCCCATATTATCTAACCAACAACACCGAAGACCGGACGAACCCCATAAGAGGACGACGCGCCGCCGGAGTTCGCATGGCCACCGCTGGCCACACAAGCGAAACGCGTCCCAGAAACGACGTCTCTCAGCCACTGATTTTCTCTGTGAGGGTTGATGTACCTCGGATGCGCAGCCATGAGCGCAAGCTGAGTCTTGTCGATTGTGTAACGGTTTGGCACGAAAGATCCGTCTCCTGCCGGAGTAAACACGAGGCTGCCATACATCATGATCTCATTAGGCAGTTCAACCTTGGAATCGTACCAGGCGCCTGCGGACGGATAGCCATTGCTCACGGCATTCGTCAGATACTCACGATGCTTCAAAATTGCGGTCTCGCCAAATGCGGCATACACCAGGGTCTTGGCATTTTCCAGATTCTCCGTGTACATCTTAGAGCCAACATAGCCGCCAGTCGTGATGTTCGTCTCGTTCATCTGCGCTGTGTACAGCTGGGAATCGGGCATAACTACCAGATGATGGGTCGTGCAAGCCGTATCACCGCTATTCCACCAGTAATCCATGTCCACGATTCTCCAGACTCTACCGCCGATCTCCCAGTAATCACCCAGGAAGAACCCCTTGAATGTGCCGTTAGCAATGTTGGTCTTCTGTTCGGAAGTCAGAGCCGCTCCCAGATTCTTGCCGCGGAACGTGTTCTTACGAACCTCCAAAGGGGCGCAGGCATCCAGAATAGCCCACAAAGCGTCATCCACTGTGATCCCCTTGTTTCCTGCGGATGTGTTGACCATAAGCTTGTCTGTCTTAGCGACAGCCGTAGACTGAGTCAGATCGGCCACGTTCATCACTGTTAAGTAATCCTTAGCGTTGCCTGCCTCAGCCAGAGCTTTCAGCAAGTCTTTTGCCAAAATTGTCTTTGTGCCGCCAGCGCCGTCTACCAAAAGAACGTTATCCGCCGACAGAGTTGAGACTAAAGCATAATCCGTAATTTTCATGTTTCGTTTACCTCCTAATGGTTTTATTTTTTTACAAATACAGCCAGAGAACGGATCGGATTATTTCCGCTATCAAGTATTTGTTCTGTGGAATAGCCCCGAGTGTCAAATTTTCGGTCATTGCTGTCCTTGACATCATCCCTCTCGGAGTCGAGGAGAACATATCTCCCCTTGTTACCGTTGTGGTTATCTCTTAGCCAACTGTCTACCTGGAAGCTATCAGGAATACCCTCCAAGAATTTCGCCAGCAGTCCGTTGTATTCTCTGCTTTGCAACGGATCGCCGACATTGTCCTGTACCGACTCTTTTTTTGAGTCCAAAATGGTTTGCAGATACACAAATGTATTGTCGAACATAGCAGCCTCCTTTCATTACATAGCCAGCTTAGCTACTCCTGTGATAGATTCGCCAAAACTGTCGAGGAGGTCTTCGGTACGTTTCGTAATAGTTTCAACCTGCTCATATTCGCTGAGCAGCCATGAGCCGCCATCGGAAATAGTTTGATAGAAAGCGTGGTCGAGAACCAAATTAAGAATGGTTTCCTGAAGTGCTTTTACCTGTTCATTGAGACTTACCACCTCTTTATAAAGGTCTACATCTTTTACAGCAACGAACTCCACAACCTTAGACTGGACGTCTCTTTCTTCGGAATCCTGAAGATTTTGATTGTCCGAATCTGTAACAAATTCAAAGATGGAATGTTCGTCCCTCAGATTCTCTTTGAATCCCGTATAGTCCGTCTCGAACTTTTCCTGTCCTTCGACTGTGGCAAACTCGACAATCTTTGTCTTTATCTTATCCTGCCCGTTATCAAGGACATCCCCGTTCTCCTCGGATGCATAATCGTAAATGGAATGGTCAGTGGCTAAATCAGACTTAAAAATTTCCAGCTCGTCAATCCGCTTCTCCAAATCAGCCAGCTTGGCAGCAAACGCCGAAACATCCACGGAATCAAGAACTTCCCTTATCGAATCCCACCAGTTCATGAAATCTGTATTCAGATTGTCTTTCCAAGCATTGTAATCTGTCTGATTGGTGTTTACGTATTCCTCAAACCAAGTCTGCCACAGGACTTTCCATTCCTCAGCAGTCCGCTCTATTTCACCGGAATGGGTATTGTAGAAATCTTCCCATTGCTTTTCCCAGTTAAGATAAGTCTGCTGAATCTCGGCGGTTTGAGAATCGTACCACTTCCTCCATTCGTTTTTCCAAAACGTGCTGTACTCCGTGAAATCATCAGTCACAAGAGTCTTCCAATATGCAAGCTCCCGCGTGCTGTTATTCACATACTCATAGAACCACAGTTGCCATTGCTCTTTCCATTCCTCAGCAGTCCGCTCTATTTCACCGGAATGGGTATTGTAGAAATCTTCCCATTGCTTTTCCCAGTTAAGATAAGTCTGCTGAATCTCGGCGGTTTGTCCCGCATACCAGATACGCCACTGCTCTTTCCAAAAGGCATTTGTTTTGTTCATATCAGCAGTTTCGTTCTCATAGAAGACCCGCCACTGATCCGCCCATTGTTTAACAAGATCGTCAATGCTCATCTTATCAAGCGGTGCCGTAACAAACGGACAGTCACTGGTTCCGACCTTGTTGGTGATATCAGCAGTACGAATGGAAGTCACTCCTGCGGCAACTTTGATATAAGCTAATGGATACTGCCAACGGTTCTTCTCTTTGAGCATCGCCGGCGGCTTAGCATTCTTCGAGGTCGGTGTCCCTTTAACGATTTTGATTGCGTTGATTCTTCCTTCTTCGCGGGCATCCACTTCCAAGACAACGGCGTCAACACGGTCAAGAATCACTTCTGACTGCGGTACCGTAAGCGGAAGAATCGAGTCGTTATAAGTCCAAGTGTGGTTAAACCAGGCGCGGCCTGTCCCGACACTGATCATCATTCCGCTGTTCTGACTTACCATCAGCCTGGAGCCAACATGCTGGAATACGCCATCCTGGATAACACCGTCAAAGATACTTCCGAACTGTATAGAGCTATAGCGTCTATCATGGTTTAACGAATCGTAAAAACCACTTGTCACCATATTCTGTTTCCCTCCTTTCGTTATTCTAATACTTGGAAAGTAGGATACATGCTATAGCCGTTTGTATCCTGAACTCTCATTATTTCTGAAACTCGGACTTTAGATTCCATGCCATATTCATTTACAATCTGAACAAGATCGCCTTTGACAAAATCCTTGCCATATACAAAGGTCTTCCTTGCCTCGATTTCTCCAGTAAATGCCTTCATATAGACATTTTCTGCCAACTCTTCAGCGCCACGCTGATCCAGCAGAGCGTCCATCAGTTCATCGATCTCTTTCTGGTCAGCCACAATCTTAGCCTCATACTCCGCTATCTTTTGCTTACAGGTTGCAATATTAGCCTCATACGTGGCTTTGTTCGACTCGTATGTCGATTTTATTTTGTTGTATTCAGCCGTAGTTCCATTGTACTCTTTCGTTTCATCGTCCAAAGTTTTCTGGTTGCTTTCTACGACACCTTCATACTTGGATATCATATCCTCGTAATCTTTTAGTTGAGACTCGTAATTGGGAAGTACTTTTTCAATCTCCTCTTTTTTAGAGTCAACATCTTTCTTGGCGTCTTCGTATTGCTTTTTTGCATCTTCCTGACTATCAATCGCTTCTTCATACTGAACGAGCTGAGTATATCTCATTGCCCGCTCATTGCTGATTTTGCTATTGTAATCACTGATCTTGTCGCTGCATCCACTTATCAGATTGGCATAGTCATCAGACTGAGCCTTATAACTGTTTCTTGATGCCAGTTGGTTCTTTTGAGCAGCGGTTAATGAATTCCCGTAATTGGTTATCTGGGTATTATAGTAGGAAATCCGCTGGTTAAGGGCGGATATTCTGGCTTCGTAATCGGATTTGAAAGATATGTAGTCAGACTTCGTCTTATTATAATCCGTTGTCGTGGAATTAAACTCAGATATCGCCTCGGCCAGACCCCGTTCGTTTTCTTCCAGCAATTCTTGCCATTTATTCAAAGCCTCCCGGTCTTCATTCAGTTGATCCGAATACTCATCCGACTGGATGTCTCTTGCATCGGTGTAAAGTTCTCTCCTGGATAGGCCAGTCCCTCCACCGACAATTCTTTTCTTTCTCGCACTTCCCTCGCCCTCTCCCGCCACGAGCGTAACATTCTTCAAAGTCTTCCCAGACTCCAAATAGTTGCTGTTTACGATGTTCTCGTATTTTGGTGAAAATATAACGTAGGGATTGTTATCCTGCTCGTAGGACCGATCCTGTCCATGAATAAGGCAGAACTCGAAATGCCCGTCTGCCGTCATGGATACATCAAACCCGAGCTGATATGTGTCACAGATTTTAAGCACAACATCGTAGAGATTATCACCTGTATACTGAGCCCTGTGGGTCAGATTTATAATATAAGGGTCTTTCGACTCTACAAACCTGAATCCCGGAACCTTTCTATCAGACAGCTTCGGGTTGATGATGGCATCGTCCAAAAGTTTCTTGACTCCCGTTTGAATTTTTCCTCTTACGGATGTCTGTTCCCACACGATTCTCCGCTCAAGCAAAGATTCGAGACCTCTTCCTGAAACAATCAAATGACTTCCTGTTTCGGTATCGGTTGAGATTTCAATATCTTCTATAACCATTGCAGATGCGGATTCTTTCAGCCAAACATAACAATCGAGTTTAGCCTCCATTTTCTCCTGAATCGTGGCAATAATACCCATCATAGTGTCGCTGACCGGCGTATAAAACTCGAAGTTTCCATACCCATTGTACCGTTCAGTCCAAATAAAGGATTCAAAGACGTCGATATTGTACAAGCTTCTGAACTCGTTATCGATGATAAATAATTCCATCTTCAAACCCCCTCATAGATGATTCTGTTCTCGATTTTAAACTGAAGATTCTCAGCCCCCTCGTCTGCCGTATAGGCAAATATATTATCGCCCTTTGTAAGCTGGAACCAGTCGGATTCTTTATCCAAGGCATTCAGGATATTGGTATAAATACCTTCCCGGAGCAGGCTTATATATTTATTTCCTCTTACCGTTGAGATGATGATATCGTCACCAGCGATAATTCCAGATCCGGTTAAAGCCGCTATTTTGCTGTTGTAAATCTTCATCACTTCACGAGTTCCAGTATTGTAGATCGTTATATTACCGGCATCGCCAATCGCATGAATAGTTATGGTCACACCGATTTCGGAATCGCCGTCGTAGTAAATAGTCTTCTCAGTCTCATTTTCAATCGAACCGAACTCCAAAAGTGGCTCGGTCAAAGACTCATTTGAAAATACAAATTCAAACAGCGGCTCAATTCCAAAAAATACGGTTACGTTTGTTCCGTTCTCCCCCGCAGAATACAGATAAGGATCTGAACAAATCAATGATATCTGGTTCGATTCCTGTTTGCTGAATATATCAGGCTCATTTGTTTCGACAACGCCGTCCGTTTCGACAATCCTGTTATCGGTTTCAATAAGAAACTTCAAATTTTTCTTGATAGGAAAGTATTTATAGGTGTTATGCCTCGCATCTTCAATGGTTGGGGCAAAAGTAAAGAACATATGAATCGTAATGTTCCTTTTTTCTACCCTTGCCGAATTGAACAAAGATCCATCCATCGTTGCCAAATCCGTCATGCTCACGTTGGCCTTTGGAGGGCCAAGACCAGTTATGCTGGAAATTATCATCCCATGCTCGGGATCATCTTCCGCTAAAGTGATCTTGACCGACTCCCCAAGGTAATTTGTAATGGTTACTGATTTTATCACGTAGGATTCACCGCCTTTCTGAACGCAGAAAACTGATTGTTCGTCTGCCGATAGATTTCAGACCTCGACAGTGACTTAGGTGAATAGTTGTTCTGCACGAAACTGAAAGTATTCGGTGCAGGCTGTTGATAGTTGCTAGGATTTTCAATGCTGGGCGACGATTCTGCCTTTCTGCTTCTCGATGCCTCCACCGCCTTGTTATACGAGACAGACATATCCAACCCTTTAGAGAACAGGGAATTGATTTTTCCTACTCCATTTTGAACATTGGACAGATCCAGAACAGGCCTTATTGTCGGCTCGGCATCCATTTCTCCATTTACGATATCGGACACATGCGCAATCGCCGATTTCATGGAATCGATAGCTTCCCTGCCCATAGACGTCCCGGCATCACCGATACGCCCAAGATAAGCACGGATGCCGTTTACCATTCCCAGATCCACATTCTCACCAATCTTAAAGAACACTTTCGATGGAGAATGCTCGTCAAGCTCTTTTTTCGCTGCTGCAACTGCTTTCTTTGCCGCATCAATCGCCGCGTCCGCAATCTCATCAATCTTACTTCTGATTCCATCTGCTAATCCCTGAGCAGCATTCGCGCCAACCGGTCTAAGATCACCACTTGTCAGGTTGTTACTAAAGGCGTTCTTGACAGCAGTACACACATCTTTTGCCGCATCAACTGCAGCATTTTTCTTACTGCTGATTCCGTTCGCCAGTGCCTGAACAATATTCTGCCCAATCGTATTGAACGTGCTGTTCGGTAACTCAGCTTTGAACTTGGAAACCAGCGCTGTGCAGAGATTCCTTGCCGTTGTAAGAAGCGACGATTTTTTCGCATTCATGCCGTTAATTAAAGCCTGGATTACGTTCTGTCCAATCGTATTGAACGTATTACTCGGCAGAGAAGTCCTGAACTGCTGTATCAGCGAGGTGCAAAGGTTTCTCGCCGTACTCAACAACAGCCCCCTCTTTGAGCTCATTCCATTGATGATTCCTTGGATTACGTTCTGTCCAATCGTGCTGAACGTATTACTCGGTAAGCCCGTCCTGAACTGCTGTATCAATGCCGTACAGTAATTCTTGGCCGTGCTCAGTAACAGTGCCCTCTTTGCGCTCATGCCGTTGATAAGCGGCTGCATGACATTGTTCTGTCCAATCGTATTGAACGTGTTGCTCGGTAAACCCGTCTGCATCGTCTGAACCAACGCCTGGCATACTGCAGAAGCAGTCAGCAATATCACCGCTTTTTTGGAAGCAATTCCATCGGTAACGCCTGTTCCCAGACTCTGCCCTGCCGTAGTTCCAGCCGAAGTCAAAGTTCCTGTCTGGGACTGCATCGTGGATATAACGGTATCAAGCATATCTGTAACGCTCTTCTGTACTTTTGCATTGGCATCTGTAAACGCCTGAATGAATCCATCGATACCGTTGTTTCCCATAGTAGTCAGGTCTTTTGCAAATCTGGTCAACCCTGAGGTGTCTACGCTTGTTATGCCATTCGCTAAATCCACCAGCGCATGAAGCTCGGAAATCACACTGTCAAGCAGCGAGGTGTTGATGCCGGAAATAGAATTATAATAACCGGCAAATGACTGCCCAAATTTCTCTAGGCTCTGTCCAAACTTCCCAATATCGTTGTCACCTGTAAACCAACTTACGAGACCGCCCGTATTCGGCAGATTGTTCGCCAGTTCGCTAAGCGCTTTCGCCGCATTGGCTGATGCCGTGACCACTGTCGGCTGTACACCCGCCACATCCTGAGCATACTTGGCTATGTGTGGGCCGAATTTCTCCAGCTCCTCGCCGAACTCTGAAAGAGTATTGTCGCCCATAATCAGTGCAGCTAAGCCGCCGGAATTAGGTAAAGTTGCCGCCATATCTGATAACACCTGTGCAGCTTGGGCGGATGCTTTCACTGCAGCCGGATTGACTCCATTCACGTCTTTCGCATACTTTGAGATATGCGGGCCGAATTTCTCCAGCTCCTCGCCGAACTCTGAAAGAGTATTGTCGCCCATAATCAGTGCAGCTAAGCCGCCGGAATTAGGTAAAGTTGCCGCCATGTCGGCCAGTAATTGAGCCGCTTCCGCAGATGCTTTTACCGCCCCTGCATCAAGCCCTCTTACCTGATCCCCGTATTTCTTGATGTGTGGGCCGAATTTCTCCAGCTCTGCCCCGAAATCAGACAGGTTATTCTCTCCAAATATCTTGCCAGCAAGCCCTCCGCTGTTAGGCAGTTTCGACGCCATCTCAGCCAGAGCAAGCGCTGCGTTAGAAGAAGCAGTTATCACTTCCGGATTGATGCCGGCAATCTCATCGGAATATTTCTTGAAATATGGCCCGAATTCCGCCAGTTCCTCGCCAAACTTTACAAGGCTGGTTCCTCCGGTAAACCATTTGGTCAGCCCGTCCAAAATATTTGCTGCTGTCAAAAGCAGAATCGTCTGTGCAAGAGCATTGACGCCCTGTAGCATAGCCGGGTCAATCTTCTTTGCTCCTTCGATGAATCCCTGGGCATTAGACATAAAATCAGTCAAGTCCTGACCAATCTGTGGGAACTGTGCCGAGATGCCGCCCAAAAATCCTCCGACAATACCCCCGACAAATTTCCCAATAGCCGTACCTACGCCTTGTAATAAATCCCCTCCTTCTCCAATCAGCCACTTCAGGCCTGGAAGCTGCGCCAATGCTCCAACGGCAGCGAGAACCAAAGCCATCTCGGCAATCACTACTCCCATACCAAGAACGCCCGCCATAGCCCCGGGTATCAGACCCGCAACGGCAGAAAGCGCAAGCATAATAGCCGAAAGCAAACCGATACCAACAATGCCTTCCAAAAGAACGTTGGTGTCAATCCCTTTCAAGGCATCCACAACGCCCTTAAAGAACGCACCGATCAAGTTCACAGCTGCTTTAATCAGTTCTGGAAGCCTCGCCGCAATCGCGTTGATGACCCCAATCAGGAAGTCCATCAGATAAGTCACTATGTTAGGTCCATGCTCCGCTAAGGATTTCAGTACCTCCTCGATCAATGTAAGTACGCCCTCCGCAATCGGTGGAGCGCATTCGACTATCACATCCACTATCGCAAGAATAATCGCTTTCACCGCCCCGGCAATAGCCGTAGCACTGTTTGCAATAATCCCGAGCACGCCGACAATCAGAATTTCTAAGGCGGCCACCAATGCTGTTACTCCAGCCACACCGGAAACCGCCAGAGAAGCCAGCCCCGCTGAGAATGCCAATATTCCAACGCCGCAAGCTGCGACTGCTACACCAAGCAATGCTAACGCCCCGGATAAACCAAGAATTGCAGGAACCATAGGCCCGAGCACTGCCCCAGCAATACCCAAAACCGTAAATGCTCCAGCCAGAGCCAGAAGCCCTTTTCCAATCTCTGCCAAACTCATCGAGCCAAGGGATTTCAATACCGGAGTAAAGACAGCAAGCGCCGCTGACATAACCAACATTGCTGATGCTCCCCCGAGAGTCCCCTTCATAGCATTGAGCGCTACTGCCAGAATCGTCATGGAACCGGCGAGAACAACCATGCCTTTTCCAATCTCTTCCCATTTCATTCCGCCGGCATCCTGAATAACACTGCCGATGATTTTAAGCGCCGCTGCGACTTCGAGCAGTCCAAGCCCAATGCCGACCATGTTCTTAGGCATAAGGTTTACAGCTACTGCTACGGCAGCCAATGCACCGCCAATTCCAATTAATCCTTTTCCAATCGTTTCAATGGACAGCGACCCGATATCTTTAATCGCTTTCCCAAATATCAACATGGCTGCTCCGATAACGGTCAAAGCCGTTGCACTGGAAAGAATATGTTTCGCTTTTCCAGCAATTACCGAGAAGCCTGCCACTTCTGCAAGGATAACACCGACACCAGTCAGCCCTTTCTTTATTGTTTCAATGTCCATCGACCCGAAACCAGAAACCGACTTTTCCAAAATCAGAAGTGCCGCCGACAATTCAATGATTGCAAGTCCCTGTGTCGCTTTGAAATTTCCAAACTTTGAAGCAACCATGAATGCGGCAAGCTCCGCCATGAGTACGCCGACACCAACAAGCCCTTTTGTCAGCTTATCTGTATCTAGCGCTCCCAGTTTCCCGACAGCATTTGCCAGAATATTAATTGCTTCGGCAAACAGTATCATTGAGACCGCACTTGTCTTTATCTTCCCGCCCCATTTTGAAAGTGCCAAGGAAGCCGCCACCATCTCTCCGATCAGAACTGTTATACCGACAAGAGCTCCGGCCAATTTATCCGAATCGATACTCGCAATCTTCTTAAGAGCTGACGCAAGCACAAGAATAGCAGCTGACATTTCAATCATCGCCATCCCAAACTTATTCAGACCTTTCTGCCCGCTCAATGTTTTATCAAACAACGCCATAGATGCGGCCAATTCGGCAAAGAGGATGCTGATAGAAGCTAATGCCCCTCCCAGTTTATCCGAATCGATCAATGACAACACCAAAAGTGAACCGGCAAGAACCGCAATGGAACCGGCAATCTTCATCAGTATATCCGCTTTCAGACTTGCCTGGAAATCCGCAAGGGTTTCTTTTGCTCCATTGATAGCGCCTTTGAATCCCTCTATAATACCAGCAAACCCGCCAATAGCATCATCAGCAGTGCTTTCTAATCCGGTAAGGTTCTTGATGAATTTCATGATGCCTACACCAATACCGGTGACAATACCCCCGTTCAATAGGTCAATCAGCGAATCAAATCCTTCGCCGCGCAATGCTTTCATAATTCCGTCAATTACTTTTCCGAGAGCATCGACAATGATTCCACCCAGATTCGCCAGAACAGGAGCTGATGCCTTGAATGCGTCAACCAATTTTCCCATCGCTTCCTTTGCGACTTCACCTATTTTTTTGAACGGCTCGATTCTTGCTTTCAGTTTATCTGCCACGCTCATAAGTCCCGATGTATCCGGAACATTGAAATGCGTTTCTGCAAATTTCTTGATTGCCACAACAGTGCCATCGATATGCCCTTTTACCGATTTGAGGATTGGACTGACTTTATCGTGGAATTTCTGTATTGTCTGGTTAAAAACATCGCTCTTCTTTGCTGCTTGGTCCAGGGATACAAGCCATTCCCCGATTTTTCCGGTTACGCTCAAAACCCCTGAGCCGAGACTTCCAAGCCCTTTTGTCATCGGAAATACTGCTTTAACGAGCGCTCCAATTCCCTGTTTCACAAGATCCAAAACCGCGAACAGACCCTTGAAAGTATTTTTCAGGTTTTGGGAATCTTTATCGCTTAATTTCAAATGCGATGTAAACTCTTTTAGACCTTTGGTAAGGTTTATAAGCTGTTCCGATGTTGTTGCTGGAAAAATTTCACGGAACGCCTCACCAACCGGTTTAACTACACTCATCAGGCCACTGAATGCATTTTGAACGGACTCGATAAGAGCTTGCCTCCCGCCCAAATCTTTCCAACCCTGGAGCATATCGTTCCTGGCTTTCGATGATTGGTCGATGAATCCGCCGACAACCTGGCTTACAGAAGTCCATAATACTTTGGCCTCTTCCAAATCGCCAAATAAAATCTCAAATGTCTGCGCCCATCCGGAACCTGCTGCTTCTTTCAGCGTATCCATCAGCTGGCTGAATGTTTTTACATCCTGTGCTGAGTCAAATGCTTTCTGCCCAAGCTCTTCGATAGCCTTAATCTGCTCTTCGGTATATCCGATACCCCGGAGTTTTTCCTCATATGCCTTCTTCTCCGCAGCGGTCATTTCCCGCACATCCGTTGCATAATTACCCAACGTCTGTACAAGAACATCAGTGGTCATCCATTGCGAGGAAAGAGAATCATTAAACATGCTCGTTGCTGTGAACAAGTCAGATATCTTCCCCTGCGCATCCGTTGTTGTTGACTGATATTTATCGCCGACTTTGACAACGGTTCCCATTGCAAGGGCTGTGTCCAACAATGACTGTTTGAACTCCACAGTAGCCATGTTAGCATTTTCAATGGACTTCCAGTCTATCAGCTTGACCGCTCCTGAAGATAACGCCTGGGCAAAATTGTACATAGCCCTTGAAGCTTCGTTCGCATTTGCTCCTGAAACCGCCGCTTCATTACTGATACCCTTAATCGCCTTTACCGCATCATCAAGAGAAACTCCTGCATTTGTAAATTTTCCAATGCTCGAAGTCATATCAGAAAACGAATAAATGGTTTTATCCGAATAGGTATTCAGTTCTTCAAGGTAGCCATTTACTGTCTTGATATCCGCCCCCGTACTTGCCATGATAGTTTGCACGGACCCCATTTTGAGTTCATACTCCGCAAATCCCTGATGAATCGGTTCAAGAGTAAACGAATCCACGAGCTTCTTTCCGGCGTTGACCACCGAGTTTGTGATATTCGCCAACGCTGTGATTGCGACCACTTCAAGCGCCGAGAACCTGCTCTTAACAGTTTCCACCGCACTGCTCAGCCCTGATATGTTAATCCCTTTTACCGCTTTATCAACATCTTCGAGACCCTTTGTCGCTCCGTCGAGCTTCAGGGAATGTTTAAGCTTGTCGAGCGTACCCATAGTAGTCTGTACGCCCTTCTCGAACTGCTGATTGTCAAACCGCATCTCGACAATGCGTTTTTCTACAGACTTACTCATAGATTCGTTACCTCCCTCCAAGCTTCATTCGCCATCTTATCGAAAATTGGCTGTATGGCCGGATTGATGTAATCTCTTCCTGCCACGTATCCGCCACCTTTTGTTCCATGCCCATACTGTAAAATGATTGCAATATTCACACCATTGCTTATATTGGAATTGGTGAATGCGATTGTTGTTTCTTTTCCGTCATGGGTTATCTCATAGTCCCAGGAATCAGCTGTCAAACCACTATCCTTTGGCGTTGCAGAGGCGAGAGCCGCAACCCCCGCCTGCCCATAACGCTCCAGCACGTTGAGATAATCCAGCTTCAAAAGAGAATTTAAAAACTTCTCCGTTTTGGAGAAGTCACCTTTATGCCGGAACGTTATGCCGCTCATGATCTACACCCTTTCTGTAATATCCAAAGAAATCCATCCGTCTCTGTCATCCGCATAGGACTTCAAAAGCCCCCATCCAGAATCCGATCCCTCCCCGGGCTGTACTTCTACAATCGTAAAGACTCCGATTCCAGTGTACTTCCCTGTCTTGGAATGATTAGTTCCCGGACCCTTTCTGATGTTCAGATAGGAAGTATTTACCTTTACCAAAAACGGTTCAAAAGAACCTGCCGATGAATATAAAGTCCGTCCGTTTTCATCGAACACGCTATAGCCAGAGTTCTCATCCGCACATGCCTTTGCATATTCCATAACCTTGAATGCCCCCTTCTGAGAGGCAGCATCGTCCCAGGTCTTTCGCACCCGATACCACACTTCGGGTTCAGGCTGTTCGGCAGGCGATGTTCCTTCTGTTACAGAAAGGATGCCGTTAAGGATAGTTAAGATTTTCCCTCCATATCCGCCACCGGCTGCCCATCCGGCCCCCTGCGGGTTCTCCTGCTGCCCAAGCCATTCCACATACTCTGCGCATCCACGCTTAACATACTGGAATCGGGAATCGATGCAATCTTCGTTCAATGGCTCCATCGAAGCATAGGCTTTCAAATGCTGAATCTGCGCACGGATTCCCATCTGCGGCGTGTCAAAGGAATTTCCTTTCATACCGTTGGCAGTCACTCCCATGCCACAGAAATTGTTCTGGTCAAGAGTCACCGCCGATCCGGAAAATCCGAAATTACCCGTTTCCAGACACGACTGGGCAAACGCGACATCCCCACGGACACCCTCCGCTTGTCCCTCGGATAAATAGAACGGAATCATGTCAACCACAGATTGTGGCACATCCGGGTTCTTCCCCTTGATATAGGAAGCCATCTGCTCAACTGTCGCCAATGCAGCTCCCATAATCTTGGTTCCGCCCTCTACGGTTTCCGAAACTGCAGCGCCCATCGCATCTTTTACCGCTTTACGAAAACCGTCCATTGTATATCCGGTTCCGAGCTGTGACCACAGATGTTCCGGGTCTCCATGATTTGAAGCAATCCCCCGGTCATGGCCTTCCTTATGGGAAATCACCACCCCATCCGCCAACGGGTCAAGACCAAACTTTTTGCAGAGCATGGCGAATAGTTCCACGGCAGCCTCATAGGTACGCTTTGCCACGGCTTTGGCGGCATTCGGATCAGCGCAGGTAAAATTTGCCCCGCCCGTATACTTGATGCAGGCCGGCTCGCACATCTCTACGCCGATATGGCTGTTGTTCCCGCTCCCTTTGGAGCCGCTTCCACAATGCCATCCCCGATGATCCCAGGGCAGTGTCTGATATACGGTCCCGTCATTTCCATCGATGAACCCGTGGACACAGGAATTGTTGTGAGACGGACTGTTCCAACTGTTGATGAACGTTGATGCTTTTGGCTGTGGACAACCTACGGAATGAAGCATCAGTCCGGTTACTTTGATTTTCTTTCCTGCTGTATAGCAGGGGTTCCGACTTAAAATAGATTCCACCAATTTCATAACCTATTTCCTCCCTTTTGATTTATGTGCTTTTCTTCTGGCAGCATTTATCGCCGCAGTCCTCTTGGTAATCTCTTTCTGGGAAAGTTTCTCCGGAGGCGCATTCTTCACGTTGCAGACCCTTATCAGCGTCAGGAGCCTGTTCAGATGCCATTTCTGACACTCGAACGGAATATTAAGAGCAATCATCCAGTAATAAATCAACTCCGCCGTGACCGCTTCCTGACTGGTGTTTCCCTTCTCCTCTTTCGAGAACCAGGTCGCCGTCATCGAATCGTCAATGTAATCAGAAACCTGACCCATTATTTCATTGGTAATAAAACCATAGACCGATGGGTCAACATTCTGTGTCAATGTCATGCAGCGTATATAGTCCACCGTTTCCTCCACCGTTTTATCCCCTTTTCCAAGGAACGGCTTATGCCATTTGGATTCCCATTTTGAAAGGGAGACCAGAGAATGCTCAAGCTGCAGAGTTGTGCCTTTGGTACTGACGAATTCCTCTTTTCCTTCGTCCCAGAATTCCTGACCGGGTATCGTAATCTTAAGCATTTCTCCAATCACCCTCCTTCATAGACTTAAGCGGTAGGCGGAGTGACCCCTGCTATGGGCGCCTGGCCGGGAAGCGCGGTGATGTTCTGCCCAGCCTTAGCTTTTGTTTTGGGCATAATCCCGTTGACGAACTCCGCAGCCTTATTCGCATCGTGGGCCAATTCCATGAAGATGTCGGAATATGCAATGGTGGAAGCGAATTCCTCGCGAACCTTATCGTTCTTAACGAACTGTCTGCCGTCCAGGCTCTTTACACCATAGGCCATGATCACGATCTTCTTGAAATACTCGATAATCTGTTTCTGGTCATCCTCCTTGATGATCTTCTCCAGCAGCTGGGACAACCCGCCGTTCATGGAATATTCAAGCTCCGTCAGCTCGGCCTCCGTCAGGTTGAAATAAAAATCCTCCGTCCTCTGCTGGCCATCGAAATCATAGTAGGTATGGGTTTTCTTTAACATAATTTTCTCCTTTCCATTTGCACATAAAAAACGGAGCCGCACTTCATCTATCTGTGAGCAGCCCCGTTATACATGTTTCGTTATTCAGTTTGCTGTTACGATCTTAACCTGCCTCATTGAAGAACCGAATTACCTCATCCGGCAGAGGCAGCCGTGCCTCGACGGGTTCCGCTGTCGCCTCATAGTAGGTTTTGGCACTGTCAAAAGCCGTATCGGAAGTTTCTGCATACTCGCCGTCCACCAGCTCATAATATTTCTTTCCAGAGCTGAAATCGGTATCGGTAGTTACAGAAAATTCGCCGTCCTTTCCATAAAGGATTTCCTCAAATGCCGCCAGCTTCTCCGGATCGACCCTTGTGGAATCAATCTGTAAATGTGCTGTCGGTTTGTAGACCTTTCCAGTCTTCGGATTGATCATGTTAATCACTACCGGTGTGGTGGACACTGACCAGCTGAGCTGAACAGCCTCCGGGCTCTCATTCACGGTATTGCGGGCTCTCTCCGACGGTGCCGCTTTCCCGTTGTACACCAGATGGATCTTATAACCGTAGTCCGTGTCATCCACATCGTTGCCGATCAGAGTCCGATAAGATAATCCAAACATCTTTCTTGTCTGCTGACCGATATTTACTCCGGGGGCCACTTCCGCTGAACCGTCGCATTCATCAAATTCCACGGGAGAGAAGTATGCCTCGATGGTCGCCGCAAACTTCTCAGCGGAAACCAGATTCAGGTATTCAATGTTATCCGCATACTGCGGTGTCGACTCTGCCCCGGAAGGGCTCTCGTTTACATTGATCAGACCGTCCCAGGCTACGCCTTTCGGATAAGATGCCTTTACGGCGGGGTAAAGAACGCCATGATCCACGCCAGTTTCATAGAGACGCTTACCGACTTCGTCCCACTTAATTTTACTCATGAATTGCTACCTCCTTAAAAATATAGTGTGAAGACATCGTGATTGAGATTATCTGCCTCGAAATGGGTGTCAAGCTTGCAATATCCCAATTCCAGCAGCTTGCCAGGAATCTCGGAATCCGGGTCTTCGTCGATGTATGTTACCGTATACTGATTATGTTTACGGTATATCTTGTTGTTTGCTGAATCGGCACGGATGCCGCTCCGTTCATATACGATACATGGATAGTCGAGGCTCTTCGACTCAGGGGGCTGAAAATATACGTTGCAGTTTCCAAGAATCCCCTCAAACAGCTCCTGTAGCTTTTCCCTCGGTTTTGCCACCGTTATACACACCCCCTATCGTCAATATCAGCCTGGGGTACTGGACTTCCACTCTTGCGATCTTCCATTTCGCCCCCATAAACTCAACGTACCGCATGGAGTGAAAATTCTGCCTGGCATATGGATCGGCTACAATGCTGATTTCGTTGGCGATATTAAGATTGTCATTCACCTGCCCGGCAGATTCGTACTGGCGCGAATTCCGAATCAAATCCCCGAAATACGGTTTTTCAGTTATCTTCGGTCTCCATACGCCCGGCTTCGTTTCCACCGTCTCAGCGTAGCCGATTTTTCCATAAAACTTTGCCATTTTGAATTTCTCCTCCGATCTTTATCCCTGCTCCTCTACCGGCTCCTCAATGGCGATGGCAGAATACACCCTGGTCAGTGCGCCGGAGCATCTGGTCTCCAGCAGGGACTTCTCCTGGTTAAAATCAATGTCGAACTGGGTGAAGTGAGTTACTTCGCCACCCTTAGTCGCACCCAGGGAATAGTCTGCCAGATTCGCGATGATACCCAGCAATTTCTTCGTCTTGTTTTCGGACGTGGTCCGGGTCTTTCCCTCGAACTGTTCTGCCGTCACAATCTCTCCCACATTCAAGGAAGAGGCCAGCTCCGCCTTAGACGAATAAATCCGTCTTCCGTTCATATCTCTTGCCAGCAGCATGACATTCAGCATATGGGGCGTGCAGAAGAAATCGGGGGTGCCGGTGCCCTTGTACTTTTCTCTTGCATACAGGACGGTATTGATGAGTGCCTCGGCCAGGATGTAGTTGAGTCCGAAACTTACCCCGGTGTTCGTCCCCTGAAGCTCTTTCTTCGCTGCTTCCACGTCCAGATCCACGTGCAGAGTATACAGATCGTCATCGAGCCAGATAGGTCTGATGTGCTCCGGCGAAATCTTATCCGCATCGCCCTCATCGCGGCCGTCTCCCAGCATGATTGCCGTGGCCAGTTCTTCGTTCAGCATCATCCTGTCGATGTTGTACAGGTACTGCACATAGTCGAGATCCGTGATATCCACGATGTCATCTCTATGCAGGGCGTTCTTTACATACACCGTCTGGGGGTCGGTGGTTCTTCTGACCAGCTTGAAGTTTCCGGTCAGCTTCTTCTCCTTGCCTTTCTCGTATCCCTTTGCCCTCAGGGCATCGATATTGCGGATGTCCACCTGCCCAGTCCTGATTCTGGAAATGGGGCTCTTGTGCACTTTCCTCATGACAACGGAAATCCACCCCTGGTCACTGGTAATCAGCTCCGGAGCGCCGGGTCTCACATCCTTGTACTCGGGGAACAACAGGGTGACATTTCCGTCACCGGTCTGTACAAACCCGCTGCTTGTAGCATCATGCTGAAGCGTGAGGTTATTCTCGTCGGCATAGATCTGGAGTGCAGTCTGCAGGCTCCCCACCTGGTTGTTCTTTGCCAGGGAAATAATCGCTTCCCCATCGGCATGGCTCAGGATATCCGTTCTCGCCTGCTTCTGATCGAATACGTTATGTTTCATGGTCTCATTACCTCCTTTTTTCTCTTCCTCTTTTTTCTTGTCATCGGGGACATCCTTCTGGGACATAATCTCCCCAACAACAGCATAGAAAACATCTTTCTGTTTTTTGTTGAAAGTTTTGATGACGTCCTCGATGGTCTCATCATCTTCGCCATCCTTCTTATTCGGATTTTTATCTTTATCATCCGGATTATCACTGCCACCGTCTTCGTCCTCTTTCTTGGTGTCGGAATGATAGAGGCTGATCGGTTCTCCGGTGTAGATAATCGCCTCACCATCCGCATCGTCACCATGAGAAAGCGCTACCGTATCGATGAACGCCCCAGGATTTGCTCCCGCCAGTACGAGGCTGACTTCCCGAATAGCACCGTGGAGTACATTGGACGCACGCTCACGAAGCTGATTCGCAAAGATGGATAACGCTGAAACATCTCCGTGTTCCACCAGAAGCTTTGCGTTCCTACCCTGCTCGGTATCGTTGAATGTGCAGTATGCATATACGCCGTCTGCACGGTTCTCCAACAATGCATGTCCGAGAACATTAAACGGTCCATTGTGCTGGTGGTTCCATACGAGTGGAACCGTCTGCCCATCGTTATCCTTGAATGCATCCTTCAGGATGGTTCTCCCATCAGAGCATTTCAGGTTATTCCGGGTAGCCCAGCCACTAAAGTCGAATTTCTTCATTTTGAATTTTCCTCCTTCTATGTCTGGTTGTTTTCTTCTACTGTTTCTTCAGGTGTGGCATCCGCAGGACTTTCCTTATCCGCGGCCGATTCGCTCAGGTTCTTATTGCGCAATTCATCGGCTTTCGGATCGTCCGACGGCTTCATGCCGATAACCTGCCGGATCTCGTTGGATGTCATAATCTCGTTTCTAGTGAACTTGTCTGCGATCTCAGAAATTTCAGATACAGGAACAAGCTTGAACGGATCTCTGAAGAATTCGATTGACTGCCGCTGAGACCGAGCGGTCTTAGTGAGAAACTTCCGTTTCATTTCGTCAGCGATTGCTGACAGGATAGGTTCAATCGTCCGATTGTAGTAGTTGAGCATCGTCTTCTCGTCCGCAGTACCATCCAAAATCCCCTGAGTGATTCCTAACTGGCTGTACAGCATACTCGTCAGGTATTCAATCTGGGACATCAGATTGTTCTCGACGGGTCGATTCAGCTGCGTGATATGCTCCGTACCATCGGTATAAGCAATCCCATACTTCGATCCCCGTAATTGATCCTCTATATCCTTGCGCCGGCTCTCGGCCTGCCGACGCCTCGCTTCGGTCTTGATAATATAAGGAAGCTGGATAATCAAATCCAATTTCCCGGAGCCGTTCTGTTCGTCAATCACATCTAACAGATTCAGCTTCCTGATCAGGCGCTGCATCGTGGAATTCGGTTCGTTGATAACCGCATAAAGCGGATTCTCAATAATTGCCACCGACTGCTTTGCCATAAGAATATCTTCTTTCTGGCCTGTCCGTTCGTTATAGACCCGGACGCGGACATGCTGCGGATACCACTCCAAAATCTGTCCCGTCCGCATAGCATCGATGTCAAAAGAGCCAGGAATCCCATCTCCCGGATCATCATCCGTGTCCGTCGGGACAATGGCCACGCACCCCTCATCCATCATAGACATGACAACATCCTGAAGAAATGCCCGCCCAGTCTGATCTGCATTGGCTTCAACTGTAAGGCAATTATTCAGCCCGGAATCGAGCGTCGCAAGAAAGCGGTTATTCTCGTCCAAACGTACATGGAACATATCCACTGCGGCCACATCCATCGCAATCCGGTTATAAACCGATGTCACAATGGATCGTTCATTACCCCTTGAAAACCGCATCCTATCCGGGCGGAAAGAATATCCGACGCCAATGTCCCTGTAATTTCTTGTAGGATCTTTATTAAAGAAAGCATTCCAGGCATGTTTCAGCCTGGCTCCCATTGAAATCTCCATTTTGAATTTTCCTCCAATAAAAAAAAGAACCGCTTTCGCAATTCCTAATCAAATGCCTCTCTGTTCAGCTTATAAGCTACAAACGCATCCATCATTGCGGCAACAGCGTCAATCTTGGCATCGTACCGTTTCTTAAGCAGCTTTCTGTTTCCGTTCGTGTCTTCCATAACAATGCAGTTCCCCATTGCAAATGTCATAAGTTCTTCATCAAACAGAAGCATCCTTTCTTCAGAAAGCTTCTTCAGCTCACCTAACGGCACCGATTCCGTTTTAGCTCCCTGGATAACCTTTTCTATACCAAAAGGACCATTCTCGGATTCCCATCTCGCAACGAAATCTTTCGCATTGTATGGGTCATAGCCGAAGCAACGTACATCATAGTCACACTGAGCGATATGGTTATCCAAATCCTCGTAGACTTCCATCATGTCCAGTACGGTGCCAGGCATAACGATCAAACTACCCTCTGCTATGAATTGATCATACTTCATGCGTATTGCAGCCGGAAGTTTCTTCAACGTCAGCTCCGTGATGTAATTGCGGGTCTTAACTCCGAAAGAGCCATTTGATAAAGGGAAAAGAAAAGTGAAAGAACAGAAATCATCCCCCTGGGATAAATCCCCTCCGAGAGAACACGGCAGCTGCCAATAATCCCGCTTTTTATGCGGTAACGTTTCCTCATAAGTAAAGTAATACGTGTATCCTTCCATCGGTATGCCAAACCGCTTTGCCAGAATATCGTTCCTGGCTGCCGGTGCTTTTTCTGCTCTTTCCACATCCAGCTGATAGGTCTCATAGCTTACTGTTTTTCCGATGTTTGGATTAGCCTTTATCCACATTGCCGGATTAGCCACTTCGTCTATGGAATCCAGCCTGTAATACCAGATGGACACATGGGGATTGATGTAATCCCCCTTCAGGATGTCCAGCAGCTCCATCTTAATCGTGTCGCCGCTTCCGTTTCGCACCGTACCTTCCGAACTGATTGCAACAATCAAATAATCATCCAGTTTCGATGCACCCTGCTCGATTGCACCAACCACGTCTTCGCGTATATCCCCGGAAAGCCATTCATCCACCGTCGATACCTTTGGCCTCAATCCCTGAAGCTTATTGATGCTCATGGGGCGAACTTCCAGAAGAGAACCTGTTAGAAAATTCTCGATTCCTTTTTTCGTCGATGCCAGCTTCACCCTATTCGCTTTAGAACCAGTCGTATTTTGAAGAGAGCCATCCGTCAGGAACCGGAAGAATGGTCCTCTGGATCTGGTGATGGCAGTCCGAATGGGCGACATTACCTCATCTGCCTGTTTCATCGTTGGGGCAGTGGTAATCTGATGGGTTGTTGACGTATCCACATTTAGGAAATAATTCTGGATGCAGGAGCCATACATAGATTTGGCCGCCCCTCTGGCTACGATCAGATACTGCTTGTTTATGAGCCGCCGCTTTACGTTTTTTCTCACATAGCGGCCGCCATGACCATCAGGATTCGGAACGTACACGCTACGCTCAACAAAGTAATACCATCCAAATATCTGCTCCGCCCAAAGTTTGAAAGTATCGAGCAATCTCAAATCAGCGCCATCTGTCAGAGTCAGTTCTTCTTCACAGTAGGCAATAAAGCCATCAATAGCTTTATCGTCGTACCAGATACCCGGATTCGCAATCAGATCGTCAATCCGATTCATCTCCAGTGATATCATCTCACAGACGGGTATTTCGCCTTTCATTACGGCATCTCGAAACTGGCCGTAATACTTCGGTGTGGCCGTGTTTGACAATGCCATGCTCTATTCTCCCTTCTTTTATAATCCCAACGCTTTTCTTCCGACCAGAACCATCTGCGAAAATCTTTGCTCGCTTGTTTTCGTGCGGTAAACATCTTTCGGAACGACGGACTCCATGTCAAATACGATTACCGGAGATTTTGCTTTGAATCCTCCGTATATTGCATCATTCGTATCAAGAACCGCCCCATACCCCGCCTGTTTACAAGCGTTGAAGAACTTTGTCCTCTGTGTATAGGCATCTTTGCCTTTGCGTGCGTCTCCCTGGCCATCATATGGGATAACATAATTGAACATTCTATATACTTTCTGCAGCTCATCAGCGGTCGGAACATAATCATCATTCCTCATCCGTTTCAAGACATCTCTTGCTTCTCGGTATCCTTTGAACTTGTACTTATCGCTTACGAAATAGCTCTGCATCCGCTCATCATCCGCTCATCATCCGTAACGAAATTGTAGAAATCCCGATCTTTCTTATACAAACTCCTGAAAACTTCCGCTCCGGAATCTTCGCTTGCGACTTTTATGTTATGCTTAAGGGAATTGTTAATCCGATACTTCAGAAATGTCCCTGTTCCGAGGCTGTTTCCGTTTTCGTCGTATATTGTCTGTGGTACCTTTCGGTTGAACAGGGCATTATACTGATGCTTGTCCAGTACATTATGGGTGGCGTAAAACATATCGGTGTCTTTTGTCCGGTCACGGTCATACGATAATGTGCTGAGTGTCGTTTTGTCTGCCCTCAGTACCTCGTCGAAATGTTTCTTGTTGTAGATGCTGTTTGGCTGTTTTCTTTTCTTATAAATAGCTTTCCTTTCCGCTTGGGAATAATCACCGCCACCAAGTGGGTAAGGAGGGCCATTCCGGTTCCCCCATCTCTGCCCGAGAATACCGTGGTGCCGTAAGTCGTTCCTGCTGTCCATTTTGAATTTCTCCTTCCCACGGCATCATCTAGCTCTTAAGCTGATGAATCATCATCATGATACTTGCCGCCGAAGCACCGATTGCGAGAACATCGCCAGTCGTGGACAGAAAACTGGACACATAATCTCTACCGGATTTGATATGCTCGGTTGATAAAGACTTGTAGTTTCGTTCCAGATTGAGACGGTTAATTGCCGCCTGAAGCTCTTTATCCGTCATTTTCGACAAATCCATTTTGTCCATCGCCTTTGCCTGTTTACGGTTGGCTCCACGGCTGCTTATGCTCGAAGCAGCCTTTGCCGCATTGCTTGCAGACTGCAGTCCAGCTCCGGCATTCTTATAATCATTTGCAACCGTTTGATGGACAGCTCCTCTTGCGCGGCCACTATTGTCGCCACTTACGCGACCGTTCTCATCAGAAGATATTCCACTCCCCTGAAGCCGTCTTCTTCCTGCGGACGTCAAAGTACCATCGCTGTTCTGATAACGCCGCACTCCCCAACGCTGACCCAAAACACCATGATGGTACAGCTCCGAATGCTTCACATCTGCTGCTTTGGTTCCCGTCTTTGCTGATGTAAGGGGCTTATTCTTTTTAAGGATTTCGTTTACTTTTTTCTGGACTTCGGAATAATCTTCACCAAGCAAATCTTTCCGGACTGTGCCGTTACCAAAGTTTCCACGGATAACTTCATTAGCCAATGCCTCAACGTCTTCCTTATCCAGCTTGCTTTCCGGCTCTTTCTGGGCATAATGGTCTGCTACTTTCTGGCGCATACGCTCGATTTCTTCTTTGGATAATTTGTCAGTATCAACTCCTGCAAATTCGGCAAGAGTCACCCCAAAATCCTGCCAGTTATCATCCGTTATCTGGGATGGGTCGAACAGCCCCGGATTCTTTTTCAGGGTCGCTTCAATGTCTTCGTACATTGTTTTTTCCCAGTCTTCAAGTTCTTTGCCACTTGTGTTTTCCGACTGATGACCTCCCTTATAACCTTTAGGGTAAAAATAGGTTCCGTTCACTCGCTTAATGTATTTATGGTCTTTCCATGTGGAACCCTTTGCGCTATGTTGCAAGCTCATTTTGAATTTTCCTCCTCTCCTTTAGAATCTCCGGGATCAACCGCAACGCTGAGCCGCCATTCAAATTCGCTAATCATTCGGTTCATAGCTTCAATAACTGCAGAACCTAATGGCGGGTCGAAAATCAGTTTCACTTTCAGATGCATATAGGATTTTACCAATTCCAATCGCGAATCATCTGGGATAAAGTCAGTCCACACCTCATCCTCCCCTTTGATTGAAAAACCCCGTGATGGTCCTACACCAATCTGGTTCAGAATCATGAATACGGAGTTTATATGCATAATCAAATCAGTATCGAATTGTTCATACTCTTCGATGATCCCGAGCATTTTCTTGATTGATGTAAGTATGCTTTCCATAAATCCTTCCTCTTTCTTTAATGTTTCCAGGGACATGTGTCATTTCTTGTTCGCTCCGGCGGAAGCCTGACCAGCAGCTCCTCATCACCATAATGGATAGCATTATGGGTATTAAGTGTTGTTGTAATCAGGTACTCAGGATTAAGCAGGAAATCACTACAGGTTTCAATATCCTTAGGAAGAATCGGATTCATATGATGGATAAATATTTTTCCGCAGATGTCATATCCGTCAATACCCAAGTCACATCCCCCATCCCGCAGAATCACAAAATCCCGAACAGACTTCCATTCCTGGGATCTATAAAACTCCTGATTAATAAACCTGTCAAAACCAAATGTTTCCTTGCCTACAGAACCATTAAGCTGCAGGTATCGAAACCTCTCCTCGAATGTTCTCAGCATGGAAAGTTCGGAATATGTTCTAATACTCATCGTCATCATCCTCCTGCCCACTATATCTACGGAAAGAGGCCATCGCCTGATCGTACATCTCCTTTATGTCCTTTGCTGAAGCAACTGCCTCTGTTTTGGCCTTTACAAGCTCGTTCTCCAAAGCGATCTTTTCCTGCTCATACTTCTCTCTGGATGAGCCAAGCTTTAAAAAGTGAACTATTTCCTGAGAAGATGCCGTTCCATTTCTTAACCGTTCTTCCGCAACATCCATCGCCAAAGAAATCATCTGGTTTTCTCTTGCCTCAGGTGTCAGAGCCGGACGCATCCTGCGGGCAGTCCCTGATGAACTAACGACTTTGGTTTTTCCCACAGTTATCGCCTCCTCTCGTTCAAATATCATTTGGTTTTAACATAGTTCTGTTGGGAATCAATATACTAATAGACCAGTTTCATGACACTAAAAAGAACTCGCAAAGCTGTTTCACGCCTGAATCTGAAAGGAGAAAACAGGAAAGCGATCCTGTGGCGTCATACGAACCCTGCGAGTTCTTTTTAGTACCATGAAAATATAAAAAGTTTCTACAAAAATATCCCCCAGAGAATTTTCAAAGACCGCCGCGATAAGGGAGGGGGTGCTATTTTGGCGACCCCCCCCCTATACCTTATGGCAGCCCTGTCAGCGGAGGCTCTGACAGTATACGAATTGTTGTTAGCTTGCTTTATTGCTTGAATCCTGATTACTTTTCCTGCTATTACCTTGTTTCTTCACCTTTTTATAGATGTTCAGGAAATCGTATTTAATGATTTCATCGATTGCACGTTCCACTTCGATGTCATTCTCTTCATCCGACATCTGTTCAGAAGTTCGCGCAATTCTTCCAAGATAAGCGCAAGTATTGTAACCTTTTTCCACATCGAACAGAAACCAGGAATGAAACTGTTCAAATGGATCAAACGGATTGTCAATCGTTGTCAACATGCATTGCTGTTGCATGAACAATTCACTCCTTTCATTACAAGTATTTAGACACGGTTGATGTAGAAATGCCAAGTGCTTCAGCAATCTCAGATGTGCTATAACCAGAAGCGCTCATAGAGGCAATCTTGTTCTGCTTAGCGGTACTCAATGTTGTAGTAGCACGGGGTGTCGCTCGCTGTCTGAGGCTGTCGATGTCGGCATTATTGAGAATCTGTGTCAGCTTGCTTTCGCTAATAGCTCCGGCTTGTATAGCTTCCCATTCTCTATCTGTTATGACAACTGGCTTGCGCTCTGCTCCCACCTGTTTTCGTGCTGCTGTGAGAGCCTGTTGATTTGCTTTCTTGATCTCAGCATTGGTCATGTCGGGATTTGCCTGCTTCTTTGCCGTTACTGTAGCATTTGCAATTACCTGAGCCTGTCTTTCGCGAGGGGCGTTCTTAAGGGCCACATTGAGCTTAGCATTAAGGGAGTCTACTTCGTTCTGGTAGGCCGCCTTGGCGGAAGCAGAGTAGGGGATCTTACCGGTACTCACCATCTCCTTACGAGCCTGGTTAGCCAGGGACTTCATCTTATTAGCATAGGAGGCATAGGCTTCTTCCTGAGGGGTGCCTGAGGAAAGGGTACGGGCGTCCTTGGCTTCAGCCATCTGTGTGCTGGCCTGTGTGCGGGTCTTGGTCTTTCCGGTTTTCTTGTCAACATAGGTAAGATCGTCAGCAGTCTTGTAGCTCAAGGAGCCGTCCTCATTGATAGTGGGGCTTCCTTTACGCTTAGGCACAGATACCTCAGATTTAGCACGCGAAATCAAAGTGGCGGCGCCTTCTTTATACTTTCCGTCTTCGACTCTTCCCTGATACTTCTTTTTCAGAGATGCGATTCCGTTATCCTGCTCACTTCTCTTATAGTCGAGATTATGCTTCTCGGCGTCAATAACAACCATGCTATGCCGGACTGCACGAGCAAGTTCATCTTCTGTAGCGCCCTTTAATGTCATATCAGTAATCAGATTTGACACTTTTCCCATCTCGGTTTGAGTATTTTTCATCCGCTTATAGGGCTGCGTAGTGCTGTCAGGACCATACTTCTCTTTAGGATCGAATCCTTCCAATCCTTTGAGCGGATGGGTAGACGTAATCTTAATTTTTCCGCCTGTCGGAATTACCATAACAGTGTCGCCATCGAAATCGGCACCCGACAAACGTTCCGCAACTTTACTGTTAATACCGATTGCATCTTTTGGTGTATTACCAAGTACCTTCTTACCTTCTGGTTGCTTATTGTTCACGGTAAGAACCGGAATTTCAAAAGTACCACCATGCGGATACCGAATCAAAGCGACCTGCTCTCCATTCTTATAATTTGGAGCATAGACTTCTGTATCTTTGATTGTGGTCAAAGGTAATATGACCTGGTACTTCTGTCTTGGTAATGCTGCTGCCTGAAGATGCACTGCCGCCGAATCGCAATCATCAGCAAATGATTTAAGCAATGTCTTCTTGACAGTAGGGTTGGTAAGCGCACAAATTTCGTCATACTCTGCAACTTTATCAGCAGTGGCAAGTCCAAGCTGCTTATTGATAAGGGTCATGCTTTGCTTCGACAAGAACTGGGACGGAAGATGGTCGCTCCATTCTCCCCAATCTCCTTCTTCAGCACGCTTGTTGATAAGGGAAAGTTTTTCATTCCCATCTTTGTCAATATAATAGCTCTGTCCTCCATGTTCCTTAATCAAAGAGCCAAATGGATTGTCAGGATCATCTTTGATTTTCTTAAGAACATCGGTCATCGGTGTTCCAGTTTTCTTGTTTGTATTGAATAACACATCCACGCCATCCGGGAGGTCATCAGAATATACTGCCATTCCTTTCAGATAATGCGTTCCATCAACCATAATGCGAACCTGGGCATAATGGGAATCGCCAAGCGACAAATCATCCACGCCTCTCCGAATCTCGATTACGCCATCTTTCTGGATACCACCGTCTTCCGCATAGTTAATTTTCAGGCGACTGGAATCCATACTTTCCGGATATTGAAACGCGGGTCTTATTTTCTGCCCGTCTTCGCTGAGAATCTGGTCATAGTCCTTTACTGAATGAACATTATCGAAATCATAAATTTCTCTATGCTCTGTCCCAGGAGGGCATATGACCTTGATGTTCGTCTGTTTGCCTGGATTTGTCACTTGCGGAACACCACCGCCATAAACCGGATATCCCTCCATCTCCAAAATATAAAGCGCCTGGTTCAGCTTTTCTCTGGAAATCCCAAGTTCACGCTCAACTCCAGTGCCAACGTCGATCATTCCTTTTTCGTCAATCATCTTTTTCAGAAAATCGGCAGTCGTTTTAGCCTGGTTCATGCGGGCTTCGGAATTTTCATTGAGAAGAGAGCGTACCGAAGAATCATTAGCAAATCCCATCTTTTCGGCAATTTCGTTAAGACTGTATCCCTTTTCTCTAAGTCCTTTAGCAGTTGCAACCTGGAGAGAGCGCCGTTCATCTTTTGCAAGGCTCATCTGAGTGCGCAACTGAGTAGTTGTCAGACCAAGTTGTTCCGCAATTTCTGTCTCACGAAGCCCTTGACTTTTCAACTCATCAATACGGCTGAGAAAATCGCCACTGTGCTGGTAAGGATTATCGCCGGAACCCCAAGGATAGCGGCCGGAACGTCTTGGCATTCCATAATGCATTAAAATTTCTTCCGCAACGGGATTCATGCTTACTCCTCCTGTTCTTTAATTTTGTTAATGATTCTGTCAAACGTGATGATTTTATCCATGATTGGTGCGATATCCTCAACTGTCGGATTACCGACCAAAATATCATCCGACTGATACAGACGGAGCTCCATACGAATATCTGCCGGTTTGACTTTGTATTCCAAACAAAAAAGAGCAGCGTATACTTCTAGCTGCTCCATGTGGGCCGGAATAGCCCCCGTTTTTAAATCATGTATTCTCAGCAAATCACCACGGAAAGCAATCGCATCCGCTGTACCAAAACAGTTGTCTGAGTAAAACAGAATTTGTTCAGGTGTCATTTTGAAACCGATAGCATCATTAACATATGCGTTCAGTGTCTTTTTCGATTTTGGTAACTTTTGGCCAAGCCGGATACACTGCGCCGCAAATTCATGGAGCTGTGTTCCTTTCTGCGTCGCTAAAAATCTGCTGTAAGATTCCGCAACTTTATCTTCACTGTAATTAATCCAGTGGTACTTGCTTGCGCCAAGAAAGGCGTGCTGCCCTTCAAGGTTTGAATGCTTGTTGAAGTTCATGCAATACTTCCTCCTTGTTCTCGGGACAGATGAATCTTGAAAAAGACATCTTGTTCATCAGTCCAACGTAATACTCTTGGTTCGGCTGTTTTTTAGCCCTCGCAGATTTCTTACATTCCAAGGTGGCCCATTTATCTTTATACAGAATCAAGAGGTCTGGTATTCCCTGAATGTGGCTGGCATCCAGTTTGGTCACGATGCAACCTACAAACAGCTCTTTCAATTCCTTTATAAGATTTGCCTGGAAGTCTCGTTCCAACTTTGTCCCGGCCATAGGGAAACCTCCTCTCATTTTTTCTGAAAATAAAAAAGAGAAAGTAAAAGCTAAAATGGCGCTTTTATTCTTCTCTCTTCATAAAAGGGTATGTTTTTTTCGCGGGCAAAAAAAATAGCAAAAGAAAAGAGCCGCTGTATGCGACTCAAATCCGTAGTATGTTATTCTTTATCCTCGACGTAACCATAAGGACAGATTACGCATCCCGGATAAATATTTTCACATCCGGTACATTCCGGACCAGGAGGCTCCGCTCCGATATAATTGAAAAATGTTTCTCGATCCATCCGCTGCCCACACTCAGGGCACACACATTCATTATCTTTCCATTTCATCTCTCCGCCGCATAAATCACAAATAACGGCATCTCCATCCTCATCATAGATGTCTTCATATCTTTCTGTTGGATCTGAGAATCTTTTACTGCTGCCTCCATAGATAACTTCATACTCGTTTTTTCTTCTTGTCATTTTTTATCTCCTTTCAGTAATCAGGAAATAGGGCTGCCCCACTTCCAAATTGAACCGAAGAGACAAAAAGCTTTTTATCCTCTCCTTTCATAAAACACCTTGTAAAATGCACGTAGGGCATGTACCATCTTTATGCAGTTCTCAAATATAAATCGCCATTGCTGTTCACATAATACTCTGCTTTTGCTTCCGAAGCGTGCAGAACAGAACGAATCGATTTGAGCATCTCAGATTCTGTACCTCTGCTGAATGAATCCACCACCAGATTAACTTTCTTTTCAAGAGCCGGCTTATCAACCTTTTTCAGAGGACCTTCTTTAAAGCTCTGAATATGTGTGCTCAATTTACTGAAACTGCTTAACATGCGCTTCTCGCATTTACCGATGTAGGTAACGGATTCTTCCTCGACATTTGAAATATAATTGGCATCGTAATTCTGTGAATAATAGATTTCCAACAGACTGCTCATGGAATAAAGCTGTATAGAAAGTTCCAGGCAGTCCTTAATCTGAAATATCTTGTCAGTCCAAGCTACAATATCGGAACCGCTTTTAGTATTGACAGTGGAATCCAGATCCGACATATAAAACTCAATATCTTTCATTGCAACTTTCTTTGCTTCTTGTAAACTGACAAGGGTGGCAAACCGCTGCTGCTCATGCTCCATAATCGAACTGTAATTTTGGTAGGCAGATTTCACAAAGCTGACTTCAGATATAAGTTCTGCTTTCTTATCACCGTAAAGGAACTCCAGAATTTTGTCAATGTTCTGGTTCATCGTTTTAAGTTCGCTATTAATCTGTGCGAGGAAGTACTGGCCGGAAACTATCGACATGGCATTGAACGCTCCAAGAACGGCTGCCTGTGCTTCAACAGAATATAAAGAAGCAGTTCCTGCAATCCGCCCATTCTCGCCCTTGACCATAGTACTGAATCCACCTTGCTTTAGGGGAGTCAACGCATTTGGTATTCCGGCAGGAAATCGAACCATATACATATTGCTTAAAGCATTAGCCGCCACGACTGCAGGAAGCTGTTGCATTAGTCCTCCAATCTGGATTTTTTGCGATGAGGTAAGCTCCAGTTTTTTGATACCGGGCTTATTCTCAATATCTGTCATTTTATCACAAGGTATAATCTCAAAGTTTCCGCTTACGGCAACATTATTGTCCATCTTGCTACCTCCAAAAATAAAGAGAACGAGTACTTCCGCATTGCTGCCACACAACTCTCGCCCAAATTACTGGTATGAGTAAAGGAAATACCGTTCTCCATAACAGAGCTTGTGTTTTTCACGAGGTTGTCCAATATAGGCACAATATAAAAAGTGCGCCCCACCGAAGAGACGCACTAAAAAGCGGCTCTCTCATTGTTGCGACACAATCTTAACTCTGGTAATAGGGTATAAGTAAAGAGAGATAACGCTTTTTAACAAAGCATTGTCCCTATTACCAAAATGTTTTAAAGTTGTGTCGCAGTTCCAGTATACCACATACACGGCAAAAAAGAAATATCATTCTCAAAATTCTGCTCATGCCGTGACAAACCTGGCTCGTCTTTCCACCTCATTATATACCATACGCAGCCCATCCGGAAAATATACCAGAATCGACATGTAACCATGCGGACAATATCCGACGGCTTCTTTCTTCAAATTCGGATAGATTGACTGAAAGCTTTCATAAATCTCGGACCATGTGTTCTTCTTTTTCATAAAACCTCCTTTCTCTCGCTCTGCCCACTTTCCCACCTTTTTTCACAACCTTTATATATATTTAAACTTTTTATCACAATTAGTTAAGAAAAAGGGTGGGCAAATGGGCTTTGAGCCCGCAAACCCGCATAAATACTGGGTTTTTAGTGACCAAATCGGGGTTTCAAAAGTGGGCAGAAAGTGGGCAAATGGGCAGAAAATTGACCATTTTTACCCAAATTCCACCAAATTTCGTCCGTACCATTCTCCCAACTCTCCAAAACCGCTCCAAAAAGTGGGCAGCCAAAAATAAAAGTGGGCACGGAAATTTCAATAAGACCGCCTCATATATGGTAAATTTCTTCTGGCTGTCGGTATGTAATGATAGAATACGGACGGTTTTTCTTTCCGATGATACCGTCTTTTCTTAACTGCACCCTTCTCGGGAAGCTCCAGAGAAACTTCTTTCTGACCAAAAACGTCATGAAATACTTTCCGAATAGCCGTACCGAGTTTAATCACTTTCTCCTTCAGCTGCTCCGTTCACCTCCAAACTTTTCCTGTCTGCAAATCTTTCAAGACAATCCGTTCCTCCAGATGAAATCCAGAGAGTTCACAAATCGTGAAGATTGTGTTCAGCAACTTGTGAAACCGCTCATCATCTGCGTCCAGATTCTTGATAGCCTCGTATGCAGTCGGGTCAGAATAACCCTCTGCATTTCTCCGTAAATCATTGTTAGCCATTTCCATCTCTACCTCCCCACCGGAACGAGTCATCCATGTAAACGGCACAGGATGAAATAGCCTTTGACGCTATTATCGCCGACAAACCAACAAGGAAAGACACGGCTCCAAATATAACCTTAACCACTGTTTTGACCTCCTTCTTCCAGCCGAACACCGCCGTAATCCCATAAATCCTCTTTCAGCTTTTCCATATCCAGCTCACCGTTCTGCCATCTTTCGTAATATTCCAGAACATATGCCGTGAACTGCGGAATGCGTTTCGCATAGGACTTAGGCCAGTAGTGATCCATCAGAACCTCTAATGGCAGTGTCAGCAATAATATCATAGCGGTATTGACAGCATCATCTGTAGCCTGCTGCCGAATTTTCACCAACTCATTTTCAATCTGTTCCCGCACCATAGCATCCAGCTGAGCTTTGGTCAGGTTATAGGTGGCGGTCTTTGTTTTCTTCTCGTTTTTCATTGCCCGCCGAATTTCCGCACGTCCCATAGAACCGCCTCCTACATAATCCAATTTTCCTTAGAAAAGAACAATGTAAGCCCAACCATCAGAGCAAATAAAAAGAACGTTGCGTCCCATTCAATAGGGACGGACAACGCTCCAAGAAATATAATTGCTATGGCATAGAGCTTATTTTTCAGTAACTCTCTCCGCCACATCATGCTTCTCCTTATTTAGTTTCTTGATACCTGCTTCGACATCGTCCATCTTTACCAATACTCCATTCTCTCGGAACTTAGAATATGCTCTGGCAGTAGCACAATGTTCAATACACTGACAAATCCTGCCTATCAGTGCATAAACACAAAGATAGACAACAATAAAAACAATAACCATCTGCCAAAATGTCATGTTGTTTTCTCCTCCAATTCTTCATTCATATACTTACCGAGAATGACTTTAATCGTCTCGGATTCTTCTTTACTGGCAATATTCAAAAATGGAAATCTCACCGATGTTAATACACAAAACCAGGCGAGTGCCTTTTGTGCTGCACGCCGCTTGGATTTTGCATCCAGTTTTTCAAACTCCTTTTTTGTCATCGGACACCTCCTACACCAATTCGTCGCCATCGAAATCGCCTGGTAATGTCATGCTAACCGGAACCGGCCCGTCGAGATTTGGGCACAATTTATCAAGCAACTCATCGTCCTCCATACGATCACACGATATTCCCATTCCGGCAGCAAACCCCTCCGCAAGATAGTTATAGTCGTCATCTTTAATGGCTGCTTCATCATTCGTAGCCATACCTTTCTTTTCCAGCCAGTCTTCGACAACGTCCACCATCCTGCCCAGTAATTCTGCATGGTCTGCTTTGGACAAGAAAGTAAAATTCCGGTCATCTATGTACTCGTTGGCAAATATCTTTCTGGTATCGCCGCCCATCCATTCCAGAACCTCCGGCAGGTTTTCGTTGACAGCATCAAATGTAATTCCCTGCTCAGCAGACCAAGCAACCGCATTCTTAAGTATCTCTCCAACGCGGCAAGTCCACAGAACCAACTTGTCTCCTGCCGCCTGGCGCTCTTTCAGATAAGCAATCAGTTCCTTATTCGGCTCCCCAATTTCCGGCCACTTATTCTCACACAGAGTTCCGTCGAAATCCACTGCAATAATTTTAAAATCCATACGGTTTAGTCCTCCTCACAAAGTTCTATTTTTAATCTCAATTTCTTACCATCCAGATTAGATACTTTTAACCCGCCCAAAATATCATTCAGCCGACTTATAGATTCCTTGTCAATTATGATGGTTTTGACATGATTACGCTCAAAATCTTTGATTGCTCGCCGAATAATACTCTCTAATTGCATACCATATTCATCAAAGTAGTACTCTGTATTTCTTCCACCTTTTGAATAAAGGAACAATTCATCGTAGGTAATAGGTCGGTTAATAGAGTATCCAAGATCTCGCGCCATATGGAAAATATAATCCGCCATCTGACGGCTAGGGCAAACTATGACTCCATATGTTTCTGTAGCTTGTTTTATGAGCAATTTTGTTTTTCCCCGTCCCCTGTTTCCAATCATAAACGAGGGTCTATTATCTACCCATTCGTTTAAACAGATACATCTCCAATCCATCTTTTTTCTCCTTTCAAGACTCTAAAACACGTGTCCCCACAACATTTTCAATAGTCTTTATCAACATATTTTCTATTGGCAATGCAGATTTGCTTATATCACATGGGGAAATAGTAACTTTTACGCTGTAATCATTTTTAGAAATTTTGATACACATCCAGTCTGCTTCTTCAATAGGATTTTCAAAAGAAAGCTTATACCCTTTATCCGTTAATTTTTTAATATAGTCGCCCAGCATATCTCTCAATCCTCCTTATTTACAACAAAGAAGAAACTGTCCGCATCCTTTTCCAAAAATATCATTCCAGCTTCCTGAGCAAACGCATATTCCATGCGACTTCCGCTGTTTTCCAATCCGTCCCATCCAGGCAATTGATATACAGCATCACATCGACTCATGATGGCCGCATCAATTGCCCGTTTGTCCTGTTTGGTCCATTCTCCAGAAAAGTCCATCCATGCCGGATTGAAAACTGTATAACCCTGCTGAACTAACTCTTTTTCTGCCTGATCAAATGCCTCTTTGTTGAAGTTTGGATATCCTTTCATTGGACCACTGATAAATACTTTCATTTGCTTTCTCCTTTGATAGTCAACTTTCGATACAACTCTCTTGCTTCTTCTCCTTGAAAAGCGTTGATGATGTTAATGTCATTTTCAACCTTTGTTCCAACAACCAGCACCGGAATATCATTAGAAAAATCGGCACACACCAGAAAGCTTTCTAATTTCTTTTTCATTTTCTTCTCCTTTCAAATGACGGACTCATCCCTTATGCAACTACTATATCCGTCACGTGGTCGCCCTCATTATTACTCGACCCTCTCCCAATTTTTTTAGTTATTCCAGCCATTCGTTATCAATATAATAGAAACCATAGACACAGAACCCGATTAAGATAATCCAAAATATCCAAAATATTATCAGCATCGAACCAGATTCTAAATAGTCTACAGTTTCTTTTATTGATTTATTTTCATAAAACGGCGTATTGTTTGGTATTGTCCCATCTTTCAAATCCGCAAAAATAGTTCCAGTAAATCTCAAACCAACACCATAATATTTATACCGTACATGGCTTGATTCTTTTATTGTGTCAATGTACTCAGTTCCTGGGAAGTCTATCTTCTCCGATGCAAAAATGTGTCCCAGAAACGATATTTCTTTACATATTTGCTCCTCACTGCCAACCCTATCCCATGTCCAATAAGTTTCAGTTGTGTAGTAGGTCTGTGTTTTTCCATTGACTGTTCTTGTATGTGAGACTTGTCGAGTATGCTTCGTATACCGTTCTTTCACTTTCTCAACATACATATAAGCAGAATCAAGTTCCGGATATGTAACGGTATCAACAGCTTCTAAGTCACCATACACAAAAGCGTTACCGACATTCGTCCGCATACCATATTCAAAAAGATCTTGAGTTTCAATTTTTATTGCTTTGTTGTATTTCTCATTCTGGTCTAATTCCCAATCAGAGATTTTACCAGCAATAAGAACACCAACAAGCAGCATAATAGCAATGATTGATATGCTTGCCAGTATTTCGCGTTTTGTAATTTCAAAATCGCCAAAATCAAAACCTCTACGTCGTCTATACTTATCCATAAGCGCTACTCCTCAAATAAATTCTGAGGAGCATCAACCGGAGCATCGTAATCCAAATAAGAATATTCCTGTACCTCATACCCAAGAATATCCAAAAATATTCTGGTCGGGAATTTCCTTACATATCGGTTGTACTCTTTTATCTGCCTGTTATAATTACTGCGATACTCAGCAATCAAATTTTCCGTGATAGAAAGCTCATTCATCAGCTCTTTATAATTCTCATTGGATTTCAATTCTGGATATGCCTCTGATACAGCAGTTATTGCTGTTGTGACATTTTCAATATCGCCAGTAGAACCACGTCCTTCAACGATTGCGGTAAGAGTATCCGCCTCGTGCTTATCATATTGCATAACACAATCGGCAAGGTTATAGACCAGATCAACTCTGCGTTTTTCCTGTACCTTGATATCGGACTCCGCTGTGTTTACCTGCTCTTCCAGTGCAAAAGCTTTGTTCTGAGCACTTTGGACTCCGAACACACACAATAAAATAACAGCCAGAACTCCGGCTGCCACAATCAATACCACTTTCCAGTTTTCTTTTAATGTTTTCATATCTTTTCTCCTTCCATTTTTTGTTACCAATTTGCCCAACCAGTTTCATTAAACTTTTTCTTGTCTTTCAGCGCCTTACTAATTGCCAAATCGATTCCCGAACGGCTTTTCAGATGATAATAATATAAATCTGTATAGGGGGTGTTCATCCTGTCAATCCTCCCACTGGACTGCACCATAACCTTGTAGGAATAGCTCTGCGAGTAAAATATAATGGTGTCTGTCTTGATACAGTTCCACCCCTCAGCTCCAGCATTGTACTGGACAAGATACACCCAGCTCTCGGATTCCGGAATCGGTTGATGAGCATGGCCGTTCCACTCTGCCATCTCAAATCCGTCCAGTTTAGAATCGCATCTGCCCAAAAACATCTCTCTCAAGATTTCCAACTCGTAATCGAAGTTGTAAAATATAATAGCCCTCGGATGCTTCTCTAAAATCTGTAGCAACGCAACCTGCCTTGATTCGTCCGAATTGACCACTTTCCGTAGTGCATAACAGAATTCCGCAGCATTCTCAATCGGCTTATTCTCCCAGGGATTCCACCGTGTACGACAAATATCCTTATACTTCTCAATGCTATAAGGCACGAACACATCCTCGTGATGGGAGACTGTTTCCCGTTTGAAGTCCATATTGATCAGAATGGAATTCCGAAGTCGTATCAGCCGTCCGGTATTCAGATACCGGTCAACTTTGGGGAACTTGGTAAAATGACTGTAAACAATATGCTCCCTTGTGAACTCGCTTTTGTTCTTATAAAAACCGTTGGCGATGAATACCGGAATATAATCCTGCCATGTATCTCCGGGTGTAGCAGAGAGCAGAATCCATCGGTTTACCTTTGCTATTCGTAAGAATGCCTTGACCCAAGCTCCAGTTCCAACAACCCGTTGCTCGTCAAATATAAAGAAAGCGTTCCGTACTTCAGCATACTTCTGAATGTTGTTCCACGAATCAATAACCACTTTGTTAGAATAGAGATTTACTTCGTGATTGGGGGAAAGCAAGAACGGTGAAAGTTCTCCTTCCCATTCGCAGGTATCTCGTTTCCGAGCAGTAGTAATAATATAAAGGTCTTTTGGTGGATCACCCATTGGAACATACTCATCCGTACCAATCTCTCCGTCTTCGCATAAATAATAGTAGGCGATAGCAGTGCGAGACTTACCACTACCTACTCCGCCACACAGGATGCAGCCGTTTTTCATTCGACGTACCGCATCTAACTGGTAGTCACGCAACTGTATTCCAGCCATATAGTTCCTCCTCGTATCATCTCTTCAATAACCCAACTGCCTCCTTTGCCAGCCGGTCTGCTTCCTCATTCCCGGAAATACCAGAATGTCCCTTTACGTGACGAAAATATAACTTTACGCCAGAAGCGATAATCGAACAGGCAAACTGAACGTAATCCTTTGTAACAGATTTTTTTGCTTTCCATATTCCCAGCGGCCAGTTAGCAACTCCCTCATAGTCGTAGAATATAATCAGCTTTTTCATCTGGAGCCTCTTCGCCAATTCCATGACTTTTTTCGCCCCAAGAATTTCACCTGCCACATTTCTCATAACAGCCCATTCTTCATTGTCTCCGCTCGCCTGTATAATGTGCCTTTTTCCAAACTGGTCAATCAGGAATCCGCCACAACCATAAATCTTCGTTACCGGATTGAAAGAACCATCCACAAAAGCATAAGATTTCTTCGGAATCTTCACTGGGGATTTTTTCATTTCTCTTTTTTCCTCCATCTTTCGGGTTCGTTTGTTCCTTCCCTGGCACAAGTATCGAGACACTCATTGCATGGGCTGTCAGTATCTTTCTTCTTTTCGTATTCGCAGATCTTGCAGTACTTCTCAAAATCTACAAATTTAGTGTTTCTGACCATCAAATTCTCCTTTCTGGAACAGAAGAGCGGCAACCATGATTAGTCGCCGCCCTCAATACTCTATTCCTGCGGGCCCTCCAGCTCCGCATACTTCGCTGCCCACTCGTCTTCCTCAATGGTGACATACATCGTTTTTAAATAAGCCTTGATGCCGGTCTTTCCATTGACTTCCCATTCCGAGGGGTTGATTGTTAAATCCACATTCCGGATTTCCGCATAGTCCAGGGAATCCACGGACTCCTCGTCCAGCGGAGTCTGCGCCCGTCTCGTTACCATGATAACTTTTGGCGGAATGACCTTATAGCTTACTGCAACCTGAATATAATTCCTTGCTTCCTCGTCCTCATCACGGGGCGGCAAAATGCGCACATTCCAGCCATCCGCTGCCAACTGCTGAGCCATGTCGGGATCTTCGATGATTACACAGAAGTTCCGGTCGCCTTTCCGATTATACTTTGTTTCCTTACCGGAAAAGTTCCTGAAAATAATCCTTGCGTTCTCGATGTTAATAGGTGGTATTCTTCTTGACATTTTTTTACTTCTCCTTTTCTTTTATAATGGAATTTCTTCAATTACATATCCGCGTTTGCATTCCAAGTGAATAGGGTCATTGTCGAAATACGGACAATCAAAGCACGTTTCGATTTTTGCATCTCCGCATGGCGGAACCCACTCGTTAATTCTTTCTTTTACATAAGGATCATCTGAAACAAACCATTCAAAATCCCCATACTCTGAAATGGTCTTAACCGCATCATCAACCAACTTATCATAATAGCTACGGTCAATATCATCCTGCTTGTTTAACTCTCGAACCATTTCCGACTCAAGCCAACGATAGCCTTTCGATCCAGTGGCAGCATAATACTTACCATCTTTTTCCCGCATAAGAAGTCCACCGCTACATCCATCTTTAATCGGGCAAAACTGACCGACTTTTCCAATAAAGCGGTAATTGTGCCCCTCATCGATAAACGGCCTCAGCTCCGCACAGGTTGCTTCAAATGTTGTGTCAGAAAGCAATCCTTTTTTATAATCGCTTTCTGCTTTAGCGAAATCTTTCTCATAAGCGGTCACATCTGGCATTCCCTCATTCATATCCAAATATAAAGAGCTGCTCACAGATTTAGTCTCGCACATATCCTCAAATACGATTTCTTCTCTGCTAAACAGCTTCTTAAATACATACGGAATCTGGAATTGAGTTCCCGTAGCAGTCCATTCGCCGGCGTGCTTACCATCTTTGTACTTTGCAATATAAACTGCGTCATTGACCAAGCACATCCGGTCATATGTAGCCTCATGCTCAAATGTATACCCATATCGTTTGCCGTAATCCATAACAAACTGAATAATCTCCGGCGTAGCGTCAGGAATCTTGATGGAGTCTGTCTTAATATGGGCAACAGTAAAGCCCCGTTCCTGCACCTCATGTTTGAGGTTAATCATGAACAGAGCTCCTCGTTTGGCTACAATATTATCTTTGTTCCTTGGATCGCGGAACGCATTCTCGAACGAAGCAGAAGTGAGACCATAAACGGAATTGATCGCTGTCTTCAAAGCATCGGCAAGCTGCTTGGATGTCATCTCGCCATCAATTACTTTCTGAATATAAGGCGTAAGTTTACCATCCAGCATTGTGTTGACAATATCCCATGCTTCATGTTTGATACTCACACGTCCTTCAACAATATCTCGAAACGCTTTTGTAAACTTCACTCCAAACAGAACTTCAGCAATAGCGCTGTGAGGATGCATAGAAGAAACATCCAGAAGCGCCACATTTCCGTACATACCAGGTTCGGCATATACATAACCACCTTCGCCAACTTCTTCATCTCGATAGGTAGATTTTCCGTTCTCGAATTTGTATCCCGGAAAATATGGAAGAAGGCTCTTTGCTTCGCCGTGTGTACACTCCATCATTTCAGGACATGCTTCTGTCAAGAATTGACGGGTTTCATTGTCCAAATTGTGTACCGGTTCAGCTAAATCGCGATAATTAAACTGATCCTGCGGTTTCCGGTTGTTCCCAAATATAATCTTCTGTGTAAGGCTATTTGTTGTATCGTTTACAGTCATATCTGCCAGATCGGCCAGAATCTGTCGAGCTGTCCAATCAGCTTTTAAATAGACAAAAGCAGCCTCGGTTGCAATTACATCATTATCGCAATACTCAGCAACTTTCGTCCAAAGTTCCTCCGGTACCGGCTGATCCCATGGAAGTCCGAGTTCTTGATGATGAGTTCCTGCCTTTATGATTCTAATTTCTTTCTCGGAAAATCCTTTCTTTACCAGTTCCTTTTGAGAAACGTTACCCATTTCGATTTCCAACTTCTTGAGGCTCTTTTTATTTCCTGCAGAAGCGAAGTCATAAACATCCGTATAACTGACGTTATAAGCCTCTCCAAAGAAACAGTTAGGACTCCCGTTGATGATTTTCTGGGACAGGTTATAAAGCTGCTCATTAGAATATCCCATAAGCCTGGCATAGAGGATATGATTATCGTACCTTCGGCAGTTGAACCCCACCAGACGGAACCGCATCAGCTCCTCAATCTCCGCCGGAGCTGGGTTGATCATCCGGACCACCGGCTTCCCCTCGCCCTCGATCTTCCAGTTCACAAGGCACAGGTTCGGGAACACCTCCACATCATAAAACACCAACTTCGCATCGTCGTTCCTTGCTCCGGTAGATGAATCCTCCGACTTAAACTGCATTTTGTTCACGAGTTTGATACAGTAGTCCGCCTGATTCGTGCTGTTGGCGGCAAAAGCAAGGACACCATTGCGCATATCCGTGACATCATACTTCAGGTCACTCGCGTAGGCATCCTCCAAAATTTTATAGATGAAATCGATACTCGGCTTAGTCCCCGGATGGATCTCTTTATTGAGATTCCGCATGATCAGCGTCCTAAGCCCTTTCTCGCTCTTTATAGCGTCAAAATTTACCATTTTTTCTCCTTTCAGTGGCAGCCCGGAGCTAATCGTGGCAATCGGCAGATTGTTACATTTGGATAGCTTTCTCCTGAGAGAACTATTGCCGGTGAACACTTTCACTTCGATATGGTCGTCGTAAATCCTGCTGAGCTTTGCCGGATCTCCAGCGTAAATATAATGCAGGTGTATCCCGGCACCGCTTTTGCTCAGTTCGGCATAGGTGGGCGGCCATTTGCTTGCCTCCTCGATATTCCTTTCAAAACTCTTGTTCCCGGTCTCGTCCGGAATATCGAAATCAATAACTATGTGATTTTCTGGGACTTTCACATAATGCAGCCTTGATGTATCCAGGGCGGCCAGCTTTGTTTTTACAGCATCCCATTTTTTGGACGGTGTCTCCTGGGACGAAGCATACTGTGCCGGGCAGCCAGAACATTCACGGTCAAATATAGATTCCGTGCAATCAAACTGCAGTACTGGCTTAATCTCCTGTTCTTTCTTATCTTCCTTCCTTTCATCAAATTTTTCTGTCCGGAAACCAACGTAATAGCTGCGTACCCTTGTCCCATCATCGAAATTGAAACGTTCCTTGTATTCGTGAAAATAATTCTTAAGCTCTTCTTTAAAAACTCTCTGGGAAAATGGAAAACCGACTTTTGCTTCATCGCAGTAAGTCTTGTACATTTCCCAAGCAGCTTTCAATGTCGTGCCGTCTTCTTTCTTAAACACATGGTAGGAATCAATGATGAAGTTATAGAAGTCGTTCGACGCGCCCAACATCGTAATCGGAATATAATCGTCATACTCTCCGGGGCTCGCCAGATACACTTCCTGACAGTGGTACGCAATCGCACCAAGCTCGAAATCAATCTGCTTCACAATCGCCTTATAATCTTTCGGGTTCAGCTTTTCGCCAGTTGGTGACACGTCAATCAATCTTCGTATCAGACCGGATTTTGCGTCCGTAATTTTCACCGGCTTATTTGTCCCCATAAAAAGAAAGCATTTGAACCGATTGGAATAGGTTGACTTGAACTTTTCATTCACAGTCATAAGCTCGTGGGAGACCAGACTGTTCAGCCTCGTGTTGTCCTCAATCTTCGACAAATCTCCATCGTGCTGAATAGCCACTAACGGATTGCTCTTGAATGCCTCCAAAGCAAAAGAGTTATTTGAAGAACCCAGACTCTTTGCGTCGAAGACGGAATAGTATCCCTCAAAGAGCTGCTGTATGATATTGAGCACCGTCGATTTTCCGGTTCCGGCAGCCCCATATAAAACCATAAACTTCTGCAGCTTTTTGGACTCTCCGGACACAACCGATCCAATGGCCCATTCAATCTTGCGCCTCTCTTCTTCGGAATATAATACAGACATCAGCTTGTCATAAGCAGACAAATCGCCAGCTTCAAGCGGGTAGTTCAGCTTTTTACTGGCGTAGTCTTTCTTGTCTGTAGGAGTGTTGGAAAATATAAGTTTCTCGTCCAACATGTGAAAAGAATCCCTCATCTGCTTCTGGCAGTACTTATGCCATCGGTCAATCATGCCGGATTCGGCATCCCACATATGGAGGACCTTAATGTCGGAATCAAAACGCTGGCGGTTCTCCTCCGCATATCTATCCAGTTCACGGTCAATCAGTTGTAATGCATCCTGCTCATCTGTTGACCATAAACCACGTTCCTCAATCCAGATAGCATAGAAGTCCCCGCCCCGGATCATCAAATCGGAGCTTGTCCTGACAATAAACTTTGGATAGATTTCTATTATTCCGCGCTTTGTGCTACGCGTTGAAATCATAAGAAAGTCAATCATCGCATTTTTAATCTCCTTCCTTGTCTGTAAGCTCCTTAATCTCCTCGTTCATATTGATGAGCTTTTCTTCCAGCTCATTGATCTTCTGGTTCTGTGCCAGAAAGCAAAGCTCCACCGTAATGCCAAATATAAATCCAGCCATAGCATAGGAACGGTTCTTCCTTTTCAATCGGCAGATTTCCCCATTTGCCCGCTTAATCATGCGGACAAGAGTTTCTGTATTACGGTTAGCAACATCAGCCACCTCATGCAAATTATAGCAACGCACCATCCTCATTTTGCATTTCTCCTCTCAAAATATAATTCAGCTCTTAAGCACCTCATCGAGATACCACATTGCCTGATACCAAATTTCCACCGACCGCATATCAATCCGGTTATGATGTACTGTGAAGAGGCCGCCATCTCCATTCCGTTTGTATTCCCGGTTCAGGAAGCGGTTCAGAGCACTCTCAACATAACGTTTATCAAAATGATCATCCGTCATCTTCTCCAAACCAAGGTTTACAATCATGTCCAGAAACCATTTGCCGGTTCTATCCCCGATATCCGGGTTGTCCATGATATGTTCCTCGCACCGAATAGCAAGGGCGACCATCATTTCCAGTACACTGCAGTCTTTGTTGTCCAGATAGTCTGCAACCGCCGAATTGGCAAACCCGCATTCATAACCAAAACGATACCGTAAATCCACTCCATCTTCCGCACGGTTGCCATCCATAGCAATCGTATAATTAAACGGGGTATCATAAAGCTTACAAAGCAGCTTTCGGTAGGACAGGCCTTTGGTATCTTTGCATACGAGCTGGTAAATCCATTCAAAGTACTCGTTAATCAGCTCGTTTTTCATCATACCTCCACCTGATGGGGATTACTATCGGACACTTCGGAGAATGTTCTTTGATCGAGAAGTATCTCATAGTCGCATTTCCGCTCATCACATCTGACAAATACAGAATCATCCTCATATTCACCGAAGTGATCCAAGGCATCGCCCACAATATCTTCCACATCATCTACAACTTCATTATTGTCATCCGCCAGAACACCGTCGGCATAATAAGTGAGGCTGATCTTTTCATAGTCCTCAAACTCGCCAAATTCCTCTGGCGATATAACATAAGGGTATTTCTCCTTCATATGTGCCTCCTTTTCTTCGCCGATGGTTCCGCCATATTTTTGAACCATAGTCGCATACTGTACAAGATCAGGTTTGTCTTTTGCCTGTTCCGCTGCCTGCCTAATCCCGTCATTCAATCCTTTTACGACTTCTTCTCCGGCTTTGGTCATCTCTTTTACCTGGGAATCAAATTCTTTTCTGGCAAATACTTCTTTCACAGAGTCAATCTCATCCTGGGCAATCTTTTCGTACTTCTTTTTTACAGCAAACCATGTCGCAACAGAACCGATTGTCACACCGGCAACAAATGCGGCTAAATATAATCCTCTACTCATCCCGTTTTTCCTCCGTCTTTAATGTCATGGTGGTAAGCGCCAGACCGCCGAACAGAAACGACACGCTCAGCAGAATCCCACCGACAATGTGCCGCTTACGTTTAGAGTCCAGAATGAAGTCTAACATGGCGATAATAGCTTCAAAATTTTCCATGTTTTTCACTCCTTCCCCCGAACAGGACAGCCAGCCCCGTTATAAAACAGATCCCAGACAACGCTGATAAAGTATAGGACATAAAAACTAATCCACTATTCATAATCTTCTCCTTTCATTCATAACTGCTGAAATAATGGTTTCCTTCCTGGAACATTGGCGTTCCATATTTGCTGTACCCGCCTGCTGTGAAAAATATAACTTCGTAATTTTTCCGTTCCAGAAGCTCTTCCTTGACAAGCTGGCATATTTCATCCATGACACAGCACTGGTCTACACGTCCGTTCCATATGGACGAAAACTGACTAGGCTGATAAACAACTTCAAAGACAGTATCAGGATAATGGTCGGAATCCACACGGTTTAAAATCGTATCGATTACCAACCTCTTTCCGTACTCCGATTCCCCTTCTGCCTCAGCCATTGTCACCAGAGCAATCAAATCAATATCTTCATCTGAAAGTCCTGCCACTACGCCATCATCCAAAAGTTCTTCAACTTTAATCGCGGCAGGAATGTCAGAATGCTCTGTTTCTTTTATAGATATTTCAATTTTTTCAGGAATCAGCATCGATTCTGTGCAGATAGGTTCTACAACAGATATGGTCTCACCACGAGCCGATGCATAATTCCCAACAATACAAAACATCAAGAGAAGCAGAAGCATCCATATTCTTCTGTGCATGTCAGCCACTCCTTTCTAAAATATAAAGGCCAACCATCCTTAAAACATATAAGGATAGTCAGCCATATCACGATCAAAGTTACCGGATAGCATGGTGGCGTACCCTTCCCTTCAAATCATCTCATTGTAAATATTGCCGTCCACATTGAAGTCGATGGCATAAGCTTCCTCGTACCCGCCCTGCTCATTCGGCAAAAGCACTTTCTTTACATCGAACTCCACGTAATTGTCTCCGTTCGGATGGTCCAGGTCATAGATCCACCCAACAACCATGCCGGCCTTGTTCTCCTTGAAACCAAGCATGTCATATACGGCATTTAAAGTAAGGTGCTTGTCAGCTTTCAGCTTGTCATTGGCATAATTCTGCTGTGCCCGCAGGAACATCTCCACATAAGAAGAATCGTCTTCCCAGTAAGGATTGCTTCTCGTAAAATACTTTACATAGCCGCTGGCATTCGGGTCAGCAACTTCGACGTTCTTTTTGACCTTTTTCTCCTTGCCTTTCTCGTCCGTAATAGTCTCCTCGACTTCAGTAGCCTTGATATTGTACCGGAGCTGATGATCTACTTCTTTACCGAACCGCTCCACAACACGATCCCTGTACTCCTTAAAACCACGGTCAACTACCGCATAAGCTGTTGCCAGCGCCGCATTACGCTTTCTGAGGATATTGTTGGATGCCAGAATGCTGCTGATGGACAAAATTCCGAGACCGACTGACGGCGCATAGAGCTTGGCCAGCTTCACCCCCGCCTGAGCATAAACGATGGCCGTATCTCTCTTGGAATCTTCCACACTGTACTGCTTTTTCTCTGCATCCGGAGTCCCCGTATACTCGTGAATCTGATCCAACTGCTCCTTGGTCTCGTCCAGGATAGTGCCAATCTTAGTGGTTGCCTTGCAGGCCATTACAGCGCTTACAACTGTACCCACAACACCAGCTGCCACCAGAATCTCAGGGCTGCGTTTCTTCAAGCCGAACCCAATCTTATTCAAAGCCCCACTGGCTTTACTCATAATTTCATTTGCTTTCATGATTTATTGCTCCTTTTCATATTTTTTTAGTTTAACGGCAATGCCCTCGGCAGTTTAATTGTATATCCGTCACGAACCCTTACCACCGAAGCATTCCGAATATCCGTCCAGCCGTACTTATTGTCCGTATAGCTGCCAGTAATCCCTACCAGATCATAAAAATCAGCCACACTGACAAGGCCATATGTAGCAATCAGCTCATCCATCCGGGACAGGACTTCTTCCGCTTCCCCGCGATTGTCCAAGATAACATCATCGTAGTCATATCCCGTTCGCGTTCTGGAAGAACCGTAATCCCTTCGGTCATCTCGTTTATCGTAATAGCTCCGATAAGATACCTTGGAAGCCGTTCCGCTCTTTTTTGTACGTCCGGTCTCTCCATACAGAATCATATCGATTCCATTTGTTACGATATCGGATATGGCTTTCTTTATCGCCGGAACCAGCACATCCATCAGAATATAAGACTTTACTTTCTGTGCATCTTCCTGGATAAAGACATCTGCAAATTTCTGAATCTCGCTTTTCTTTCTGGATTTTACAGAACCGCTGACCACTTTCTCTACTTTCTTCTCAGGAGGCGCTGCCTGCTGTTCTTCCTTGGATTTATGGGAGTTTGGCTTGTATTCTTCCATAAATATAATTCTCCTTTCAGATTATCTTCCGCAATTTGCCGGGCAATGTGATTCTTACACCCGCAATACGGTTATTCTTTTTCTTCCACTGGTAAGAAAGATTGCTCCGAGCTTTTGTCTCTGATGCGGCCACGGTCTCCCCCTTCCAGTTGTTCTGGATACAACGGTCAAACTCCATGACCGGTCCTTCGTACATATACTTGTTCATTGCAATCCTCCTCCCAGAAAACGAAAAAAGGGAAAGCACCTTGTTACAGGTACTCCCCCTCTCGTCTAATCCACCGAATATCATTACTCGGGTTTTTCTTCGGACTCCTCTTTCTCGTCATCTTCAAAGTCGTCATATTCAAACTCGTCCGCTGTCACATCAATGATAGACGCTTTCTTCCGTGCCTTGATCTTGGCGATTACCGGTCTTGCCAACTTGCAGATTGCCATGCCCGCAAGAATGCCCAGGCCGAAACCAGCCGCCACCTTAAAGCCACATCCGGAACTCGCCTTCACGATCTCCTCCGTTGCTGTTTCGATAACTTCCTCGTTTTCCATGATTTCATTAGGTTCCATAATTGTTCTCCTTTCGTCTATGAAATAGTGTGGATTCTTCCATTAAAGCCAATGTATTTTTTGCGCAGTCACATCAGGGTACGAAAATCATACCTAGGGGCTACTCTGTATCCGATTACCAGGCATGGAGTCTCATCTTCTGCAAGCTGCGAACTGAACTCCAGATTGATCAAACCGTTTCCGATGTTCCATCCAAGATCTTCACCCATATCAGTTGAACGAAGCCCAATCTCGTAATAAAAATCATTCAGTGAAATATACATCTCACTAAGAAGCCTTTTATTGAGTTCGTTCTCCACCCTTCGGAGCTTCTCAATATCACATTTGAAATATCTCGATGTGATGGTATCATAGCAGAGTGTTTCTCCACGACCAGTGATAATGACTTCTTTATTCACAACCGGATCACGTTTCAGCTTGTCCTTTGCGATGGAGTCTCTGATTTCCTGTTCTTTTTTCTCGCCAATGGTTTCAATCACCTTTTCCTGATACTCTTTCAGCGCAGACTCAGATAGTGAATATGCTGTTGCAAGAGCCGCATTGCGACGAATATTAACAGAGCTGGCACCAATTAGACAGGAAACAGAAAGAACGCCAGTGAGGGCAGCCGGAATATAACAAACCCATGTTGTGCGAATCAGTTCAATAGGTTTCAGTTTGTCAACTCTGGCACAGCAATCTGACCCCTTCTTTTTTGCCTCTTCCAATAATTCGCTATTCTGCCTCCGCTTTTCTTCCTCTATAAGAATGAGCGCTTTGGGTGTTGCACGGACTGCCAGTACGGTTGTTGTAATCATACCAGCTATTCCAATACCTGTAAGGATTTCAGGGCTGTGCTTCTGTAATCCTATCTGCAGGTTTTTGGCAATCCGCGAAAGATTCGGTTTCTTCATTTCACGTTCTCCTTTCAAAATATAAACCGCCCACAAGGGGCGGAGATTAGCCTAACCGCAAACGGAAGACCGGACGACCCCCATGAGAGTCCGACGCGGCGTCGTAGGCCGTATCGCCATCGTAGGTCACATAAGCGAAATACGTCCCAGAAGACTTTACTTTATTCTGCAACCAGCCCCACTCATAGGCTTCTCCTTCCCGGATAGCAATCCGATTTTTGCGATCCCGCATAAGCGGCCACTGCTTCTTTCCGCTCGGCTCATAAGTGTCAACATCCCCGAAGAACTCCTCTGCATATGGAATACGGAGCAGATCGCCGTTCTTGAACGGAACCATCATTTCCCGGACCGAACTGAAGATTTCCAGAATGCTGTTCTTCTGAAGCTCCGTGCGCAGGTCGCTTGCTTCATATCCGCCCTCGTTCGTATTCTCACGATTCATCTTGAACGGCTCATCCAGATACTGATCCAAAAGGAAGAGCGCCCCTTTCTTGGTGACTTTCTGACAGGTAGCGGTGTACTTTCCGACCTGAATCTGATCCCCGACTTTGAACTCGCCTGTTGTTTGAATAGATACTTCCTGTTGTCTTAATACTTTCATCTTTTTCTCCTTTCGATATGTCATTTCATGGCAATCAGAACATCCAAAATATTCTCTGCCATGTCATGTGCGACTGAAAATATAATGCTTGTCTTTTTGTTCTGGCATGAGAAGCTATCCATTTTATGGATAAAATCTTCAACAACCATGATGGGCGGAGTGAATCGGGATTCTTCAATGCTTTTCAATATTTCACCCACCGCCCATCGGCTATACGAAACCTGTCTAAACCAGTCTTTTGACATACGCCAACCTGGTTCTTTCAGATATTCATCCGCATATTCCCGAATCACGGATAAAATATAATTGTTGTTCATTGCGCTGCCTCCTCCGCGCAAGAAGAAAGAGCCCTTGTTAGGACTCTCCTTCATTGTTGTCTCTTCTGGACAATGCCTCATTCACTTTTTCTTCAATCTTTTCTTCCATCTTCTTCTCGTTGACCCAGTCGGTGGCAAATGTTGCTGCCATTCCGATTGCAGTCGCCGCAATTCCAATTCCTTTAATCACCGCTCCAGTCATAAAGCATCTCCTCCTTTCATAATAGCATTTGCAAATTCTGCGAAGTTGTCAGCATTCCCATTCTTCCAAGACTTCCGGTGCAAATACCATATCGATGGAATAGCAGGCCGGACCACCGTCATCGTTATCAATCAGACGGTGTTCAAAATCTACCCACATGATTCCAGAAGACATAGTCCAGCCAACAGTTCCTCCGTACTCGGTCATAGGTAACCCCAAGAATTCATAGAACTCATTAAGGAACGCGTAACCTCTCATCGTAAAATTACGATTGAAATGGTACTCTGCATCTATGATTTCCCTTTCATACCGTAGGATAGACTCTCCGGATATCTCATCATAAAATATAACTTTCCCATCCGGAACATCAGAATCAAGTGGATGGAAATTGCAGTGTTCCCTTATCATGGCGTTTCTGATTTCAACATCCGCTTCTTCGCCATGAAGCTCTATCAGCTTATCACGATACTCCTTGTGATAGTTCCTGAGCAAAGCATAAGCGCTCATCAATCTTGCCTGCTGTTGTTTGTTAAGGACATTTGCCCCAAAAATACAGAAGATTGTACCAGCTCCGATAGCAACCGCAGGAATATACAGATGGGCAACAGTGATAACAATTTCTGCTTTGCTCAGTTCTTCGCCTTTCTCGTCCGTAGCGTCTTTCAGGAGCTTCATAGCCTTGGGAGTCGCCTTAACAGAAGCGATGGCAGTTCCCACAACACCGACTGCCGCTACACAACACAAGATGGTGGGCGATGAACGTCTCAGATACAGCCTCGACTTGCCACATATCCTATAAAATTTTTGCCTTAAATTCATTTCTTACCCTTTCCTTTCACTGTAAAGAAATCTTTCAGCGAAAACGGCTTTTTATTGTTTACAGGTTTCTTTGCAACCGGCTTTTGCGATGGTTTATGTATTGCTGATGCTGTTCTCGGAGATTCCTCAACTTTGGGTATCTGAATAGGTTCCGGTTCTTCTTTCTGAAGATTATTATTCCAAGACCGGATTCTCCTGAGTGTCCACACATCAGTAAAATATAATGGTGTATACCAAATGTCTTCCGGTCTCTTGTAACTCGGCTCAATGCTACTTCCACAAACCGGCTCCGAAAGAGAATTACCAATTATCACAAAGCCGGGACATCCCAAAAGACTGATTTGGATGTAACACATCTTTGCAACTACCGAGTCAATATCCTGCGCCACAAAAAGCACCGATTGCTGATAATTGATATCTAAATCGTCTTTACAGACGTTTGCGAAAGCTATAAGCATACAGCCGGCTCCACAACAAGGGTCATTAACCGAAATATAATCCTGAGATGCAATCTTCTCTTTTAAATCATCGCTGATCAGCATTTTTGCCATAAGCTCTGCAACATGCCAAGGAGTAAAGAATTGCCCGTGCCATTTGTTTTCAAGATTGAACTGCATGTACATCTTCCCCAGAAAGTCCTGTGCTGGGTTCTCTTCTAATGCCAATGTTGTGATGCTTAACAGTTCCGTGATGAGATTCAGCTCCTCTTTGGAATATCTTTTGACAGTTGCCATATAAGAATCTTCCCTTAATTTCCAGACATCTGGCCTCCGATCCACTGCATTGGCAATCGCACTGGCAGACATATTAACAAAATCCTGCCACACCTGCCATGAGTGATGCCGATTACAAAGTCGATTGAAGTTGTCAATAAACTTCTTTTCCCATTCTGTACTGCCTCTGATGTTCTTGTTTCCTTTCATACTTTTTTCTCCTTTCGCTAAAAACGTAAAATCCCTTGTCTGGGCAAAAAATATAAGAGAAGCAGTGAGGGACTCGAACCCTCGACCTCCGCATTTCAGCGGCGCTCCACCACTGAGCCAACCGTTTCTCCATAATAGAACTTGCAAATTTCGCGCAAGAAGAAAGAGCCCTTGTTAGGACTCCTCTTCGTTCTTTGTAAACTTGTTCTTGATGTACTCCGTGATGTCGCTCCAGTAGAACCAAAGGTACGGAACAATCATCGAAATCACCAGCAGCACTGAATATCCTTTCCAGTGCTTCTTCAGCCATTTCCATGACGGTCTCCAAACCATTTCGTTGTAATCTTTTAATGCTCTCATCATAATTGTACCCTCCGTATTCGTTTATTTTCCATAAAAGCCCTTGCAATTTTTGCGTATGTAAAAGCGAAGAGACCATGTTTCCATGATCTCACCACCTCCTATAAACCAATCGCTGCCAGAAGCTTTGTAAGCTCATCTTTACTCAATTCCGCATCTACATTCAAGTGAACGTGAGCCGTCCCGTCCGTAACCGTTGCAGTAAATTCGTTTAACTGGATATCTACTTCATATCCAGCTTTCTTCTTTACCGCCCTTTTTACAAACTTAGCGATCAAGTTCCTCAAGAATTTCGAGTTGATTTTCATTTCGTCCATACTCCTTTACTCCTTTCAAAATCGTTTGTTTTTCATAAAGGTGGATGTATTTCGAGCGTAAAGAGAAAGAGCCCTTGTTAGGACTCCTCTCTTTCACTCAAATAAGAACGATATACAACGTTTAACGCCTTCCAATTTATACTGACATTTTGTCAAGGTCTGCAAATAATATTTGAGAAATTGGCATTTCGTTCCCCACAGCTCAAGCTTTGGTACAGAGTCTTTGATATTGCATCTACATACAAGACCGCAGTTCAAAGCTTTCTTGTGACAGAAATTGAAATATTTCCATCTTGTTACTACATCCTCATTATTAAAAATGTCATATGTATGAAAACCTGTTTTTGCCATTAGTTTATCCTCCTTTCATTAAAGAAGTTGTATTTTTCGCTAAATCTCTCGTCTGTCAAATACCGTCTCCCAACGTTCTCTCGGTATTGGCTTCATTTTTAACGCCCACATGATTTGCCTGACTGTAACAGTAGGATAAAGACCATCCGTACAATCTCCGGCACGATTCTCAAAGTACTCCTTAAAACCTGGATGTAAATATAAGTCGTCTGTTATCCATGAATCTACTTCTCCCCACCAAGTACTCTTTGTTTCTGCATCAAAACGCTGCTGAATGACTGCCAAACCCTTCTCTCCAATTTTAAATAGCGTACAACTGCTGTATACCGGATGCTCACAGATATAACGTTCTCCATACATGGAGAGGTAGATAGCTGGTTTTTTATAGTGGTATCTCATAATATATACTCCTAAACTGCAAAAAGAAAGAGCCCTTGTTAGGACTCCTCTTTAAACCAATTTGTGATAATTCCGTCAACATTAAAATCCAATTCAATGTTCGGTTCTTCACCCTTTGTGGTTATTCCAAAATCAATAAAGTTGTCTCCGATAGGGTTCTCTAAATCATAAACCCATCCTACAAATAATGTCTTTACTGTTACAGGGAAACCGAGATCCTCATAAATGTCTCTGAGGAACACATAGCCTCGTATCTTTAATAAATCGTTAAAATAGGTCTGTTTTGATTGCAGAAGTATCAAATTAAACTTCTGATTTTTATCCCATAATGGACATTTAGAATCAAACACTTGTGAATACATGCTTTTCATAAATATCACGCTCCTTTCATAAGAGCAGTTGCAATCTATGCGGAGAAAAACGAAGAGTCCATGCATTTTGCACGAACCCCTCGCTTTTTCGCTCCAAAATTCATTTCTTTGTCGGCCTGAATCGATTGAACAATCCTCTGAATGTCGTTGACGTATAAGTTCCCGTTTCCTCAAACTTAAATCCTCTCTTCATCCAAGTTGCATAGAATATCAACGGTAACACAATTTCTGCCACTCCTATTCCAAGTTTGAAATATCGGTCTTTGATTTGTTCCGTCAACTGATCTTTCTTGAACTGCTCCTCGCGAGCCTGTCTATCCAGCTCGTCCTGTTCGTGCTGTGCATCGACATCTCTACGATACAACTTTTCATCATAATCAGTGTCGGCTTTTACATCCTCCAATCCCAACCTATAGAGTTTGGTGACATTTTCCACTGCCGTCTGCTGCTCCTTGCTTCCCGGATTGAGAGTACTCAAGTTATTGAGTTGACTCAAAATCTCATTTGCCAACGCCTGTCTAATTTGTTCGTCCATCGTTTTCTTCTCCTTTCAATGATGAATTTTTGTTTCCATAACAGAAAGTGTTATTTATGCGGTCTGCCTTTATCGACAACATTAAGCTTTACGGTGGGTTGTACCCTCAAAGTTTCGATCTCTGTCTTCGAGATTTCAAGAAACATATAAGGACCATCCTCTGGGTCGTCAATAATCACCAGATTTCCGATAGACCCTTTTCTCAGGATACATAAAGTGGCTAAGATTCCAAGCGCAAATCCAATGCATATTCCGATTGCTAATGACATAGATTCTCCTTTCCGAAAAGATTCCCCAGATTTTCCACCCGGGGATTTTTTCAAATACCAAAATAGCATGTTTTTCCGTTACCCACATACTGGTTTTCTAAGCTAGAATAAAAAGAAAGAGCCCTTGCTAGGACTCCTTCTTTGATTCTTCTAAATATTTCTTTACATTAAGCCCCATATGCTCCATCGCATCAAAGCACTTCATGGTGTGTCCTTTCATCACTTCTTCTGCTTTATCATCTTTCAATATACCTAACTGATTAGCTACATTACAGATGTCCAGCATGTTGGCGTGAAAGAATAACCTCATTTTTGCTACCTTTGTTACTATACTCATATCGATACCTCCATGTAAAATTTTTATTTCCATAAGAGAGATTGTATTTTATGCGAAAAAGAAAGAGCCGCTGTTAAGCGACCCTTCCCTTTGACTCAGTCGGATTCTTTTGCTTCGGACGGCTCATTATTCGTCGGTAAGCCAACACCCGTAGCGATGTAATTCATGCAGTTGAGAATTTCCGTATCACTCATGCCTTTCGCTCTGAGCCATTCGGTCATTCTTGCCACTTCCTGAACATTCATCATTTCGGTTTTCTCCTTTTCTTCAAAATTAGAACCTTGTTCCGTCATATGTATCCTCCTTTCATAAAGGGCAATGTATTATTTGCGAACTAAAACAAACAGCGTCAAGTATCGGCTTGATTGTACCATTTTTCAATCAAAAAATAAAGAACCCTTCATAAAAGAAGTTGTCATTATTGCATACATCACCTCCTTTCCTGATTTAAAATCCAGAAGAAACGTCTGTACAGTTCGTAGTAAACATCCTTACAGCAAGGCACATTTGCCCTGGCTCTGAGATGGTCATAGGAAATCCCTTGTGTAACTGCCTGCAGAATATAATCACCCAGTTCGGCATCTGTTTCTGCAGCTGCTTTCTCTATCAGCTCCATTCTCTCTGAGTAAAACTCTCTCGCCTCTACACATTTGGCAGTCGGATCACCATAACTTCTTGCCAGTATTACAGCATCCATCGGTCGCTGGCTCAGTCCACTCAATGCCGCTCTTGCTTTCTTCCAAATCGGATACTGAAGACAGAAGTGTTTCAGTTCATAGTATCGATGCTTCTCAATCCAGTACGGATTTTTCTCTGATAATTCCGGTCGTATTGTTGTTGACATATGCATTTCCTCCTTCTAAATCTATTCTAGGTTAGAAATGCGAATCAGTAAAAACAACCTCGGTGGCATTACGGCAAAAAGAAAGAGCCCTTGTTAGGACTCCTCTTCGATTTCTTTTTTCTTGTAATGGGACACGATTTTAATTACTCCATAAGCGATTGTCATTCCAACCACACTTCCTATAGCGCCTAACAAACACCCTTTATTCATTCCATATTCAATTCCCTCATCATAGAAAGCGGTTAAAGTTTCGCTATGCTCCACCAAAAGTTCGTTTAGTTCTTCAATCTGTTTACTATTCATCTTCATAAAATCACGCTCCTTTCATAAGAGCAGTTGTGTTTTTTGCGATTTCCAACGAATCATGGTCATTTCGCACGGATAATCCTCATAGCCGATTGTCTCCGGAGTAATAAATCCTTCCAAGACACCGCGAATAATTTCCGCCTCATACTGCTTATACGGAAAAACGTCATCCGGTAAATTTCTATGTATGCAGCCACAATGCGAGCATCGGAATCTCTGTATTTTTATTTGTCTGGTTTTTCTTCCTTTTGTCCGTATAATTCTTAATACACTATCGTAATATTTCAGTGGAACTCTACAGTCCGAACAGACTGCATTCTCCTTGATTGCCATATACTTCACCTCTTCTTTTTGAGGTCAATTATACAGTAAATAAGAAAAGAGCGCCAACCGTATTACTTGATGACACTCTGAATAGAAATGTAAACATTGAGATTCCGCTTTGCCTACTATACAAAATATTGCTTAACTCAATTTGCTAGTACACCATTTTTGACACCAGTTTTTCTTCAAACTACACCATTTTACGATAAGTTACGATACTTCTCCCAAAACGGAAAATGGTCTAACCCCTTGTAAAATCGCTATTTCTCAAGGTTCCGCCCCATTCTCTTTTCCCTGTTTAACATTTGTTATTATTTCTTCAAATACGCCTTTTGGATATTTAGAAGTTAAAGAAATTTCTAATAATTGTAAAGAATACATTGAAAATAATTATTAGCAAAATTTATACGAAACATGAAAATGCATATTACTTATCCATTATCACTACCATCTTACCATCAAAAAAGGAGAATTTAATACTATGACACCAAACAAAACAAACCTAACAAACAAAAATTCATTAATATAGAAAAGGAGATTTCACAGTAACTAATGGCAGAAACACTTTACAATAATAAAATTTATAAACCAGACTATACAACCTATGGAGGAGAACTAACATTATTTGATTTTGATGGACGCCACACAATGAAAACTATGTCTGACAAAATCATCAGAACGTTTACATTTGATAGACAATGTGAAAGAAATATAAAACTAAGAAATAATACTATTAAAAAAACAGGAGGTAACAAATGTTAAGAAATCTGATGAGGCCAAAACACAAAGGAAATATGCTTGTAATAGATTTATCAAAGTATGGGTATCCGTGTTATACAGTAGAATGTACATATCATTTTGATAAAAAAGAAAATAAATATTCTTTATCAATGTGGTTAAATCGTAACGATATTGGAGATCGAATGAAAATATCCTCAAAGAAAATTAGTACACAATACATATCAGGAACCAGGGAGACCATTATCGAAGATATCTGCAGAGTAGTTTACTATGCTGCAACTGTTGCTGATAAAGATACTAAGAAAAAATACTTTGATAAGTATATTGATAGATATGAATATGAATTGGCATGTTTTGAAAGAGGAAATGAACTTTTTGAGAAAGAGGCATTAGAAAAAACTAATGATGGTAAAGATTGATTATAAATATTTTAACAAAGCTAGAGATGCTGCAATGCTCTCAGATTACGCAAAGATCCATGTAGGATGCATTGCAGTGTATCACAATTCTGTCATCGGTATGGGATGTAATTTAAACAAAACTCATCCCACACAACAATATTATAACCGTTACAGAATTAAATCTGAAAATTTGCTACCAAAACTACACGCTGAAATAAACTGTATTAATTCCATTAAAGATCTCAATATAAATTTCTCAAAAGTGAAATTATATATTTACAGAATTAGAAAAGATCGTCCTTTTGGAATTGCACGTCCATGTCCTTCCTGTATGGCAGCAATTAAAGATCTGGGAATAAAAGATATATATTATACAAGCAATGACGGATACGTGCATGAAAGAATATCTATTGTAGAAAGAGGTGTTGCGTAATTGTGTAGACTATGTTTACGAGATAAATGCCCTTCTGCCTGTCCGAATTACATTCCACCGAAAGCATATTACTATTGCTCCGAATGTGGGCAAGGTATCTTTGAAAGCGATGAATATATTGAAAATGATGATGGAGAGTATCGACACTATGATTGTTTTCGGGGAATAAAGGATTTGTGTGAATGGCTGGGATATGAAATTAAAACTATGGAGAATAATGACTATGATTAAACTAAAATGGATAATTCCAAAAATACATAATCTTCCACAATGTATTTATATATGTTGGTGGAATAGTGAATATTTTATTGATAAAAATAATTGGTACAAGTAGTTGAATTTGAAAATATAAAGAAATATAAGAAAACCAATAAGAAAATAAACAAGTCAAAAGACAAGGAGGACTTATATGGATGTTTTTGAATATTTGCCGCAACTGATTGTTGCCTATGATGGTAACGATGAATTTGCTAATCTTATTCATGTAAAAAAAGCAAATAAAAACAATAGCTATTACTGCCCTTGCTGTGGAGGGGTTGTTAAACCCAGGGCGATAACAAGTACAAAGGAACAATCTCATTATTATCACATTTCCGGGAAATGTACAAAAGAAAGCCAGCTTCATTTTTTTTGTAAAAATTGGTTGTTTAAAAAAGGAAGTAAATTTTATATAAACGAGAAATTGTTTGAAGTTGCTTCGATAGAAATTGAAAAAATATGGTATACATCATTCGGAAATTATAAGCCAGACATTACTGTATATACCTCATCTGATGATATCATCTATTTTGAGATGTTTTTTTCCAGCCGAAAAATTGGTGATGATTATTTTTGTAAATGGAATGCACTTGGAAATGATGTTGTAGAAGTTAATATAAAAGAATATCTGTATAAAACTGATGAAAATATTATACCTGTGTTTACATACTTGTATCATGACGGAGTATGTTATTCCAAAACATATGAAAAGAGAGATTTATATGCGTCTATAATTGCAAAAATAAAACACGAATTAACCAGACAAAAAGTTCTTAATTATAAAGCAAGAATCGAACAATTAGATTGGTTTTGGCAAAAGATTATAGAAAATGCCACAAGAGACGATATAATTAACTGCATTTATTCTATGACTTATGAAGATATGATTTCCTGTTATGAAATTATAAAAAGAAAGCAATGTGTGTCATATTTAAAACAAGATGTTTTAGACACGATTAATCAAAAAATAATAGGCACTGTTAGAGATTCTATTAGTCTTCCTTTCGATGAAAATGTCTATTTTGATATAAGATGTATCAGGGGGAGAACATATGAAGTCGGTATTAGGCTAAAAATCCAGACTGAACATATTGTCTATAATAATTTTTATCTTCATTGTAATTATAATGAATGTAGTTTTAAAAATTTGGCTGGATATCCGAAAATAGTTTTTAAGAAGAATATATTCACTATTGAAGAAATAAAGATTCCAAATAATAAAAAGGCAGAACTTAAAGATATATTTTACAAAACTATTCAATTTAAAAATCGGTTAATAGAATATGAAAAAGAATTGTCAGATTTTGAAAGTAACAACTACAAGATTAAATTCAACAATAACCTGTATACCGTTTTAAAGAAAACACACGATAATAAATTAGAACCCATTTTAGAGAATTATCATTTAGCGGATATTAGTATTGAATCTTTATCACAGGAAATTCGGCGCAAATCAAAAGAACAATCTGAGAAAAGGTTTTTGGAAAATTATATTAATAGCGAAAAAGTGCAGACACTTATATCTGATTTGCAAAATAATGGAGCTGTTGGTTTCAAAGTTTATGTCGGATATAAAAAACAAAACACTAAAGATCACGAATCCAGATTATGTTTTGATTTACATATCTATGGAGGCAGTATTTATAGCAAAATCCTCTCTGCGAATGAAGAAGATTTTTTAGAAACTATAAAACTGGCAAAAATAGCGGCTGATAGGTTTATAGAAAAATATAGCGAAATTATTGATTTGGCTTCGCAAATAAATAATTGTAAAAATGGATTCTGGAATGTAGAATTATTATTTGATTATAATGGAATATTAAACCTTAAAATTGACCAGACGCATATTAATTCAGTCAGGTATATGACCTACGAAAAGTTCAATTTGTCAGAAAATGTTTTATCCTCCACTCAAAATATATATTGTATTTTAGTAGATAAAATGAAACTGGTAATGAAAAATATGGAGCAATACGGATATCGTGCAATGGAGGTGAACCACTAATGAGAAATAATCTGTATATCCCTTCTATTGACGCGAAGGATTTATATTTATCCAACAATTTTATCAAAAACACTCCCTATGGCTATAAACTTACCCGTAAGGATGGTACTGATAATCTGGGGAAATATATAAATAGCTTTGATTATAGCTTAGATTTAATAGAATTGCGTGATGTGGCCAAGAAAATATATGGCAAAAAAGATTCATTATCTTTCTTTTATAAAGGGAAAGAATATTCGTCAAAAGTTATTAACGTAACTTTTAAATACGCAGTTAAAGAATTTAATAAAATTGCAAAAAATGTCTATGTTAGAAACGGATATAACTTAAGAGATTATAGCCTGACCGATGGTTATGCTATTGACTTAGACAATAATGGCAACAAAATCATGGTAGCATTAAAGATAGATGAACCCTTTTATAATTCTATAGATACCTCTCTTCTGCCCCCTTATTTTGCTTGCGAATATGATGAAGAAAAAATGACGTACACATATTCATTGGTAAAAACGATAAAATCTGTGAAGTCAGCAAAATGGTTAAGAGAATGGTGCTATGAAAACGGATTTATCTGTAACGGTATTCATTATTGCAGATTTAAAAGATCAAGCGGATCAGCAAGAGTTGGAAAATGTTTATTCATTGATAAACGCCTATATCACAATATGCATCAATCTGAGCAATGTGGACTAAATATAAACTCAGGCGACAGTTTGGATATTGCTGCATTTGAAGCATATATATCTTTACCAACCAGTAGTATTATAGACACATTAGAAATTCGTCCAGAAAACATACTTGTAGTTGATGATTGGACAAGTACATTCTATGACAATGCTGTATGCACTGACCTTGGTGAAAACGGATGGTTGAAGACAGAAGAAAAGGAAATGAAAATATCTAATTCCATTTGGGACGGGCAGTCGTTGATTGATTTTTCATTAATGGGAAAATACCAATCTAAAGGAATGCTATTATTAAGAAATAAGTTTTTTAAGTCTTGTTGTTTCAATACAAACATTCAAAAATTCTTTGACGATAACCATATAACGAATATTTCTCAGCTTCAGGGAGAAACACTAGCACAAGATATACAAGATATAAAACTTATAACAACTCCATCCAGTATTAAGTTTTATAAATTTGGGAATTTAAAAACATGGTTGGAGAATATATACCCTTTTTTCGGAATTGTAAAGCATGATAAAGATACACACTATTTCAACGGACGAATGGTTCAGGCTCATTATCAACTTCTGAATACGTTACAGTTATCACAGGATGAAATCAGGCACATTGTCAAAGATGGTTTGGATTATATAAATTTGCTCAATACAAACGTGGATGTAATGAGATACCATTTAAAATTCAGTGATACAGATGATGTTGAAATTGATAATGTCATGAAAAATAAAAATGAAATCGTGTATAAACTATTGAATTTTGACTGTGCTTTTCATAAGACGCGCATTTATTATGACTTTAAAAAGGATCTATGCCGTTCTTATTTGAGGAATATGAAAAAAGGACATATTCTTCTCAATGGAACTTATGCAACTTTATTTGGAAATCCATATGAAATGTTATTGCAGACAATAGGAAAATTTGACGGCTCCTCTGTTATTGCTTCTGGCACTGTGCATAATACAAGATATCCTTATGGATGTGAAATTCTTGGAAGCAGGAGCCCCCATGTTACTATTGGAAACATCCTGATAACTAAAAATGTAAATTGTGATATTATTGATAGATATTTCAATCTTACTCCAAATATTATCTGTATTAATAGTATTGGAGAAAATATATTGGAAAGGTTAAGCGGTGCTGACTTCGATTCTGATACCCTGCTTATTACAGATAATAAAATACTTGTTAATTCCGCAAAAAAGAACTATCACATTTTTAAAGTTCCAACACGTAATATAAATCCTCCCAAATCAAAAAGACACTATACTCCTTCCGATCTGGCTGATCTGGATGATAAGACAAGCAATAATAAGATTGGCGAAATTGTAAATTTATCGCAAGAGCTCAATTCTTTACTGTGGGATATCGTGTCTAAATCCGGCCAATCTTTGGAAGAGCAATACGACAGTATAAAAGAAATATATTATGATGTATGTCAGTTAGATGTTATGAGCAATATCGAAATAGATAAGGCAAAAAAAGAATATCCTGTAGATACTACAAGGGAATTGAAACGGATGCGGAAAAAATACGAGAATTTATTGACCGCATCTGACGGGAGAAAACGGACTCCATATTTTTTAGGATTTATTGCTGAAACCAAGAATTACAAAAATGTGAATCGAAAAGATTACCAAAAATATAACACAAGCATGGACTATCTTCATAATTGTATTATTAAAAAGCGATCCGGAAAATCTATGGGAAGTAATTTTCTTTCGATAGCAGATATATTTAAACCAAAAGATTATAATAAAGATTTAGTAAATAAAAAGCAGGTTGCCAAAATAATCAGGTTTGCAAACAATACATCTGATTATATAAAAATGGTTTCGTGCAATCCAGCCCTTATAGAAGACAAATATCACTATATAAATCGTTCAAGGGAAGAATTATTATATGAGATAAATAGAATGAAAATTAACGAGCATACAATGTATCGCCTGTTGCGTAATTTGGATAAAGAACATAACTCTTCTATCAAAAATTTATTATTTTATATTCTGTTTAACTATAGAAATGATATTTTGACGAATATATTGAATCAATATGATAAGGTTAATACATTTTTATGTGAAGATGAAGACGGAGAATTAAGTATATATGGATTTAATTATTCAAAAAAGTTCCCCCAAGATGATTTTCCAAGTCAAAATTTTACCGTTGCGGACGGCAAAATTTCATACTAATGATAAGGATGCTTTAAGGAAGAGGGAAAAGAGGTGTTAAAATATAGTAAAATCAGAACTAATTGAGGAAACATGGAAAACCCTTAGAAAAGATATTGAAAAAAACAAAGTCGAATGCATAATTAATACTTTCATAAATATTTTGGGAAATGAAATCAGAAACGGACATATAGTCAAAATTGAAGGATTAGGAAGATTTCGTCCCTATAATAAAACATATGTAAAAAAAGACATTAACACTGATGAATCAAGAAGGTTTGAAAACGTAAGACAGGTAAGTTTTGTGCCCAGTGCTAAAATCAAATCATAAATTTATCATTTTCCCCTACTTACAGGTATTAGCAAAATTTCGTTAAAGAGAGTCTCACCAATATAGACCAATATAAAACAAACAGAAACAATTAAGTATATATTAAACCATAAAAGGAGTATCGAATATGAGAAAAATCAGCATTACAGAAGCACTTAACGAATTAAAATTATATGACTCAAAAATTATGAAGGCAATTGGAAATGCTAAATTCTGCGGAGCGTCTAAAAGGTCCTCAGATAAAGTCGGAGTTATTAAAAAGGAAAACTTTGATGAGCGTGCAAAAGCTTCCTATCAATCTATTACTGATTTGATAGCAAATAGAAATGAATTAAAATCAGCTATTGTAAAATCTAATGCAGAAACTGTGATTGCTGTAAATGGGAAATCAATGACCAGAGCTGAAGGCATTGAACGAAAAAATTCTATTGAATACGAAGAAGAACTTCTTACTGAAATGAAAAGACAGTATGCAGCCTCTACTGCCACAGTTGAAAAGGAAAATAAGAAGGTCGATGCTAAAGTGGATGAACTTATTGCGACGCTTGTAGGAAAAGACTCTGATAAAAAATTGAATAAGGATGATCAGGAAGCTGTTGAAAGGCCTTACCGTTCAAAAAATGAATGGGAATTTATTGACCCTATTGGAATATATGATGAGATATTAAAATTAGAAGCAGATATCGACGGATTTAAAACTAATATTGATTCTCAGTTAGTATTGAGTAATGCCACAAGTTTTATTGAAGTTAATTTCTAAATTTTGAATTATATTGTAGCTATTACGGAAACCTAAAACTTACATCCTGTCGCCTATGCGGGACATCATAGGCAGAAGAAAAAGTTTAATGCTTTGAAAACATCATAATAGATTATCAAGTATAAAATCTATTTACATATAAATATTTGGTATGTAAAAATACATTGGTGATAAAAGTTCAAAATTCAGCATTTAAAACTTAAAATTCTTTTGTTAAAACTCTTCTTTGTAAAATTTAAAATAAAATTATTAAAATTCGATAAAACCCTCTTAGCAGGTTTCAAACGAGTTATGTAATTGTCGTATAGGTTTTACCAGAGGCAGTAGTAGTTACAAAATTTAATATTTGAAATTACTAATTTTCTTATATTCATTTCTAATGTAGGCGGCGATGCTGAAATTCTGGCAGTATCGTCGTCTATATCTTTTATGCATTTTAATGGTGTATAGTTCAATGGCAGAACACGCGACTGTTAATCGTGGAATGTAAGTTCAATTCTTACTACACCAGTTACTCTTTTTAATAAGAGAATTTATTTGAAAGCGAGTTGAAAGACAATAATTAAAATAACGAAACGTGAGATGGAATACTTAAGAAGTAAAGGTGTTGGTTTTGGTGAAGGTGGAATTATGCATTCTACGGCCAGACATCGCAGAAATTATTGGTGTACTGAGTCAGGATATTGTATGTCACTACTAAACCGATATAGAAAAAGCGTTATTACGTAGTCCCTGCCTATGGACAGAATCGAGTATAAAGGGTACTACATTGACAAGACTAAAACAGGTTATCGAATCTCAAAACAATCCGATATTTCTATTCATACACACCTGCGTAACCTATCTCCCTCTTATAAACTGATTGATAATGTTATAAATAAACATATTCCCAACCGATGCGGATTGTACTATTTAGAATCCCATATTCGAGTTGCCAATGATGAGGAATATAAAAAGAAATTACAAGATTATTATGATGTAAAAGTTAATAAAGGAAAGAAACAATTTTACTATAATTCAAATAAGAAAAAATTTTAAGGATGATTTTTAAAAAATATATAACGAAAGGATTCTGACAATGAAAAATTTTACATATAAAAAGACTGAGACAACTTCTATGAAAGTAATTGGTATTCTCGACACTGACCGAATGACTATTGATGTAGATGGTGATGAAAAGAGCCTTGCTACTCTTCTATCTGATTTTAATTGCGGCGAAATTGAAATCAATATTAAGACAAAAAGCGAAGAAGATTTGGTTGAGCCAGAAGATGTTGAAGAAGAATAAAGGTGGTGGCTACCATTATTGATTTACATAGACTAGAAAATGAAGATCCAATGGCATGGCAAATTCGGTGCTGTCTTTCCAAAAGACGCAAAGAAACAGACATGGACTGGATTGAAATTCGTGATATGCTTGGATTGGATATTACACCAGATCAGCTTCGTAAACAAGCGGTTGGTTATGAAGAATATGATAATTATATACATAGTTTCAATTCTGTTGTCACTTCTATTCTATCAATATCTGATTTACATTATCCGTTTGCAAAGCCGTTAGAAACATTTGAAGATTATATTGGTAAAATTGATATTCTTCAGTTAAATGGAGACATTCTGGATTGTATGCAATTATCTCGCTTTAATAAAACATATCGTATATCCCCTATTGAAGAAATAATTAACGGTAGACAATATATTATTGATTTAATTGAACTGATTAAACCAAAGAAAGTATTAGTGAATCATGGTAATCATGAACTTCGTATGGGACAATATCTTGCTAAAAATTTAGATAATGAATTGCAAGAGTTGATGCCCGAAACAGCGTTTGATTATATTTTTTTAGATGGATTTACCCATTATGATAGAAAGACAAAAGCAAAAATAAAATATGCTCCATTATGCGAAGTATTTAATGATATTGAAATCGAATACACTGGAACTTGGTATTCTCAATATAAAAATGTTTTGTTTTGTCATCCTAAGACTTATACAAGCAGTCTATTAAAAACCGCTGAAAAAGCTCTATACTGGTTCAGAAATGAGGGTTTTGATTTTAAAGTACTTGTTATGAGTCATACACATAGAGTTGGTTCATATAAAATTGGTAACAGTATGATCTATGAACAAGGTTGTTGCTGTGAAACCAATAAAATGCGCTACAATGATGGACAACTTGTAAATTCACAAAAAGAGGGATTTATGTACATTGGTCTTGATAAAAGCGGACATATAATTGAGGATAAAACAAAAATTATTACATTAAATTGAGGTAAATTATATGGATGTTGAATTATATTGTTGTTACTCTCTTCCACTTCGTAATTTTCTTTATATAAATGGATTGAGATATAAGTTGGCAGCATTGAATCCAAATAACAAAAAACTATTTTGGGTTTACACAAAAAATGAAAAGTTAGACGAATTATTAGATAGGTGGTCTGCGAATAAGTAGATCGCCTTTTCTAATGGAGAAATATATTATGTAAAAATATTGGAGGTTGCTATATGGAAAAAGAGAAAATATGTGGTATTTATTGTTTTAAAAATTTAATAAATGGCAAAAGATATATTGGTTCATCTTGTGATATTTATAGCCGATGGTATGTACATAAAAATATGTTAAATAAGAATAAACATTATAATGAACATTTACAACGTACATGGAACAAATATGGAAAAAATAATTTTCTGTTTTTAATTATAGAAAAATGTAATAGAGAATCATTATTTAATAGAGAACAATATTGGATAGATAAGTTACAAGTAATAGATGATTTATATGGTTATAATAAGGCACCTGTAGCTGGAGTTGCCAATATGGGAAATGCAACACACAAACAACTAATTGATGGAAAGTTTTCTATTACTGAAAATCAATTTAATGATGTGATTAGTTATTTGGAAAATACAGATATTAGTATTGTAAAAATTGCAGATATAACAAATGTAAGCAAACATACCATTTATAAAATTTATTCTAAGTCAATATATAATGATCTAATAAAAAATATTGATTTTATTCCACGAAAAGTTAATTGTGAATACAATGGGCACACAGTGATTTCTAGGTCGGATGCTGAAAATGTAATTTCTTTATTACTAAGCGGTAAAACAGTATATGAAATTGTAAAATGTACTGGAATAAAACGGCAAACAATTTCAGATATAAAGAATAAGCACTCTTGGGTTGAATTAACAAAAGATATTATTTTTCCAAAACCAAAGACTAAGAGACCTACAAAATTGCAGAAAATATCACAATTTACAAAAGATGGAATATTTATTAAAACTTTTGACAGTTTTTCTGATGCCGTTAAAGAATTAGATTTACCAACAATGTCTGGATTATATCAATGTTGTGCTGGTAATCAAAAAACAGCTTATGGATATACATGGAAGTTTGCATAATGAATATACCAGACAAAAAAGATTAACTGGGAAACCTTCGCAAACTGTATTGGTTGTTAACGAAAAAGGTATTAAATGTTGTTATCCTATTGAATTGGGATAAAAATATTATTTATGGCAAAATAAAGCAGGTATGAATGACCTGCTTATTATATTGGCTGACAAAGCCATAAACAAATATGTGTAATTGTACGCCGTAAGGGCAATGGAGAGTATGTATATTATTACTACTCTCCTATTTTGATGTCTCGAAAAAACTATAATATTCGGGACAAATATCTGAAATTGAAAGGAATATAAAAATATGAATAAAATAGACATGATTAAGGCTGTTGCCTCTGAGTCAAATGTTACAAACAAAGTAGCTGAAGAAGTTATGGCAGCTTATGAAAAACTGGTACTTCGTGTACTTACAGAAAATAAGGATGAGAAGGTTCCTCTCCCTGGACTGGGAAATTTTTCAGTTAAACATGTTTCTGAGAGAAGCGGTGTTTCAGCTCTTGGCGATAAGAAACCATGGACAAAGCCTGCCCATGACGAATTAAAATTCACTATTTCAAGATCCGTACGTGAATTGTAATCAGATTGGCGGTGAATAGCTTTGTATAATGAAATTGTAAAATCTGTTGATTTAACAGATAATGAGATAGATATTCTTAAAGAACTGCTCTCCTATCGTTTGGATGAGTGTGTATCTGTTGGCGAGGAAATCACTGTGAAGGAGTTACTTGAGAAGCTGGAAAATTGAATTAATAGCATTTGATACTTGACCAGAGCTTTATAAGGCTTACATTCAAAAAAGAGTGTAAGTCTTTTTTGTTTAGAGAAATATATAGTGTAAATAATTTATGGTCTGTCAGTTAGACAGGTAAAGAGAATTACAAGGGTATTTCTTATCTCTACCTTCAATTTGAAGAAAAATTGGAGGAAATATATGAACGAAATTATAAAAGTAAATTATGAAACAGATGAACCGACAGTATCGGCAAGGGACTTGTATAAAGCACTAGAAATTTCATCAAGATTCAGTAGATGGTTTGACACAAACAAGGAATTATTTACTGAAGGTGAAGATTATAACAAGTGTACATCAAGTACGGTTGTTAATAATGGTGCAATAAGGGAATTGGAAGATTATAAGATTTCAGTTTTAATGGCTAAACATTTAGCTCTTATGTCAAGAACAGAAAAAGGAAAAATAATAAGAAATTATCTTATTGATTTAGAAAAAGCATGGAATACGCCAGAGCAAGTAATGGCTCGTGCATTAAAACTTGCAGATAAAACAATAAGAAATCTTGAATTAACCATTGAAGAACAACGTCCTCTTGTAGATTTTGCAAATAAAGTTTCTGATAGCAGTAATCTTATTGATATGGGTAAAATGGCAAAATTGTTAAAAGATGAGCATATTAATATTGGTCGTAACAGATTATTTGATTGGTTAAGAAGAAAAGAAATATTAATGAAAAATAATATGCCATATCAAAGATATATTGATGGTGGTTATTTTCAAGTTAAAGAATCTGTATATGAAACTCCATATGGTTCTAAGACTCAGCAAACAACATACGTTACGGGACGAGGACAAATATACATAACTGAAAAATTAAGAAAAGAATACAAATAATATTTGTATAGAGATTATATTGGCGGTGTAAGTAGCCAGTCAACTTGTGGTGTGACAAGTTACTTATTGGACGGAAGGAAGTGAGATTATATGGCAGAACGCAGTAAACGAATTTGTCTTTATGATAAAGAAAAGGTAAAACAGATAAATCCGGAAACATTAAAATTATTTCAAAAATATCAAATAGATATGTCAATTCGTGATTTGTCTCCAAATAGCATAAAGCAATATACATCAGATTTATACCAATGGTTTGTGTATATGTATGATAATCAATTCAATTTATCTGTATTGGAAGCTACGGACGATGACCTAAATGAATATTTCTATTTTAGAAAGCAGGAAGGAAATAATGTAGCAAGGCAAAGGCGTGTCATGTCTTCTATATCAGCCTTCTATAAATTTTTGAGAAAAAAGAAATTAATAAAGGAATCTCCTACTGAGTTTTTGGAACGTCCAAAACAAGGGCAACCCGTTATAAAGCAAACTTTCTTAAATGTAGAACAGGTAAACAAATTACGAGAAAAATTAACAGAATATGGAAATATCCAACTCCAGGCATATATTTTCTTTGGATTATCTACTATGGCAAGGGTTAATGCTATGGCTCATTTAAGATGGGAACAGGTTGATCTAGACGAAAGAACTTGTATAGACGTACTTGAAAAAGAAGGTAAGATTGTAGATTTATATTTTTCTCAAGAAGTTGAAGAACTTTTAAGAAGAATGAAATCAGAACGTGAAGAAAAACAAATTAATGATTTTGGATGGGTATGGTATACACCATATATTACAGAAGAAGAATGTATTAATAATGGAACTCTTAATGATTGGTGTAAAAAGGCAGGGGAAATGATTGGAATTTCCACGCTTCATAATCATGATCTGAGACACAGTGGATCTAATATACTCAAAGAACTAGGAATGGATATTCAGGATATTGCTGAACTTTTACATCACGAAAGTACAGAAACCACAATTAAGCATTACTTAACCGTTAATAAGAAAAAAGTCAAAGACAATAAGGATAAATTTGTCTTTTAACTAACAGGGTCCCAATTTCAAGTTGATATTTATGGTATCTAAATAAAATAGTCATAAATTCATAAAATTGCATTAACATCCCTAACTGCCCGTTGACAACATACATAAAATACTTTAAGATAATAGATGTAGAAAGTAATTCTACAATAAAACAAGCAATTATCCGTTGACGGTTTGAGCCTATATGTGGGGTATTGGCTAATAAATGAATATTAACACAAAAATAACCGCTTATATTTTACTCATGGCGGTTATTTTTGTGTCTTTTATCAAGAAATTTGACTATGTAAGCTGATATTACTCCGCTTACAATGCCAACAACTAATGGTATTGCTATCAGTTCACAAATTGTCACGTATACACCTCCTTTCGTAGCAAGGTATCTATATAAACTGAACATTACTATCCAGACGTGACTCAAAACCGCCAACCATCCTATCTAGCCAAAATAAAATGTTGGATAACTGCTTGTAAATATCATTCTACATAAAGTTCTATATATTGTCAAATAATTCCAAATAGAAAAACCGCATAAAGCTATAGTAAGATAATAACTGACATAGTTGCATTGATAATTCTCTCTGCTTCTGAGAGTATAATGGTGATAACCGTATTGATTACGGTTGAAGGTCAGTTTCCGTTAAGCTGACCTTTAATAATTAATGAACGACTGCTTGGCGGTCTGACACTCGGAAAGACGAATCACCTCTGGAGAGTCTTTCGTACTCTCCTATTTTCTTGCATCTGTCGCCTAGTGGTATGGCACACGACTTTTAATCGTGACAATGTGGGTTCAACTCCCATCAGATGTATTTGCAAAACGAGAATTATAAAAAAAGAAAGTGGGTGAAAAAATGTCGGAAGTATATATAAAATATTCTGATTTCCTTAATTCTATAACTGATGAAATAACATTTGAATTATTAACGGATGTTATACTTAAACTAAAATATAATCCAGAAGCATCTTCCATTACTATCAGTATGGAAGATAAAATTACTGATAACACAGAATTACATGGAAATTTAGATTTAGACCGGCTTAATACTTTAATCAAAACATTAATCATAATTAGAAACCAAATCAAAGAATTAAAGAGAGGAGAAAATTAATGGATTTAAAAATTACAAATAATATAGATAATAATATATTTTCAACCCATGTCACTGTTGATGCGCTGGGCACAGAGCAGCTATCAGAGGATGAAGAAAGGGAATTAATTTCTAATTTCCCTGTTAAATTGGCATATAGAAATCTTAAATTTGCAAAGAATATAAAAATTAATGGTACAGTTCCAGAAATTACTGATGAAGAAGTTGATAACACATCTGTAGTATCTGTCTCGCTGCCAGCTCTGTCAAATAAAGAAATATTTATTAATGAAGAATTTGACGCATATTACAAGATTGATTATACGAAAATATCTCCTGCAGTAATTGATGGCAAAGTCATTACTTCTAGAGAAATTGCTTCACAGGCCTATTGTTTAATCTTCTCTCAGGTAATTTGTGATGCGGTCAGAGATATTATGGATGAATTACGAAAGAAAGCTCCTGCGTTTGAAGGAGAAAGTATCGTATCAGTGTAATAGACAATATTTAATTGGAGAGTAGTAATATCTGCTACTCTCCTATCATATGCAGATATAACCCTAATTGGTAAGGGAGAAGATCGCTAATCTTCCAGTAATCATCTTTTTGGTGGTGTTTGTGTTCAAACAATATCTGCGTTTCTGGTGACGTACCGAAATCTGGTTATAACGGCGCTGACTTGAAATCTGAAGTGTCATGAAAAACATGACCTATGGGTTCAAATTCTACCGTCACCGCTTCAAATAAGCATTTTATGTGGTAATTTGTATTTACACTTTTATGATTATACTCTATAATAAATCATGAGGGTGATAACTATGGATAAATTTGCAGAAAAATTTAATACATTTGACATATTTACTATGTTGATTCCTGGTATATGCATTTCTTCTTTATTTTGTATATCTTTATCATTCAATTATTATAGTTTATGGATAAAGATGGGGAATGAAAAATATTTAATTTTTATTATATTTAGCTATTTTTGTGGTATTATTTATCAAGAACTTGGTACAATGTTTGATAAAAAATTTTTATATAAAATATTGTATAAAGGCAATCCTAGAGAAATATTTCTTTTAGAAAATGGACATGATACCATTCTTAATGAAGAGTTATTTTTCAGAAGTGCTTTAAAAATAAAAGAATATATTATTACTAATCTTCATATACAAATTAATAGTAATATGACCGAAAACGAAGAAAAAGACTTAAATTCTTTGATTTTCGGCTATTGTTTAAATTTATCTGAGATTAATAATTTAACAGGGAAATCTGAAAAAATGATTATGCTTTCGGAAATGAGTCGTTCGTTATTTTGGGGATGTATATCAACTATCATATTGAATATTTTTATGATTATTATTTGTCCGTCATTTTGTATATTTTATTGTGTTGAAATATTTTTTCTTTTTATCGCATCTTATATTTTTATTCAAAGAAAAAAGCGGTATGAAAAATATCGAATTAGAATATTATTAAGAACTTTATTATTACATATATATAAGCCAACACAACTCCCCACAGTATAATGTGGGGAGTATACTTTTAAAAGACATATCGTTTAAACTATGAAAAGTTTATCTTTAAAAGAATTGATTGATTAATTCATTATAATAAATTGAACAACCAATTATAAAATGTAACAATTTGATTACGAAATAAAAAACTTAATAGAATAATCATTATTATGATTACAATATAAGCTAGAAAATTAGAATCTTCACTTTCTTCATCCATCATTAGATTTCTCTTCCTTTTCTTGAATAATATAGCTATTTAAATATATCAAGTTTTCTATAATAGAAACATTATTTTTTATATAGAAATTTTCTTCATATAAATATAGTGCCTTATTTAAAAATCGAATAATAATAAGAATAATAATTGAAGAAAAAATCAAAAAAACAAGAAATTTTATTGCCTCAAAAAAAGAAAAGTGATTAAAATAAGTTTGAACAAATATATCCCAAATTGGCAATATCATTATACTAATAACTACTAAAATGGTAATTTTTTTCTTTTCTATTTTATCTATTCTTTTTTCAAGCTGTTGATTTATTATTTCAATTTCTTTTATAGTATAATTTCTATCATTATAATATTCCTTTAACAATTTGAATCTTATATCTTGAATCATCAAATGTTTGCATTTTGTCTTATTATCTATATATTTTAATAACATTAAAGTACATATACAAGTAAGCAAACAACAAAATCCACAAATTTTTTCATAAAAGTAGTCTACGCGAAAATAAACAAGCAGTATATAGATTACTAATATAAACACAGAATTTAATAATGATATTATTGTTAAGAAATATTTTCTATTTTCATCTTTATACACTAGTTTATAAACACCAAGATTTTTCTTAGCATACAGAATCAAATTGTTTATATCCGTATCATTAATAATTTTCATATCTATAATTATATCAAATATTACAACTAAATCAACTATTTCACAAAATAATTTACTATTATATTTAAATGTAAGACCTCCGATTTCCACTCAAAAATGAGAATTCAACTCTTTCTGTGGTTTTATTAAAAATATATTTTAATTAAAGAGGTGAATAAAATAAAAAAATATAAATGGTGGGAAACCCCTTTTTCTGACGCTAAAGGATTTTACAAAATTAACCCAGCTCTTATAGGCGGAATTATTTCACTAACTGTAGTATTGATATTAACAATGATTTTGCCTCTGTAGAAAACATTCCTAAAATAAATGTTATTATTCCAACACTAATTGAAACCATCATTGTATTCCTCCAATAATGTTTATTGTTTTCTTTAAGCATTCTATTTGATGTTTCTAATTCTGCATTTATATTTCTTAATTGCTCCAGTTCATCCGTTTGAGAATCAATTGTTTTATTCAATACTTCTATTTGTGCATTACATTTTAAGTTCTCATAATGAATAGATTTTAATTCTGCATTTGCGTTTTCTAGCATACCAGATAATTCACTGATCTTTTCATTCTGCTCTTCCAATATCCTATTAGTTTTATGTATCGGATTTGGCATTATATTTGCACTTGGAACTGTTTGAATATCCAATTTAGGCAAGGGTGCATCTTGCATAAGAACTTCAATATCTGTATTCTGAAAAAGATTATGAGTCGGAATCAAATTATTCGTTATTGACATAATAGAAATCCTCTTTCTTTTTAATGCCGAATCAAGTATAACATATAACTGATAATTATAAAAGAACAACATAAATATTTTCCTGAATATGGGACAATTGGTAGTCAGATGGTTTTGGGAACCAGACGTTATAGGTTCGAGTCCTGCTATTTAGATTTCAAACAGTCATTACGACTGTCTTTTTTAATTGAATAAAAAATTAATAAAAAAGAAAGGATGGTGAGCATTTGACTCAAGGAAAATTAACTAAAGAAGAACGTATTCGTGAGTCAATGAACTCACCTAAAAAAATAGATATTACTGTTGACATTAAGATACCAAGGTCCGCAGAGCAATTTGATCCAAAGAAACATAAATATAAATGTTCCTGCTGTGGAAAGGGTTTTAATGGACAACAGAAAAATAATTTTCAAAAATCTAACAGTCCGCTCTTTCAAGCTAATGATGGGTTTTTGCCTTGGTGTAAGGAATGTACTGATCGCTATTTGATTTCATTATCTTCATTCTATTCAAATAACGAGGAACATGCTATTGAGCATTTTTGTCAGCAAGTAGATTGGGTGTATGATATTGAACCTCTGAAGTGTGCGAGGGAAATATCCAGTGACAGATCCCGAATTAGTCATTATGCTGCTAAAAAGAATTTGAATGTTGGAAATAGAAAAACTTATTTTGATACACTGAAGTATAATTATGAACAAAAACAAGATAATATTGTTACTTCTCGTGAACAGGCGAAATCAGAAGAATCTACTATTACTGCTTCTGCTGTTGACAGGTGGGGCGTTGGATTCAAGGAACAGGATTATAAAAATCTTGATGAACATTATCGTATGCTAAAAAAGAATAATCCAAATGCAGATAATAACCAAGAAATTTTTATCAAAGATTTATGTAATATCAATATGCTTAAAATTCATGCATTACAGAATGGCGATTCAAAAGAGTATGCTTCTTTGGTTGAACAGTATGCCAAAACCTTTAAACAGGCAGGTTTAAGAACAATAGAAGAAAAGGACAATAGTAACAATGAGACATTTGGTGTAACTTTAGCAACTATTTCTGAATTTACACCAGAAGAATTTTATAAAGATAAAAAATTATATGAGGATTGGGATGAATTAGGTGATTATTTTGATCGTCACATATGTAGACCTATGAAAAATCTTATGTTTGATAAAAATGTAAGAGATAAAGAATTTTTTGTTTCTGATGGTGAAGATAATGAAAACGATGAATAATCAAACACCTACAGACGAAAATCAACTATCACTATATAAAAATTTCCCTTCTACTCATTATCTTAGTAATCAAAATAATGTTTTACATACAATCGCTTGGTGTTCATTCTGGCGCAGAAATTTACATTTATTTGTACGAGATTACCTAAAATTATCCCTTTATCCCTATCAACAAATAGCAATATATAAAATGGGTATATCCAATTTTATTTGTATGATTGCAAGTCGAAATGATGCAAAATCTTTTATTATTGCTCTCTATGCCTGTTGTAGATGTATCCTCTACCCTGGGACATTATTTGTTATTGGTAGTGCCACTAAGGGTCAAAGTAAGTTGATGGTAAGTGCAAAAATTCAAGATGAGTTAATGCAATGGTCTAAACCATTATCTGCTGAAATAGAAAAAGTCAGTACAAGTATGAATGATACATATGTAAAATTTCGTAATACTTCAAAAATAATTGTATATACAGCCAATGACAATGCTAGAGGAAATCGTAGTCACGCAAGCTGTAGAGAAGAATTTCGACAAATAGACAAAAAAATTGAGGACTCTGTTATTTCGCCTTTCCAAACAGTTAGAAATAGACCATATATGAGAAAAAATATAGGAAATAAACTATATGGTGACATTTCTATATTACAAGAAAATCCTGTTGATATTTATATTTCTAGTAGTTGGATCGATGATGGTAACTGGATGTGGGGAATTGTTGACCAAGCATTTAATGGAATGTTAAAGAATGACGGTTCTGTTTTACTTACATTTGATGAAAGTATTACTTTAAAGCATCATTTGAAAACAATGAAGCAAATGAAGCGTGAGAAGAAAAAGCAAGACCCTGTAACATGGAAAACAGAGTTTCTAAATCTCAAAGTTAAAGATTCTCTTTCGTCATACTTTACATATAAAATGCTAATGGATAGACAAGTATCAAAACACGTATTCTATCCCAAAAATATATTAGATTTTAAAAGTAGCAGAAGAAATAAATATGCAATTCCAAAACAAGATAATGAAGTCAGAGTAATATCAAATGATATCGCATTTGTAGCAGGTCAGAAGAATGACAATTCTGTTTATAGCTGTATTCGTGCTATCCCTGAAAATATTACATATGAAACAAATAATGGTTCAGTAGAAATAAAACAAGGATACCGGCGACAATATCCCTACATTGAATCAAATCAACTTGGTGACACTACGAAACAAGCAATCAGAATTAGGCAATTATATGAAGATTTTGAATCTGACTTTATTGTTATTGATACTAGAAATGGTGGTTTGCAGGTACTTTATACGCTTGAAAAAGTATTATATGATGAAGAACGTGGTATTGAATACTCTCCGCTTTGTTGCATGAACAATGAGGATTATGCAAAGGTGTGTATTGATCCAGGTGCCAAAAAATGTATATATGCTATAAATGCAACTCAAACTCTAAATAGTGATATTGCTATATCTTTCAGAAAAAATCTTGTTGAAAATAAAATTGATTTCTTAGTTAATTTTAATATTGCAAAAGAGGAAATATTACAAAATAATAAAGAGTATATCGAAGAAGTTGATGTTGAAAAACAAGTTGAATTTGAAAGACCATTTCTTGAAACACAAGCAATGATTAGTGAATGTGCAGAGCTTCAATATGAAAAAATGCCACAAACGGGAGTTATAAAAATTCAAGAAAAAGGAAAAAACCGAAAGGATAGATATACAAGCTGTTCTTACGGTTCATATTTTATTGACCAGTTAGAATTAGATATGCTAGGATCATCATCTGATTACGATTATTCAGTTTTAATCAATTAGCGAAAGGAGACGACAAATGCCTGAAGAAGTAAAACGCAAGAGGGGTCGCCCTCCTAAAAATAAGCCTACTACTCCACCCATAGCAGAAGCAAACAATACTAATCCGCAAAACAGTCCTATTGATTATGAGTTTAACTCATATTCGTATCATCATCTATTTGAATCAATTTTTAGCTGCGGAGTATATGATTACTTTACAAAGGAAGAAATTGATTCAGTCCTGAGAAACCCTATTGGAAATCACGAAACAGCAATTAAATTATCTGAATTTGTATATGGTAAAAATGGTATTGTAAGCAATTCTATAGATTACATGACTGCACTTCTGACTCTTGATAGAATCGTCACTTGTAAAAGTAAAGCCCAGAAAGCGAAAGTAAAAAAAGATTTAATGAAGTCTACATTAGATACTATTGATGATAAGGCTTTCATTCGTGATGCCTTGTTCACAGAAATGTTGGATGGAATAGCCTTCTACTATTTTGAAACTACGGAAAAATCTGTAGACCGTAGAAAGTTTATGACAGATTACGATGTGGAAAACATTATAGAAATTAATGACTTTGGTCTGAATGCTTCTATTATAACTTTGCCTTGGCAATACACAAAAATTGTTGGTAAGAAAAATGGACGATTTGTATTGGCATTTAATCTAAGATATTTTGATGATTTCACTGGGGAAGATTTAATCAGAAAATTAAGGAAATATCCAAAAGAGATTGTTGATGGATACAATCAGAAAAAGAATACCGATACATCAGGTGATTGGTTAGTTCTTAATCCAGATAGAACAATGTGCAGAAAAATCAAGTGTAAAAACGTTGAGGCTTGGGGACGAAGCCTTGTAATTGCAGCTCTGTCAGATGTACTGTACAAAGACTATTTCATAGATACCAAACGAAACGTTCTTGATGAGCTGAATAATCGTGTTATCTATGAAGTGTTCCCTGAAAATAAACAAGGTACTGGATCTACATTAACCAAGAAGCAGCAGGAAGATCAGCATAATGCCGTAAAGGGTGCAGTTTTACGTAAAAATAGTCGTGGTGGAGTGAGTTTTATGTCGTTGGCTGCTGGGACTAAATTGGATTCAATAGATGTTTCCACAGATATTTTTGACAAAAAGAATGAATCTGATATGAATAATGATATTGCTGTTGATTTGGGTATTTGTGCATCATTAATTGGTGCAATGTCCAGCGGGACATTTGCCGGTTCTACTTCTAACTTAGAAATGATAACCGCACAATTATACACATGGGCTTGTGAATGGAAAAATGAATTAGTCCATGTAATAAATAAAAATCTAATTAACGAATCAAAAAACAAAGTAGATATATACTACTTTCCTACTTCTTTTGTTAATCGAAAAGAATTCTTTGAAATGATGAAGGATTTATATACTTCTGCATCTGGTTCTATGACATTCCTAATCGCAAGTACAGGCGTTGATCCTGATGTTTATATGAGCGTAATGGATTCTGAAATCGAGGACGGTATATATGAAAAATATCCGCCACACCAAACGGCATGGACATCTAATAATGATACTAGAAATGAAGGCGGCAGACCTAAAACAGATAATCCATCTGAAAACACTATAAAGTCTCAAACCAATAATGGAAACGCCCTGCCAAGCCCAAGCGACAAATAAAATAATTCAAATAATAATGGGAGGCTTATAATCATAGGTTTCTTTTATTATACAAAATTTTAGGAGGTAAATGACAATGCCTATTTTTGAATTATCTTCAAAAAAACATAAGAATGGTCGCAGACCGTTTAAAGCAAGTCTTTACGAGTTACAGCCTCCTGAATGTGTAGTCGATGATGTCGGAACTAAATATAACAAAAACGGGATAACCTTTTTGGAAGAATATGCCTCACAAACACTTGATAGTATCAAAGATATGAGCGTCAGGGTCGAATTTATTGATGATGAAAGGACTATGATTTTAGCTCATGGTGATACTGGTGTAAGTGATGATGGATTGCCCCTATTTAACAATGCTACTACCATCGGACATTTTATTAAAGGATATATTGCGGATATTACATTGAATGGTGAAACTAAACGATGCGTATGTGGCGATGGATATCTTGATGAAATGGCATATCAGCCATTTATACAGTCATTGGAGACTCAATTAAACAATGGTAATTCTGTAGATGGAAGTATTGAAATTTACAGAACTGATAATAACGATGCTATTGTTTATAGAAAAGGATGGTTAGAAAAAGGGAGAATTCCGACAGAATATATTCACTCTGGGTGGGATATGGTTATAAATCCCGCGGACTCATCTTCTACTCTATTGGAATTAAATAACTCAAAAACAAATAAGGAGGACAACACTTTGGATGAAAAAGAATTAAAAGAATTAATCCGGTCTACTATTTCTGAAACAAATAGTAAAAACGAAGAGTTCATTGAACAGATTAATGAACTTAATTCAACAATTAATGAAAAGGACTCTATTATTGCCGAAAAGGAAGAAAAAATTGTTGAACTTAATACATCTGTCGAACAGTTACAAAACGCTTTAGATCAGCTAAAAAAGGACCATGAAACTTATTGGGCTGAACGAGATCTGCTTGAACGCGAGCTTGTTAAGGCAAAAGTTGCTGAAAAACTTGGAGAGCTTGATTCTACCCTTAGTGAATTTAATGAGGAAGAAAAATCTGTAGCTAAAGATGATATTGATACTTTAAAAGCAAATTTGAATTCCTGTGAGAAGAAAGAGGAATTAAATAATGCTACTGCAGAAATTAATTCTATCAAATCTAAAATTTGCATGAGTATTGTTGAAAAGCAGAAAAAGAAAAAGATAGCAGAACAAAATTCTGAAAAAGAAAATAAAAACAACGAAGTAATCGACATTTTCTCTGAAATGTGTTCTGAGGTGCAGGACAAAGATAAAGTGGATGTAAATATTTTTTAATCAAAACTAGGAGGAACTATAAATGGTAAAATTTCATACGATTGGTCAAATCGAAAGAGGAGCTTATCCATTCGAGGATGCTGTTGTGGATAATGATATTATGAATGGAGCATTTGGGGATATAGCCAATGGTAAATTCACTGCCAGTGACTCTGGCAAAAAGGTTATTATGCAGGTTGAAGTTGGTGATGATGAGTACATGGAGCAATACAAAATTCCCAGTGGTTCTCATGTACGTGTTTTAGATCCTGCAAAGGTTGTCGGCGAACTTGAATTATACGGTTATCCACTTCCAGAAACTTTTGCAGTTGGTGATACTGTTGGTTGTTTTACGATTACCGAAATCATTGGAAATAAAATTGGCGCAGTTGTTAAATTAACTGCATAAAAGGAGGTACATAATATATGTCTTATACATTTGAATTGAATAACGAAAGAAGAGATGCTAGCTTCGCTAGTGGTAAAGTAAATGGCAAATCTGCTATTGTTGAGATCTTTTCTGCCATGACAGCAGGAAAAGATCTGTCTCCTTATGGGGAAAAGGCAGATGTCGCTGCAAAATTTATCAAGGAACTTAATTCTAAAGCTGCATCTGGTGATCCAAATTCTATTTCTGAGTTAAATGAAATCAGACGGTTTGCAATGCAACCAGTTCTTTTAAAGGAAATCAAGTTACTTGGAATCTATGGTAACTATAAGCCCATCGGATACAACGAATCTTGTGAGGTTGAAATCCCAGAGTTTGCTAATCTTCCTGGCAAAGAACAAGCACTTGGTCAGGATGTAAGGCTCCCTGTTATCAGAAAGAAGCGTGTACCTATTGCTACAACTACCATTTCTGGTGGTTATGCAGTAGATTATAGAAAAGCAGCTATTGGTGATATGAGTGACGAAAATGAGCTACAGGATCAGGTTCGTGTACAGATTAGAAACAAAGCTGCAAAATATGTTGTTGAAACTGTATATAACGCAATTAAAAATGCTAAAGGCGTGAAGTATTTCTTTGAGGGCGCAGGTCTTACAAAAACTGGAGTGGACGGTGTTATCGCAAACGTAAGGCGTTTTGGTAAGCCTACTGTATCTGGCGATTATGCGCTGATTTCTCAGTTTAATGGTTTTGCTGGATATGCAGGTGTTACGCCTACAGTAAACGGTATTTCCAGAACCATTATGGATGAAATTCATAATACAGGTCTTATGGGTGTTTACAACGGTGCTACCCTTTCCGAGATTCCTAATCCTTATGATTTGACTTCTCTTGATAAGGACGGCACAAACTTTGATACTATGTTACCTGCTGGGATTGGTTTTGTAATGCCTACTGGTGGTCAGTCTCCTGTGTTTACTGTTACTCGTGGTGGTCTGACTTCCTTTAGTGGTAATGATGTTACAACTGGTCAGCTACTTACAAGGTATGATCTCGAAGTTGGCGCATTGGTTGCTCCAAACAGGGAGTATATGATCGGCATGTTGCATGATACGAATCTTGATTCTCTTGGTGAGTAATTAAGATTCTTTTTTATTATGGGGATAGACTATTCCTATCCCCATATCTTAGTTGAATGGTGATTATAATGAATGATGTTTTCTATTGTTATTCTAAAAGAATGGGTTTGTTTTTGCGTTCTATGAAGGAAGAATATATTACGGTTGGTAAAAATCAAAAAACTCATGTAAAATACTGGACTTTCTATAAATCGGAACGCTTAGATCATCTTATTCAACTCTGGAATACAATCAAGAATAAATAGTTGAAAGGAAACAAATTAGTTGTTATGGAGGTAAAAATGGCTGAAGAAAAAAATAGTGAAGAAATTAGATTGGATAAAAAAGTAACTGTGCGAAGTATTGCCCCTTGGACTACTGGCTCCACCAGAAAAACAAATGTTGGCGATATAACTATTCCTGCATTGGGTACAGTTTTGCTTTCTCGTGAGGAAATCATTGCACAGGGTCAGAATGGTAACACTCTCATTACTGGTGTAGATGGTGTTGGCAGTCACGCTACTTGGTATATTGAAGATGACTATACAAGAAGCGAATTAAGTTTCGATGTTGATAATAAGAAGCAAAACTTTCTTACTCAGGATGCTATTAAGAAGATTTTTGATTTAAAAACACAAAAGTCATTTGAGGATAATATCAAGAAAAGTGTTGTAACTAGGGCTGAGAAGTTTTATTTGTTACATACAATCAAAAACCTTAAATTAAATGATTATACCAAGAATGCGTTTTGCGAAGATTATTGTGGTCGTAGGATTACAGATATTTAATCAATTGAGGGGTGAACCATGGCAAATACAGAAGCAAAAGACGTGATCGATAGTTTTGAGTCAAGTTTTGCCGATAAACAGGTATTGCCAGAATCACTTGAAATAATGTGGTTGAAGAAGGCTATCGGCAGATATTCTGTTGAATTAGATGAATTAAATTTTGATGATGAATTATTACAATTTGATTCTAAACTTGACCAATATGTTATAGATACATTAGCACAATTCATGTTACAAATGTATCAGGAAAGACAGGTATCAATTGTCAACAAACGAGTATCTATAACAGGTAAGGATTTAGGAATTGATGGCTCTAACGGAACAAAGACAGCAGAAAAGGCGCATCTTGAATACATCTCATGGAATTCTAGCGATATGATTGAAAAGCAGAAACCAGCAGGATTGGTTTAGGGGGGTATCAGATGAAAGAATGGTATCTCATTGGCAATAGCACAAAACCAAACATGTTGGGCGGTTATGAAAATCAAGGATTTCTTGATTATAAGGAGGATGCTTTTTTTGAAGCTTTAGAGACAGATATTGCTACTACTGTTCTACTGTATAATAGTGATTTATCAATAAAAAAAGAAATTCGTTGTATTATGCAAGGCAATGTTGCAGATACACAATTACAATCTACACAACGAAAAGGGCTATTTGCTTGTGGAACCGCAAAAGATGGAATGTATGTATTTTTTGAAAATGCGTATTGGCTTATTATAGGTTTTCCAGGAACAAATGGAATTTATCAAAAAGTAACAATGTCTCTTTGCCAGTTTCAATTAAGATGGCAAAATTCAGATAAAAAAATTATCGAACGTTGGGCTTATGCAGAAGATTTTACGAAATACTCAAATGGTTTAATAGGCAATTATACTCTTACAATAGGTGATAACCAGTATGGAGTGATCTTGCCGATTGACACCGAAACGAAAAATTTGAAACGTGATATGCGTTTTCCAATGGATTTTGATGATAATGAACAACCTGATATTTATAAACTTACCAACCGAAAAGTTAAACTGAGTGATAATAATTATTCTGGACATGGCGGCACAATGATTGTAACTATGTCACTTGATGTTTTTAATCCAGATAATGATAAGAAAATTACTTTAGAAAACGGTCAGGAAGTATGGATCTGCAACTATAATCGTTCGCGCTCTCATCTCCCATCCACTACCCAACCGCCAAATAAAACGACAGATTTAACTGCAAATATAGAATATCGAGGAAAACCAGTAATTAATATTGGCGGTTATTCTAAAACATTCTCAGCAAAATTCTTAAATTCTTCAGGAGATATTTTATCTAACATTACTCCTATATGGAAAGTTACTACACCAGATGATATAGTTAATAAATATATTCACCACTCTGTTACAGACGGAAAATTATGTATAAAAGCAGATTATAACGAAAAACTTTTCGATTCAAAAATACGAATTGACTTATCTGATCCAGATAAGCTCTGCTCAGCGTATATACTAGTTGAGTTTGGAGGTGGTATCTAATAGCTAAAGGAAATGAAATTACTTTATATAAAAATAGAATAATCAAAGATATTTTATGTACAGAAACGGATGGACTCAGCGAAGATATCATTACAGCAATAAATCCTAAATATCTTGATAAGGAACTACGATATGACATTGTATACGAGCACATCTTTCCTTATCTAGCTATTCCTAAAACAGAAAACGAAACTAAAACATACATAACTATGGCTGTAAATATGCCCAGAGTTTCTACTAAAAATTATTTTTTTAAAAATATGCTAATTACGTTAAATGTAATCGTACATCAGAACTGTATGAAGATGGATGGAAGCTCCACAAGAGCCGATTACATAGGATCAAAGCTTAATCAAATTTTCAATCATAACAAAAATTATGGAACTGTTTCTTTGGAATATGTGTCGGACGAAGAATCTGTTTTGTCTATTGGTAATTCACGTTTCTTTTGCCGTTCGATGAGATTTAGCTGTAATGAGCTAAATAATGTGAGGTGTTGACCTTGGCTGATATTAACGGATTCAAATATATAATTTCCGGCAGGAATTTTAAAATCAATAATTATATCACAGTATATGACCCTGAATTGGAAGAGATTGAACTTTTTGGTGAAACGGATTATTGGTACTTATTACATTTACTTACCAGAAAACCGTATGATATAGCTGTAGAACTAGATGATATGGGAATTGATTATCAAAAAGTTGATGAGTATGATTTATTTTATACTGTTGCAAATAAAATTCCTGTTGAATTATCTTGTATTTTACTTGGTCGTCTCGATTTAACTAAATATGAGCAACGAAAAAACCAAGAAAATGGACAACTTATATTATATAACAGAGAAAATGGCACTGTAATTGATAGGGTGTTATATTATCAAATGCTTCAATATCTACGTTATATACATTTTATCAGCAATAAAATTGAATATGATGTCGGAAATGGAATGGCCAAAAAGTTTTTCCTAGATAGAATGAGAAGAAAAAAAAAGAAACGATTAAAGGATTTAGAATTAGGAAGAGAAAAACAAGAGTCTCAACTATATATCATGTCATCATATCTGATAAATAATCAGAATTTTAAATATAATTATGACACAATTAAAAAGATAAAATTGTCCCAGCTTTATGAGTCGTTTTATAGAATATTACATGACTATAATATTTCTAATATAAATACAGGGATATATTCTGGTGTAATTGATAGAACAAAATTAAAAAGCGAGGACATAGATATATTACACAGCTTACATAAGTAGGCTGTTTTTTATTTTCAAAAATAGTAGGAGGATCAAAGTATGAGTGTAAATTCAAATAAGTACATTGTACAGAATATGGAAAGAATTTCTTTCTTTAATTTGGAAAACGGAGCTTGCCAGTTTGTTGCCGATGATCTTCAGGAAGCGACTATGACAAACGAACAGGAAACTGTTTACGCAACTGGTAAAAACGGTGTAAAAATTGGATCAGCAGACAGGAATAAAGCAAGTAGAATTACTGCTACTAATGGTGCAATTGTAGACGGAATTATGGCAATGCAGGTAGGTTCTGAAGTTGTAGTAGGGAAAACTATCGTACCAAATCACTTCTTTACATTAGAAACTGCTGATGGCGTAAGTGCTGATGTGAAAATTAAACCAATTGGAAACGTTGGTAATGAAATTAAGTTTATTTATAAGAGAAATACTGATGGTACTGTAGGGAAGGCTTATCCGATTGCCGCAAATGCAAGTGCAGATGCATTTAAATATGATCCTGCAACTAAGAAAATTACCCTGCCTACAGGGGCCTTTACCGCAAACGAAACAATTTATACATTTTATGATATTGAAGTTACTGATGCCAAGAAGATTACAAATGCTGAAAACAAATTCTCTGCTACTGGAATGCTGATTGCAGATGTCTTCGCAAAGGATATTTGTACAGAAAAGTCTTATTACGGTAAGGTAATTTATCCAAAAGCAAAAGCTTCTGGAAACTTTGAAATGCAGTTTGGTACAGATCCATCTGTGCAGAATATGGAATTTGAAGCATTATCTGGTGGCTGTTCTTCTACTGCTACAAAGATTCTTTGGGATTTTATTGTATTCGATGAAGATGATGCAACTGAACTTTAATCAATTCGGATTACATAGGACTGTCATATACTGGCAGTCCTTTTTTAACAGAAAGGGAATCAAATGAAAGCAAATCATAAATGTAAATATAGTAAATGCACTCTGGGGGCCGATGGAGGACGAAAAGAATATTACGCCTGCCCTCATTGTGACGCTTCGCAGTCCTGGCGATCCATGGCATGTTGTAAAGAACATTATAACTTATATGTTGAAGAGGTTCTCGCAGCAAGAGCTAACGGAGATAATGTAAATCTTCTTCCTGAAAGAACTGATATGAGTCCTGATGAAGTGAAAGATATAGTCAATACACCTATAGATAAAGCTATCGAAGCAACAAAAAAAGAACTGAAGGATTATGCAGAGGATATTGAAGAAATTGGTATTCATGCAACTGTAGAAAAAATTAACAAAGAAATTGATAAACAAAATACAAGAACAAAACGTACAAAGAAACAGAGTTAGAGTGATTGATATACTGAGTGTTAGAACTGTTTAGGGGTAAGTATAAAGATCATTCTATTTTTTATCTTACCCCTATTTTTTACGATTTTGGGATAGGAGGAAATTATATTTAAGCAATTTGATAAAGAATATCAGACACAGTATCCTGCAGAAGTTATTTGGCTCACTGAACATGGTGTGCGATATTCTTTTGTAAAAGATATTAACGGAATTTCTACTTATAAGTATGCGAAGAACAAGAAATTATTTAAAGCATTATTTGAGTTCTATTCTCAACAAAATATTTTACGATGAAGGAGCGTTATTATATGAATGAAGTATTAAAAGGAATCGACTGGAATCAATTTATTAGTACAGTATGGACAGTGGTTTTATTGCCAATTATTACATATGTTGGTGTACAAATTAATGATTATGCTAAAATAAAGAAGATTGATAAATATACAGATATTCTATACAGGAATGTTTCGGATGCCGTACGTGATGTGTATGAGACCGTCGTTAAAGATATCAAGGGAACTGATGAATGGACATATGAAAAGCAGGAAGAAGTAAAGAATCTTGCAAAAGCAAAAGCTATCAGTGCTCTTTCTACTTCTGTATATCAGGGACTAAAAGCTGCAAATAGTGATTTTGATGAATATCTTGATAGCTTGATTGGAACAGCCCTTTATGAAATGAAAGAGGGATATGTTACTCTAAGGTGATAAATAAATGGAACAAATAAAAGTATTAACAACACTTGATTATTCTTCTCTTTTTATCACTTCATTTACCGCTTTGATTGGATTGAAGGCTATCGTATCTATTTTTGAATGGATATTTGATAAACTTGGGTTGGAAACTAAATGGATGCGAAAAAAACGCGAAGAACATGATTTGTTAATTCAAACATCAAAGGGACTTTCTGAGTTGCAAAAAAAACATGAGGAAGATATTAAACAATCTATTGTTCACGATAGTCGTATTAAAAAAGAGTTATCTGAATTTATGATTGATATTAAAAACACTGTTTCTGAAACTCAAAATGATATTAAACAATTTGCTGAAAACCGATTACATGATAGAGAACAGTCCCTACAAATCCAAAGAGAATTATCCGAATCCATAAAAGAAATTATTGAAACAAACTCCGATAAAGACAAGCAAATAGATAATTTAATGATTGCCCAGAGAGAAGTATTAGCAGATAAAATAAATGATAAATATAAATATTATATATCTATTAAAGGAGTTCCAGAAGACGAGGTTGATGAATTTACTAACCTTCATGAAGCATATAAAAGTGTTGGAGGAAACCATAGTGGGGATGCAAAATATGAATATTGCATTAATCATTTATCTGTCATACCAGTTGAAACAAAATTAATAATCAAAGATACAAAATAGTTTAAAGGAGCAATTTTTCAATTTGGGATTGCTCTTTTATTTTTGATATTATGTATCAATTAAAAAAACAATGTGGAGGTGATATAATTGGTAAAAATACCAATAAAGGCGGTGTACGAATTGAAGTTATACAATACATATTATATATGTAATAATTTAGCCGGAGTCTTCAAAAACTTAAAAGTCTCACAGAATACGGAACAGAACAATGTATATTATATTGAAGATTGGGATGAATACACGAACGCGCTTAAAAGCTTGCGCACAATCCCAATTTTTAAAAATATCTCTGATAAACTATATGAACTTATACCTGTATTTATTAGAAGCCAGCCAAGACCCTCCATAGATACACAAACTAGAAATAATCTTATTAGTGCTAATAACAATCTGATCTGTAGAATTGACACTATTATAGAGTTATACACATCAATGAATATACCAGAAAAAGAAAGAGGAATTGATATTAAAATCCCCAATTGCCAGGATTTAAAAGAATATATAAAATATTTAAATGATATTGATTTTGTCTTTTCTCAATGTCCTTATTTACTTCATAAAGACGAAACCATTAAATTTTCCTCCGTAGATGTTGGTTCTAATTGGTTGACTTTTGTTATAGAAGTGTCTGCTGGTGCCTCTGCATTATTTTATATTTTAAACAATCTTGCAAAAATTGTAGATAAAGCTATGATATTAAAGTCCCATTATTGTTCTATAAAAGAACAGGAAGAAGCTTTAAAGTCTATTCAGTTAAAAAGCGATTTAGCAAAGGGTGAAAAAGAGATTTTTGATACACTAAAAAAGCATTATATGAATGAAGTAACAACTTCTCTTGAAAATGAGATTGCTCCATTAGAAGACGGAGAACAACGTGGGAAATTAGAAAAATCACTAGAAAAGTTATCTAATCTCTTAGATAAGGGCGTTGAAATATATGCGTCTCTGGATACACCTAAAAATGTTCAACTGCTATTTCCAGCAATTGACGAGCAGGAAAAATTGTCTGACTCTGTACTAAATTATTTAGAAGACAAAAAAGAACAGGGTTCTTAATTCCTCATTAAATTACATGTAAATCTAATCATATAAAATGCCCTTACTTATTACTGTTCAACCAATAAGTAAGGGCATTTTTAGTGGGAAGTGCAAGGTTGAACCACTCTCCCACTTCCTTAATTAAGAATGGAGATGACAAGTATAACAAAGAATATTGGAAAGATTTTTGAACATAACTTCAAAACCAGTTGCCCAGACTGGTTATTAACCTATAAACCTCCAGATGCTGCACAGTCATTTAATATGAATAATAAATTAAGATTCAGTCAGCATAGCCCCTGTGATTATATGTTATTTAATGGGGATGCTGGTAAATTGTACGCACTTGAACTAAAGACTTTTGAAGGTTCCTGCTCATTTGAACGGACAAAGGAAGAAAAAGGGAGCATTCATTATCATCAAATAGAATCGCTTAAAAAATTTGCAACCTTCCCAAATGTAATCAGTGGTCTAATTCTGGATTTCAGAAAATCGGGTACAACATATTTTTTATCAATTGATGAATTTTGCAGAATGATACAGAAGATACAAAAAAAATCGTTTAATGAGAATGATATGTTTGAGTGGTGCCATCCGGTTATAATTCAAAAAAAGAAACTGAAAGTAAATTATAGATATGATATAGAAAAATTTCTTAAGGATACTACGGCATGACGGATTTGGAAATTAAGGAATACCTTAATGCGAATAACTGGGCTGTAAATTCTCATAAAGCAATAATGAAATTATTTAACACAAGTCCGCAAGTAACAATTAAAAGCTACGATTTTAAAAACTCAGTAATAACTATTATAACCCCAAATAGCTCGTTCACATTTAAGTGGATTTTAGGATAACTGCAATATATAATCCTGATGTTAAATAATTTTTTTAATTTTTTCAATCTATATCTTTACTATTCCACCTATAAATGATATGTTTAATATATATTTTATAAGGAGGACATGAAACATGGCCAGAAGAAAAAAGGTTGAAGAAAAGAATTATGATGAATTAATCCAAGCATCCGAAGACAGAATTGCAACTCTCTCATCTGAGTTAAAAGAGGAAAAAGCAACTCTTAAGAAGTTGAAAAAAGATAAAGTTACTTATGATAAAATGGTCGAGATACAAAAAAAAGAAGTTGAAATCAAAGAACTCACTTCCATGATCGTAGAATCCGGGAAGTCAATTGATGAAATTAAAGAATTATTATTGAAATAAATATAACTTATATTAACTAAGAATGGAGAATCTGTGAAAACAGGTTCTCTTTTTTGTTCAAAAGGAGAAGATGAATGAAGATAACCAATTTGAAAATTAAAGATATTAATACAGTTAGTACCATTGACAAAATTAATGTAATCGAAACGGTAGCCAGTTTTTATTTTACAGAGCTTGAAGACGAATATGGGAACTCTCGCACAGAATATACTCCTTATCTCTCTAAAATAGGGAAAATTATTGCTGTTTCACAAAATCTAATAGATGGAATTGAATTTGATGAAGATGAAGACATTTACAATTCTGTAATGAATGATCCTGATGTTTTATCTCTAGTAAGCGGCATAGTTTTTGGTACTATTTGTATAAATGGAGTACCCAAAAACAAGCTTTTAGAGATGCAAAATCTATTTAATACTCTAGTGGAACAGGTAAATGATATTGTTGAATATAGAAAATCCGAAAACATTGCAAGGCTTCAAAATGAATACCATTCTATTATGGCATATAAGCTTTCAAAATTGTTGGATGCAGAAAACGAAAAGGCTGAAATGGAAAAATCTACACTTGAGAATTTTAATAACTGGATTGATGAGCAAAGAGAACTAAACTCACTAATTACACCAGAAACGCAAAAGGAATTTGCAGAAACATTTAATGTTGATTCCCTAATGGATGCAATGATTAAAAAATATGGAGAAAGTGACTTGCATAAAAGAAACCAGGAAATAACTGAAGCAAATAAGAAAATCCATGAATTGAATAATAAAATTGTAGAAATGAAGAAATCTCCTGAGAAACAAAAGAAGAATAATAAAGTAAAAAATTCTGTTTCCGATAAAAATGCTAAGGAGTGATAGCTTGAAAAAGAAAATTTATACTATATTTGGTGTTATATGTTTTCTGGTGCTTATCCTCACTATCGCTTTCATAAAAGAACTCAAATCTAAAGAAAAGGAAACTTCTCAAAAAGTTCCTGTTCCCTTGACTATTAAAAATCCAGACTGGGAACCACATGGAGTTTTTAATGGTACTATCGTAATTGACGGGGAAGGTATTCAGGGATGTGGTTATGAGGGAATAATGTATATCGAAATGGACGGAGATAAAATTCGGATTTCATGTACGGAAGCTGTACGCAGCAGGTATGGGGAATGGTTCTGAATTAATATGTTTGCTAGCACTCATGCTTTAATACTTATCATAATTCAATACTCTTTCTTTATCACATAAATTTTTTATCAAAAGAAGGGATGATATATATGAATGCAAAATTTATATATAATACAACTTGCAAAGTATACACTGGTACATTAGCAAAGATGGCCGATAAAGCTATAAATGAAGGTTATTGTTTTTTTCTTTTTAATGATAACATATATTACACTGATGAAAAAAAGAATATATCAAAAACAAATTTGACACTAAGTGACATTTTTCAATATTTGTGATAATATATAAGTGCTATAAAATTTAAGGAGAATGCCAAAAATGAAAAAGCCAATAGTATTTATATCACATATAACTGAAGAGAAAGAATTAGCAATTGAATTAAAACATTTAATTGAAGATAGTTTCTTAGGGATGTTAGAAGTCTTTGTTTCTTCTGATAAAGATAGTGTTGCTAGTGGATCTAGATGGCTAGATAATATAACTGATGCATTAAAAAATTGTGCAATTGAATTAATTTTGTGCAGTCCAGAATCCGTCAAACGTCCATGGATAAATTTTGAAGCTGGAGCCGGATGGGTAAGAGGAATAAATGTTATTCCATTATGTCATTCTGGTATGGAAGTTTCAAAGCTACCAATCCCTCTAAATCTATTACAAGCTGTTAAAATATCGGAGATTCCCTCTTTAAAATTAATATTTCCTGTTCTTGCAACAGCAATAGATGCAGTGTGTCCTATAATAGCATTTGATGATTTTATTGATAATGTGAAACAACTAGAAGAAAAATATACATATTGGAATAAAATAAATAATGGTCTGACAGAATTCGCAACTAAATATATAAATATTTTTAATATGCTAAAAAAAACTAATGTAGCTGTAGATATGCAAGAAACAGAAATAAGAGAATTACGCGAAATATTGAATTGGTTTATTAATAAGGAACTTATAATCATTCAAGAAACACGCAATCTGTCAATAACTCCTACAGGAGTTTTAAAAGGAATCGAAATAAGAGCATCTGAAAAATACCGAAATCTGTTCTTAATGAAAGAATGCGCTTTTTACGAAGACTAAAAAGTATATGTAATAAAACAACTTTTTTCTATGGAAAAACCAACGGAGGTGATGTTACGAAACTAAGTCAAATACATAAAGACTGTCAGAGGAAATTGGCAAATGCTATGAATAATACTCATCAGGACGCTGAAAATATTATTGACATCTCTTTTGATGTATTTTATTCTCAGGGGAATCCTGCCAGACAGAGAACCCATACTCTCCCTAGAGCAAAGAATAATCCGTCGCCCAAAATAAATGGAGATTCCGCATATATGAAATCTGGATACGAAGGCGACCAGATTAGTTATAGTGATGGAACATTTACTGGCGGTGAAGTTCTGGGGGCAACAATGACAGGAACATATGGTGTTGTTGGCGATTCAAGTTATGATGAAATAGCATTTGAAGATATTATCAAAGCTGCAAATAATAATTTTAATAAAGAATTTGGTAAGTAGATTTAATTATATTATAAAAAGAGCTGTTACATCTGAGATTTTTTGATTTCTGGTGCAACAACTCTTTTTTTATTTGAGAAACGAGGTGGTTATATGGCCGATTATAGTGTTGATATACAAGCAAAATTATCCGGCTTTGAAAAACTGGATGTAATAGAAAAACAGATAAATGCATTGAAAAATAAAAATATTAAAATAGGTATTGAGATTGATAGAAAGAACTTGAATAGCAAAAATATCGGAAAGCAAATACAAAGTGTTATCAACAATCCTATTAAAAATGTAAAAATTAATCCTGATAATTTTTATGATAACTGGATAAAACAAGAGAAAAAAGTTGTCAAAGAAGCAAAGCGGCTGAATAAAAATTTTTCAAAAGAACTCACAGAATTAAATACTGATGACGTAGATAAGAATGCTATAAAAGCTGCAAAAGCCAGGATTGCTACTGAAACAAAAGCTAAGAAAGAATACCTAAAAGAACAAAAGAAGCTTTCAAATATTAGGGAGAAAGAAGCTGACTCTTATTATAGCCCAAGAAAAGAAGCATATCAGTCAATTGGCAAAAAATCGGATATACAGAAACAAATGTCCGCTTATTATCAGGAATTAGAAATTCAATCTGCAAGACAAGCTGAAGAGTACGCCAAGATTATTGCAAAGACTAGAGATAAAGTTCTAAATGGTTCTTATGATGCTAAGTCGTCTTCCATGACAGCAAAACTTGATACTTATTCAGGACAAGATAGTAAACTAATAAATTCAGCACGAAAAGAAGCAGAAGTATACAATAATACCCTGACTAAATTAAGGCATCACTTTGATTCTAATAATCCATTTTCATTGAATGATGCGGAAATAGTGAAATCCTTTTCCAATATAACATTAGCTGCAGAGCGATTTGAAAATATAATGACCCAGATTCGCAATACCGAATCAAAATCGCTTGGTATTGGCGTAGCAGAAAGATCAGCCAATGCGGTTAAAAAGTATTATGATGAAAATTCTAAAGCAGTAAAGAAATATGGAATCGAATTAAAAGTATTAGAAAATCAATATCGACAAGCTACTACTGTTGCTGAGAAATCCAAATTTGACAATCAATTTAAAAATTTGAAAGCAACTATTTCTGCTGAGGGATTAACCGGGAAAAGCATTTTTACTGAACTTGGACGTGGTTTTAAACAGATTGGTCAATTTGCTGTTACATATGGCGCGATTCAAAGAATACCTTATTTGTTAAAGCGGATGGCAAATGCAACTCTAGAAGTCGATACTGCTATGACTGAACTGCGAAAAGTAAGTGATGCGAGTGACAGACAGCTTAATAATTATTTTGAACACGCTGCTGTAAGCGCTAAAAAGTATGGTGCTGTAATCAGTGATGTGATAAGCAGTGCTGCAGATTGGAATAGACTTGGATATACGCTTGAAGATTCAAAAAGTTTAGCTGATTTGACAACTTTATATCAACGTGTTGGAGATAATATGACGCAGGAATCAGCTTCTCAGAGTCTAGTTAGCACTCTACAAGGATTTAAAATGACTGCTGAAGAAGCAAATCATATAGTAGATGCATTTAATGAAGTTGGAAATACTTTTGCAATTGGCAGTGACGGTATTGGAGAATCACTGAAAAGATCCGCTTCTTCTATGTATGCTGCTGGAAACACAATGGAACAAACCATCGGACTGGTGACTGCGGCTAACGAGGTAGTGCAAGATCCAGATAGTGTCGGGACAGCCTTTAAGACAATTTCCATGAGAATTCGCGGTGCGGAAACTGAAATGGAACAACTTGGTTTAGATACCGATGGTATGGTCGAATCAACCGCTAAATTACAAGAAGAAATCATGGCTCTCACCGGCGTTGATATTATGAAAGACAAGGACACTTTCAAATCAACTTATGATATTCTGGATGAATTATCTAGTAAATGGCAAAATCTTACAGATATTCAGCAGGCAAGTGTAACCGAACTAATTGCTGGAAAACGCCAAGGAAATATTATTTCTGCATTAATGAATAACTTCGATACAGCAAGAGAAGCTACACAGACTGCTGAAAATGCTGATGGTTCAGCCGAGAAGGAACTAAAAAACTATCAAAAATCAATGCAATACTCTATTGATGTATTCAAAGCACAGTTCCAAGAATTGTCTACTACTGCATTGTCTTCTGATTTTCTTAAAGGAGCAATTGATGCAGGAACTGGGCTATTAAATGTATTAACACAAATAGTAGACGTAGGAGGTACTGTTCCTCTTATATTAGGTGCTATTGGAGGCGTAAAATTATTTACAAACTTAGATCACCAAAGGTGCTTAAAATTCCTATATTTTTAAGCTGGTCTAGCATAGGCAAGGAAATGATAAAATGGTTCAAATTACAAGTCTATGTGTTTGGGAGTTTTAAAATAAACCAACGAGGAGTAATTGCTGGAACTCACTCATGAATATTCTACTAAAGCGGAATCAGTAATGGTATACGTATATGTGCGAAAGGCAGAAAAAACAGAATATTCAGCATATGGTAAATCGTGTGCAAACATGATGTATGCCTAAGTGCTATTAACAAGGTGAAAATCAGCAGCACACATTCTCAAGATGCATGTCTAATTATATAACCCCTATAAACGGGACTAAAATAATGAATGAGAATGGATGTTCAACGACTACCGATTCTCAAAGTATTTTCTACCTTATTGAAAATGCTTTTAAGGTATAGTGATATATGAAAGTTTGTAAGTTCTTTTATATATCTTTTGTAGAGAGTTATTCTACACTACTAGAAAAAACTTCCGGCTAAGTTAGAGGCCGTTAATCAGTGCAATTTTTACAAATTGTTTTTGGCACAGCATATCCCTGATGCTGTTTGATTCTGACAATGGGAAATAGCGGTAAACCGCTCCGTGTATTTCCGCGGTTATTAGGAAAATAATAAAAATTTACTTTTACAAAGAGAGTTTAATAAAGAACCGAATCAATTAGTTTGGTGTTTGTCTTTGGTTTCCATGCTTGTTATATACTTTATGTCATCAGGCAATTCGGGATGATTGCAGATTATGTGGATGATAATGAGATTTAATCCTAAATTGAAAGGTAACAAAAGTTTGTATTCCAAAGACCTTAAAAATTCGTTAAATTTAATGAAAAATAACACATCGTAATTCCAGAAATGTTTTAAACTATCACTATTATGATTAATTTTTTTTTACATTCTAAACTATCTTCAAAAATGCACAATATCTCTTACATTTTTTTGTATAAATTCAATAAAATATTTTTTACTACTGTTAAATCTTTTTTTGATGTATAATAGAAATATACTAATGATAGGAGATTCATGTCATGAGTAAAGCAAAAAAATTACGTTTTTTTATTTCATACTCACATAAAAACATAAAATATAAAGATAAACTATTAGAATCTTTAAGTGCTCTAGAACAATCTTATAATATTGAATCTTGGCATGATGGAATGATACGAGCTGGTGAAAACATTGATAAAAATGTAACAAATTCTTTATCAAAATCACATATAATTTTGTTACTTATTACAGATAGTTATTTAGCTTCTTACTATTGTATGAAAATAGAGCTAGAAAAAGCTATAGAAAGAGAAAAGAAAGGTGAATGTATTGTAATTCCAGTTATGTTTCAAGAATCTGTTTTATCTGAAACTTTAGATTTTTTTAAACATAACCGTGTTCCACAAGATGGAAAACCAATTGCTACTGGATTCAAGAATCAATCCCTAGGATGTACTAGAGCAGTCAATATGATCAAAGATTTACTTGATGACAAGTTTCCTGAATATAAAAAAGCGAATCCAAAAACAACGAGCAAAAAAAGGAATGATTTATTTGAAGGTAATACCAATACTTTATACATGGAACTTTATAAGAACCTAAAATTAACTCAGATTCCGATCACGCAAAGCATCATCGACACTATTCCTAAATGCTATAGATCTATAAATATATTTAGAACAATGATGGAGCAATCCTTGATTAAAGCAAAGAAAAAATATTCAATTACATATAAGGAATTAGATAAAAAAATGCCTGAGTCAAAAAAGTTGGAATTACTAAGAATGTATTTAATGGATATATGTGCATATACTAAGACATATATTACAGAAAATGTAGGAATAAAAGTTCATTTTAGAGCCTCCAAAGGTGATAGTTATTTAGGGCTAATAGCATCTACTGATAATGATGATAATATAGATTTATCATCTGATTGGACAACCAAAATGACACCTATCCCTATATATAAAGGGTTAATATATTATTCAAGTAAATTACATGCGCCATTGATAAAATCATTAAATATAAAACAAAATTTTAAAGGTAATAATGATAAAATTTGGAAAGATTATGTAACATTTACTTTTCCTAAATTCCACGCTGGAGAAACTCCATTAATATCATTTGGAATATCAGTACATAAAGATTATTATAAAATAAAAGGAGATATTTTAATAACTTTAGCATATCTTAACTTAGGAGATATTATTGAAAAATACATATATGATTACTGTGAAATGTGCAAACGTATTGATAAAACATATGATTTAGAACAAATAATAAATATAATATAAAAAAATGGAGGATTTATACCAAATGTCGAATGCTTTATTAACCACACAGGACTATGTTACAAGTAAGAAAGAAACAGGAAAAAATATTTACCCAACCATTAACAGATATGATATTATGGAAGCAATTTTATCTGTTGATATTAATGACATTGAAAGATGCAAACTCTCTAATATGTATTCAGAAATACTTACAATGGAAAAAGCTGACCTAAAATATATTGATAAAATAGCTGTTTCATCCACATTCGACTCTGAAATATATGAAATATTAAAAAAATGGAGAAGTTCCGAAAAATGTGCTGTTCAATAATTTAAATTAAGAAAAAAGCAGGTTAAGTAGTGCATAACTACTCTCCTGCTTTTTCTTATCCACTCTTTCACTACTGTCCCACTTATCGGACACCTCATGTGTTATAATATCCTCATCAAAACAAATGGAGGTGCCACATGAGCCAAGTTATATTTAATAAGAACACATGGAGACTCTTAGTAATTGATAGATCTGGAATATATTCACAGATTCATGATGAATTATATGGGAATAACCAGGAAACATTGACAGAGCTTATGCGCGTGTACTCTGATAAGAAAAAGTACCAGTGCATTCTCTTAGAAGCATAAACCACTACTCTCCCATCATATTTAGTAATTTGCAGGATGCCTATAATAAAACAAATGGATTTTAACATTTACATTGTCTATAATATAAGCTCAAACTATTGAATATATGAGGAGAATGATTATGTTAAAAAATGATGTTTCTGTAAATATTTGCATAAAACAAATCAGAAAATCTAAAAATCTATCCCAGCAAGAGTTGGCTGATAAATTAGGAATTGATCGGAGCACGTTGTCTAAATATGAATTAGAGGAACGGCTTCCTAATATCTATGCTCTATGTGACATAGCTGACGAGTTAGATGTTTCTCTTGATGATTTAGTACACTGGGAAAAGAAGGAGTAATTTATTACAACTTATCTTTCATTTATTTTATTCATTTTTTAATAAATACATACAAACAAATTGCTATAAATCCCAAAATAAGGCTGGCTTCTGTGCTGGCCTTATTTTAATATCCTTTAAAATAGTAAATTGTTTATATAGAAATTTTTTTTGATGGAGAATATATAAATAATAAATGTAAGCGAAAATAATACCACTGGGAGGGAAAATGAATAAAATATATTTTGAAAAAGTTCCGGTTATTGATTCGTTACAACTTGAAAAAATCTTATTTTCTTATGAGAATATTCCAATTTTATTTATATGCGTTGATAAAAACAATATAAGATATTTATGCTTGTGCGATGATTTGATTGACGAAGAATCTTGGATTATTGTCCCAATACCAACCGATACACTTTTAGATGTTTTAAATAATAAAATTACGGTGCTTAGTGCGTTTAAGGATAGAAAAATAATAATTGCAAATAGGGGTTTTGATGAAGATGTAAAATATTCTATTGAAGAATATAACAAAATTGACCCAGATGAGTTGCCTTTGAGTGACCAATATCTCGAAATGAAAGAATATCTATCTGATTATATTGATGAAATCTCATGATATATGGCACAAACACAGGTTCCATCTATTCTTTTGTCTAATATTGTTATATAATGTATTATAATAATGGCGATTGGAGAAATTATATGGATGAGTATATTTTATTTTTAGATGAGAGTAGTGTAACTAAATATAATCCATATTTATTACTAGTGTACTGACCGCATTATATTCAATCAAACCTCCTTGCCTATCCGTCCATCTGCCGCGTTGGATTTTCTATCCGTAGCCACCGCTACGCCGTCGAAAATCCGCCTTGCAGATGAGCGAATATTCTACGGAGTTTCGCCAGATATAATGCGGTCAGCACACTAGGTGGTATTGTTATATCAAGGAAAGAATATAAAAATACACTAATACCTAATATTCTAAAATGCAAAACCATATTAGGAAATCCTTATATTATTTTTCATTACACTGATATAATAAAAAAACAAAATGATTTCTCTTGCATGTGTAGCGATCCAAATATGTGTCATGATTTTTGGGAAAATTTACGGATCGGATTAAAAAACACAAACTTTAAAATTCTTTCTTCATATATTAATGTAAAAGAATATAATAAAGAGTTCCCTAAAACAATAAGTCATGATAGTTATGAGTTGCTTTTTTCTACTATAATTAATAATTACATTCACTTTCTATTTAAAAACAATTCTAGAGGAAGTATAATTTTTGAGGCAAGAGAAGAAACACAAAACAGAAAAATCCAGCAATACTATTTTCATATATTGAAACATGGAACAAATATTTATCAATCAAACGCAATTGATAATTATATTACGACTACAAGTTTCCTTGTAAAAGAAGAAAATTGTATTGGTCTTCAAATTGCAGATTTGACGGTATATAATTGTATAAGATATATCAATCGCGATACAATAAAACATAATATATGGAATATTATCGAACCAAAGATATATGGATATAAAGATGATATTGAAACATATGGAATTGTAAAATTATTCTAATAAGTTGACACACTATTGTATATTTGATATAATTCTTGCATAGATAAAGAAATGGGTGTCCATTAGCTTAGTCTATATCATATCAAACGGAAATGGGTGTCCATTAGCCGACAGGTATGGCAAGAAAGGAGATAAACGATTGCTTTTAGCATGAGTTTAGGAATGACAGGGCAAAAGACTGCGAGTTTTTCGTAGTCTTTTGTCGTTTTAATCATGGATACTGTGTTATCACTATTCTATTTATTGCTATTTGTAAGATTACTAATTAATGTTGTAGTTGCTGCAACTGCACATTGTTGAGCTGTATCTTCAATAAATTTTAATGAATGATTTCCTATTGACTGCGCTATATTTTTAGTCTTTTCCCATATAGTTTCTGGACGTATTTTTTCTAGCAACTGAACACCATAAAAAGAAATATCAGTTAATTTGGCAATGTATATCTATTGAGCCTGTATAATTTAATATATGACCCCCTTTCTGAAAGGAGATGAATAAGTGACAAAAATAGAGTTTCATAAATATAAAAAAATATCGGACAAAATAATTGATTTGTTAATTGTCGAAAATAAATCTTCATTACATGATATTAAAATAATCTACAATATGATTATGGGATTCCCCTATTGTATAGATACAGACGGACATTATATATATAAAGGGGATTACTATAATTCTTTAATGGATCTTCCTCATGAGGCTTTGAATCAACTGTTATACAGTTACAATCATAATTGATAGATGCATCTAAACAGGAGAATTTTTATTGAAGTATAATAAGAAACAAATTAAAAAAGATATCTACTGGCGTTACTTGACTGTAAATTCTAAGAGCGAGGACATCCATAGATTAAATCATAATCTTAATTCATTTAATATAAATATTTACAGAAAACAACTTGAAAAACAAATAAAAGAAGTTATCAATAATCCAAAATTATTTTCTTCAACTCGATAAAATAATTCGTTGCTACATCATAAGACTGCAATGGTTCTAAGAAATGGTATAAATCAATTGTATTAAAAGAGTATTTCAATAGTTCTGGGGGAATATATTTATCTAAAAATATATCATGAATATATAATTTGCATACATAAAATCTTGCGCAATATATAACAATATCACCCAAAGTTATATTATCATTTTTAATTAATGCTTCTATTTCTTGATTATACCTTGGGATTTGATATTCCAACATTTCTATACTAATATTTTCTTCATCATATTCATAGGTGTTGTCAATTATTGAAAGTAGGATGCGCATATAAATTATCTCAGTTATTCGAGCATGATATTCAGACCAATAATAAAAAGCAGGGAAAAGCATATGTCTTCGCACAATTAACCAATCATTATTACAATATTCTTTCACAAATTTTTGATAGTCAGAAAAATGTGTTAATTCATGTAATATTGTTGCAATTGCAGAATCAGGATAGCGCCTTAAAAACTGTTGATAATTAATCAAAATCGTTGACATACTACTAATACTATTAGGTTCTATGAATAATCCATTTGTATCTGTTGGTTTAGGATTATTAGATTCGATGAATAAATCTATATCATTAATTAAATTATTTGTACATAAAATATTTACATTTTCTACAGGTTCCTTGAAAGTATATGTATAAAATTTTGTCGTTATTTCTATAATATTATCTATATTCATCGTTTTTTATAAGAGACATTTTCTGACCTTTCTACGTAAAGGAGTTATTTATTGAACCACAGGTTGGGCATTTGGGGATAAACTCAATCTACATGATACTTTCCAATCACTTTTCCTTTAATTTCAAAGGAATCGTTTGGTAAAACTTCTCTCGGTTCATATTCATTGTTTTCAGATACTAAAATTTTAGAACCATCTTTCAAACAATATCGCTTGCAGACTGTATCATCTTCATGTACAAAAATACCAATGTCATTATTTTTAAGAGCTTTTGTATTTTCAACAAATAAAATATCTCCACCTTCATACAATGGATACATACTATCCCCTGATACAATTACGCAATAATCAGCCTGTGAAGATATGGTGAAGATATTTTTGTACGTAAATTCATGTTTCTTGTAAATAAATAAATTTTATGATATACTTATATTCACAAAATAGATGATAGGAAATATAAAGATTTTGAACAAACAAAGAAGCATTAATACTATACTTATCCCACAGGCGATACATAGTACATTTGAAAGTTACGAGAAATTATTATCATTATTTAATTGTTATTTCGACAAGAACATAAATAAAATTCTTATAAGCTTTAGAAAAAATACATGGTTTGATTCAAATTTATTACCTGTCTTATATGCATATGTAATTTATGGCAATAAGATGTATAGAATTGAAAGCATGTATGATAATCAACTTGATTGTCCACTTCATAAGGTCCTTATACGAAATGGTTTTGCAAAATATTGCTTTAATATGGAATACAGACCTAAACCAAACGAAACTGTTGTTCCTTTTAATGTTTTTAATTCTAGTGATACATATGGTTTTGGCTCTTACATAGATGCTGAAATTATAAGATATTTTCCTAAAATGGATAATTCCGTAAAAAAAGATTTAAGTATTTTTATTCAAGAATTGTTTGGAAATGCACAAATTCATGGTGGATGTAATAAAGTATTTACATGTGGTCAATACTATTATCAACACCACAAAATGGATTTTACAATAGTTAATTTGGGAACCACAATAGGCGAAAATGTAAAATCTTTTCTTATAGATGAAAACAGAACACTTCCTGAAAATAATATATCTTGGGCAGTACAACCCGAAAATTCAACAAAACGAACAAATTCTGGTGGGATGGGATTATCTCTAATGCAAGAATTTATTTACCATAATAATGGAAAATATCAGATTATTTCAGGTGACGAATTTTGGGAAATAAATAAAAAGGTGATTTGTGAAAAAAAATTCAAATATAGTTTTCCAGGAACAGTAATTAATATAGAAATAGACCAAGATGACTCTTCATATTATAAATATAAAGAAGATTTAAGCACAGAAAATATATTTTAGGAGGTAAAATATGGATATACGTGTTCTTGACTACGTAGGTGACAGGGCTACAGATATGAAGCAAGGGGATGAAATTTATAAATTAATTATTGGTGGTTTCAGCCAGCAAGAAAAAGTTTATATTGATTTTTCGGATATGACCACTATACTTTCTACGTTTTTAAATAATGCAATTGGAACATTATATAAGGATTATACAAGTGAGTTTTTAAATGAGAATCTAAAAATAATAAATCTTGGCAAAGAGGATTTATTTATACTTAAACGAGTAATTAATAGGGCAAAAGACTTCTATTCAAAACCTCAAATTATACAATCAGTTTTAGATGATAGTTTGACTAAATAGGAGGCTAATTATGTCTGTAATAAATATATCCTCACATCAACCACAGGAATCGGATAAATATTTTTTAGATTGTAACATATTAATGTATACTTTTTATCCAAACGGTGGATATGCGACTGATTTAGTTTATGATTATTCTGTTTTAATCACTAAGATTATAAATGCAAGATCACAAATTATCATTAGGGAGTATCCTAAAGATTGTGTAAACCTCCAAACTGATGTAAGATAAAATTACTCAGTTTGGAGGTTTATTTTATGGCAAGAAAAAAAGATTCCCCACAAAAAGCAGCCCTTCGGGAAATGATGGGCAACTATCTGAAAGAAAACGATGTGAAAGTAAAAAATGGCACCGATGTGAATTCCATTATGCGGGACATGATGTCCATCATTCTAGAAGGAGCCTTGGATCAGGAAATGGACGAAGAGCTTGGCTACAGTAAATACGATTACCGGAACAAAGACACGGACAACAGTAGAAACGGTCACTCCCAGAAAACCATGCATACCAGCTATGGTGATATGGAAATCGATATTCCACGTGATCGGAAAGGTGAGTTTGAACCTCAAATCGTAAAAAAATACCAGAATACAGTCACACAGGATATGGAAGAAAAAATCATTTCCATGTATGCCAAGGGAATGACAACAAACGATATCGAAAGCCATATGAGGGAGCTGTATGATATCGGAATCTCTGACAGCACAATCAGCAGGATTACGGACAAGATCCTCCCCATCGTAAAAGAATGGCAGGAAAGACCGCTGGAGAGTGTTTACGCGGTTGTTTTCATGGATGCCATCCATTATCATGTACGCAACGAAGGGCGGATTGTAAAACGTGCAGTTTATATTGCAATTGGGATTGATATGGAAGGCCACAAAGACGTGCTTGGTATGTATGTTGGTCAGAATGAGAGTGCGAAATTCTGGCTCTCTGTCTTGAATGGGTTGAAAAACCGTGGGGTGGAGGATATTCTGATCGCCTGCGTGGATGGACTGACTGGATTTCCGCAGGCAATTGAGGCAGTTTTTCCACAGACAGAGATCCAGCAGTGTATCATCCATCAGATACGAAATACAACAAAATTTGTTTCCTATAAGGAGCTCAAACCCCTGATGGCTGATTTAAAGCGTGTATATGCGGCGCCAACGGAAGAGACCGCACTGGCGGAACTAGACAGTTTTGATGAGAAATGGAGCGGGAAATACCCAAAAATAGCAAAATCATGGAAAGATAACTGGGCAAATCTTTCGACTTATTTTAAGTACCCAGAGGCTGTCAGACGTCTGATTTACACAACCAATACAATCGAAGGATTTAACCGCCAACTGCGAAAAGTAACGAAATCGAAAACGGTATTTCCATCGGATGACAGTCTGCTGAAAATGCTGTATCTGGCCATGATGGACATCACGAAGAAATGGACCGGTCATCGGCAGGACTGGGGCCAGATCCATTCGCAGTTAGAGATTTTTTTTGAAGAACGGTTGTCAGGGTTATAAGCAGGAATCCAGTCAAGGAGGGCGGGATTTTCCAATCTTCCTTGACATGTTCAAAAACTGCATTATAATACAAACAAGGACAGAACCCTTAAGATAAGACTCTGTCCACAGTAACTAATGATATATCTTATATCAGTTTTTTCAGTTTACACAAAACTTGAAACTCTCTCTATCATTACTGATGTTTTATTATCTGAATTTATTAATACATATATTCAAACTGAATTTCATCGTTTGGCAACATTAAATAGGTGGCCTCACAATAAAAATTATTTTAAATACACCTTTAAACTATCAACTGAATATAGTGATATATTACAAGAAATAAGATGTATTATTTCTCGTCAGATTATGCCAGTCTTTACTTTTATAGACAGTAAATTTTCTACAATAAACTTTGAAAACATATTCGATAATCCTAACACATTTGATTTTAATGACAGGTATTATGGATATTGTATGTCTCCTCTTAATGCATACATTGTTACAAATGATAGTGATTTTTCTGACGTAACTCAATGTAATATCATAACAAAAAATCAGAAATTATTAGCTTGCTAAAAAAGACACCTATAAGGCGTCTTTTTATTCTATTCCTCTACCACGTACTCTTACAATTTTTACACTGGTATGTTTTACCAATTTTGTTACTTAAAATTCCCAAGCCACCAATTGATATTGCCTTTTTTGTAAAAGAAAGTTTTTCTATATTTGTTGAATTGCAATTTGGGCATTTAGGAAGGTTCATGTTTCCCTAATACTAATCCAACAACATCAAGTCTCCTATTTGAAGAAATATCTACTGGATTATATTTTTTATTTAAAGAGATAAGCGATGCATGTTTTTTGTTTTTATAAAATTTTTTACATAGCAATTCGCTATCATAAATAAAAACACCGATTTGACCACTATTAACTTTTTCTTGCTTTTTTACTAATAAAATATCTCCATCATCAATTTCTGGTTCCATACTATCCCCAGAGATTTTCAATGCAAAATCGGCTCTTCTTTCTGCCGTATAAATTTCTTTATATGGAACATTTTCATCATCAATAAAGTTTCCCATACCGGCGGACGCAGGAATTTCGTATAATTTTATTATTTTTAGATTAATATCATATACTTTTTCAAATAAATAATCGTCAGCCATTTGTATTCTATTTCTGACCGATTTTACATCATTTGCACTTTTACTACAATAACTATAATACTCCTTATTTTTGTATAACTCTTTGTATTTTATTAAAATATCATTTGGTATATGATTTAAATTTCTTGCAAATGCTATCATAATCGAATCGAGTACAGCAGAATTTAAACCGTTTTTTACATGAAATGGTCTTTCTCCTAAATTTAAAATAATAGCGTCAACAGTTTTTTCAAATAAAACTCTTTTTTTCTCCATTTGAACTTCATTCATATTACGTATATATGGTCTTGACATATATTCTGATAAAAAGTCTTTCATACCTTTTTTATAATTATCAAGATTGTCATATAACGCAAAAAAACGAAGAATTAATTCTACATCCTTTTGCCTATACGCATCCGAATCATTTGTTAGAAATTTTCTCCAATTTGGGTATTTATTTAAATCGGTCAATAAATCATTAAATGAACCAGCATATATACAATTTCTTATTTCTTGTGGTGTTAAAATTGTACCATTCTTATTTAATCGTTCAAATATGTAAAATATAGCTCTGGGATCTTCTGGGTTTTTTAATGTTATATATGTAATATTTAAATCCGTATCTAAAAGTTGTTTCTTATCTTTTGGAGAAAAATCAGAAAAGGACTTATTCTCCCATGGACTATCTTTAGGTAATCCTTGTAATTTAAAATTTATAAATTTTTGTTCTTTTTCAGAGATTTCATCTGATTTTATCGCACCAATGAAATAGAGAATACTTTTTATTCTCTGTTGCCCATCAATAATAAGGTTATTTGTTTCATCTACAATAAACATTAATGTCGGAATTGGCAATTTAAGCATTAACGATTCTATAAACAAACTTGCTTGTTTAATTGTCCAGACAAATTTGCGCTGATATTTAGGAATTTGTAAAGTTTTATCTTCCCAATCAAGCCTTAACGATTTTATATTTGGAGTCTTCCCTTCTGTAAAAATGTCAAATTTATAAGAAGCAATTTCTTCATCATCTTCATTTATAATTTCAATCATATCCTCTTTTATCATTTGTTAGATTTCCTTTGCAAACTATTCTACTTACCACTCATACCCACAACTATTACAATGAAACATCTTATGCCTTTTAGTTCCAAATATCCCAAACAATGCAGTATTTGTTACTTTGGAAGTTGTTGATATCTTCTTTATATTTGGGCTGTTGCAGGTTGGGCATTTGGGGTTTGATGCTTGTTTGACTTGAGAATATTTTTACATTATTCATAGCAGCTTAAAACATTTACTGCATCTACCATAACCACTTGCTTCTGCCGAAGATTGAATAACACTAGAAGCAATTTTATTTTTTCACATGTTTAATTAATATTACACAGATGCAACCTAAAACTATGCAACCACCAATTAACAAAATAGTAGTGTTTAAATCTATAACCTGTAACTCTATTGATGCTGATACCCCATCATGTGTATTTACGGTTAATACGACGTTTCCAGATCCTTTAATAACAAAGTTATTATCTGTTACAGACACAATATTATTGTTGCTACTCTCCCATTTCAGATTGTTATATGTTGAATTTTTAGGATTTATTGTAGCATCTATATTTAAATCAGTATAACTGTGAACTGTATTTTCTGAAAAAGGAAACGATAGATATTTAATATTATCATTTATTTCCACAGAATCAACTGGAATATGATATACTTTAAGTGGGATTTTTTTAGTAATTCCATTATCTGTAACAATCTCAATCTCTGTATTACCATCATTTTTAGCCTCTATGGTATGATTATTAACAACTTTAGCAATACGATCATCTTTTATTTGCATTTTATAATTTTTATTATTGGCATCTCCTGGAAATATTTTTACTATTATCAACTCAGAATCTTCACATTCAAGTTCAAGCTCTTCAACATCAGTTTCTATTTTTTCAGGAAATACCTCATAAACCTTTAAAGGCAATTCAACTTTAACACCATTGTCCGCAGTACATGTTATTACTGTTGTTCCAACACTATATCCTGATATTATTCCTTCTTTTGATACTTCAATTATATTTGAATCTTGAGAAGCCCAAGTTATGTTCTTATTTGTTGCATTTTCAGGCAAAACCTTTGCTTCTAATTGTTGCGTTTTACCAAGTTGTATTTCTGTTGGCGCATTTGCAATCTCTATTGATGATACGGGAATAGGTTTTACAGTAACCGTAAAATCTTGTTTCGCACCAGATGCCGAGACTGTAATCGTTGCTGTTCCTTCTTTTACAGCAGTAAGCGAATTATCTTCATTTACCTTTATTACACTTTCATCGCTTGATTGAACGCTAACATTATCATTTGTTGCATTTTGAACAGAGTAAGTGAAGCCAGATGTATCTCCTATATATAATTCTGATGGTTGATTACTTATAGAAACGGATGGCGTTGCAGGAACATACGAGTCTACGCTGCCTCCTTCATATGGGCATACTCCTCCGGGGTGTAAATGTGGCCCATAACCATGATGATAATGATAACTTCCAAGGCCACTTTTATTTTGGTAGTCATGATGTCCACCACTTGAATCAGTTCTTCCTGAATGCGCAAATGATGTTGTTGATAAAACAAAAAAGATAAGGATAAATAAAGATATAAAACAGCTATATTTTTTTATTAGAGTTTTCATTTGTAATAACCCACCTTAAATTCAGATCACTTATATTTTACATATATCATTTATTAATGCTAGTATCACAAATATGATTATTAATATAATGCTTATTTTTTGAGCTGTTTCATCCCCATCTTTTGCGGAAAGAAAAACAAAAAATAGAAACCCAACAATTATTATTCCCATAACAGAACTCCTACCTTCCTAGTTTCCAAGTATGACCACAATTAGCACAACGATTTACTGTTTTATTACTTCCTAAGAATCCTGCAGGTAATGAGTACCCCTTTTGCCCAGCAGTAATTGCTGTGGAGCCACACTTGGGACATTTAGGTCTTGATAGATGGATTGTCTGTTTCTCTCTTGAGATAATCTCATCTACATATCCGCATTTATCACAAATAAGGAAAACACCACCTTGGTTTTCTATTCTTGTGTATTTTGTCCCGCTACAATTTCTGCATTTAAATTCAAAAAAAGATAATTCTTTCTCTTTTATACTTTCACTAGTCGGACAACCGCAGTTTGGACACGAAGTAGCTTTATCCGAAACTTTATTTCCACATTCTGAGCATTTTATAAGAGCTATTTTACTACCTCATTACTATTCAATATATATTTTCATTGCTTCATAATATTTTGCAACTGCTGAATCAGCATTATTAAAATTATTTGTAAATGTTTGTAAAGAACCTGTAGGATTAATTACTAAATTGGTGAGTTCTATGTAAGAATCATAATAATCCTTAAGCGCATTATATGCTTGATTATATTCCTCTGGTGGATTTATTAATTTTTTCATCAACCCTTTTACTGTTTCTTGGTTTGTTTCAATTGAGCTAATAGTCGATTGAAAATTTACATCGGAAAACAAATTTTGTAATGATGTGTTAAAATCATCGTTAAATCCATATGTACCTTTTGTATATTTATCAGTGTCCGTATCTGACTCCTCGTAAATTGTATTATACCAAACATCATGTATCAATCCTCCAGCTTCTTCTGCTTCAGCGGCTCCTGTTATCATTGTAAAAGAAACGAGTTCTAGATTAGCAGCATAATCTTCGGATATTTGCAATCGCTCTTTTTCCGCTGCTTCTTCTGCCGCTTTCTCTGCTTTTTCTGCCATAATGTCTTGATATTTTTTTACACCAAATATCGAACCTATAATTACAATTGCAAAAATTATAACAATAATAATTTTTTTACTATTATGCTTAGAATCATCTTCATTACCAGTTTCTTTTGTTTCAACTGGACAGCCGCATTTGGGACAAACTATATCCTCATCATTTAATTCATTTTTACATTCCGAACAATATTTTTTAGAAGATTCTTTTTCTTTTAATTGTTTTCCGCATTGAGGACATTCAAACGCCTTTTCACTTATTTCCTTCCCGCACTCAGGACACTTTATTAGAGCCATTCCATTTTCCCTCCAAGAATAATAACATTTTATTGTTTGTTATATTTTATCATATTTTGTCATATAAAGCTAATATTATTGTAAAATATTACAAATATTCTACTCTTAATGAGTGCTTTTATATAGAAAATAAGATGCCTCAATAGAGACACCCTATTTTGTATATAAAAGTACACATTATTAATTTTAGAAAGGATGTGATATATTAATTACCACTTATATTTGCAATTTAGACATTCATAAGTCTTACCTAAGTTGTTACTTAAAATACCAAATCCAATAATTGACGCTGCTTTTTTGCTCCCTGAGATTCTCCTTATGTTGGTTGAACCACAAGTTGGGCATTTGGGGATGTTAATATCTATTAAAGTGTTATGATCGTTTTCTGATGCAAAATTATCGTTTTCTTCTATTTCAACTTCTATATTATCCTTTAGTAATATATTTTTAATAGTTTTTGCATTATCCATATCTATATTAGATATAATTATTTTATTATTATCCACGAGTTTTTTAGTGCATTCAATACTCATATTCGTAATTTGACTTATTTTAGATATTGCTTTCACTTTACTTGAAGCTTTTACAAATTTAATATTATACTGTTTTTGTACATTTTTGTTTATAGGATAGCCGCAATGTGGGCATGTATTTGCTTTGTCTGAAACTTTGCCTTTACATTCGGGACATATAATTAAACTCATTCTCTTTTTATCCTCTCTTTAAAATATAATTTAATTATAACACAAAAAAATTACGCCAACAATTATTTTGTGTTTTTTAGCAGCTTAAAATTTTAAAATTATTTTTTACAGATGATGGTTTTAAAAATGGATTGAAACAAACCATTCAATCGTTTAAAGACATGTCTTTCATAAGTAAAGCATTAATTGCCACTGCTGCTATTACAGCAACATACAAAGCGATTGATTACCTTCAATCAGGATGGACTAGAGCAGGGGAAGCAGCTTCAAAAGCTACGTCTGAATTTGAAAATGCGAATTCTGAATTAGAATCGCTAAAATCGCAGAAGAATACACAGCAAAATCAGGTTCAAGAAATTGCTGCAAAATATAATATAGATTCTACAGAATTACAAGATGCAAATGGAGAACTAAAAGATATAGATCAAATGATAGCAACCGTTAATTCTCATGACGGAATATCACTTGTTGATCGCGCTGAATTAGATAGTATATCTTCTGCTAATTCACAGCTTGAAGCACAATTGGCAATTCAAGAACAAATAACTGAGGCCAAGAAACAAGCAATGATTCTTGCTACTGAAAAAGCAGCAAGTACCAATAAAACTTATTTTGAACAGATGAAAGAAGAATACGGTGCCTTTGGAGGATTTATTAAATGGATTCAAGGGCAAGGACATCTCGAAATTGACGAACGTGGAGAGCGTGTTTTTAAAGAAAAATCTGATTCTGATAAGTTTTATGGTAATGATGGAGATTCTACAAACCTTGGTTTATTTAAGACAAAGTTATCAGAATTACAGGAGTATAAGTCAGAACTCAAAGAATTAGACGAAGAAATTAGCAAGAGCGAAAGAAATGGCGAGAAAATTTCCAAAGATACCATTGAGAGACGAAATGAACTTACTGATTCTATAACAAATTCATCTCAAGATTTAGCTGGGTTGGTTGAAACTATAACTTCTCAGATGAACATATTATCTCAAAGTGATAGCAGTTTTGCGTTGTCTTGGGTTAAAGATGCAGAAAAGGCAATTAATGAGTTTAGCAACATCGACCTCTCCCCAACTGAACAAGCTCTAAAAAGTCTTGACTCTTACTTCGATGGTTCAGCAAGTAAAAACGCTCTTAAGAAACAACTTACAGAAGCAGCAAAATCAGGAAAGAATCTTGAGACAGTATTAAACAGAATGGGATTATCTCTTTCTGATTTAGGGGCAAATGTAGATTTAAACACTTTGAAACAATACTTCGACGATATCAAATCCTCCGCACAGGAAGCAGGAGAAGTCGCAAAGAATTATAAAGCATCCGTCTCAGACGTAGAAGAAGCTGTCGCATCCGAAAATCAGGATAAAGACTGGTCTACCATCCAGTCCTCCTATGAAGCCGCGAAAAAGCTTTTACAAGAAGGGAAAACCGGAACAGACGATTTCCAGACAATGGCAAGCTTCCTGAATCCAAAAAAAGTCAAAGAATATGCCGAACAGGGCGGTAAATATACAGCCGACGCATATCAGAAAGCATTTCAGGAAATTCAGACTACAGCCGACCGATGGTTTGGGGAAGATGAAACCAAAAGCATGGAGAACTTTGTTAACGATTTCAAAAACAAAGGACTCTGGGATGTGGCTACTGACGATATGGGGTTATGGGATATCTCCACAAACTTCAAAACAACTGCCAAAGCCGCTGATGAATTTGGAGTCAGTATTGAAGCAGTTGAAACCATGCTCCATGGTCTGGAAGCATACGGATACGATTTCAGCAATATCATGTTCTCCGGCGAAAGTCTTTCCGAGTATGAATCCTCACTAAATGAAATCAAAGCAATTTATGACAAAATGGGCGAAGGCCCAGCAAGAGAAAGACTCGGCACATTAATCGAAGGATTTGACAAAGAGTTTGCAGGATTTGAAGAGGACATGTCTTCTCTCACAGAAGATAAGATTGTTCACATCCAGTTTGAATATGACCTTGCTTCTATACAGGCAGAAATAGACGCAATAGATCAGAAAGAGAAAACTGGCGGCGAAATCGGACGCGACGAGAGATCAGACAGAATTATAAACCGGGATTTAAAATACGAAGAACAGGTAGAAGGTTTTGGATTTGACAATAAAGACGTGGAAATTCCATTACAGTTCAAAGTTGCTGATGATGCTGTTTCAAAGGCAAAAGATGATTTACAGAAGGCAGTTAACAGTGGTAACGCAACAAAAATTGACGCAGCTCAGATTAAAGTAGAAAATGCACAAAAGCTACGCGACGAAATAGCAACTTCCTTCGATGAATGGAATCAGAAGCAGGAAATCCCGATTACATTTAAAAGTAATGTGGATGAGATTAATTCAGCCATAGAATCATTTACGTCTGCACCAACAATTATTAATGTTGAAGCCAAATTAAACAAAGATGAAGTAGAAGCTTCCATGTCTTCTATGTCGGCTGAAAGCGTAATAACATTTACTGCTGATTATAACGGTATTGAGACACAGGTCGCTGCTGTAAAGGATCAGAAAGGAAATATTACATACGTTGCAACGATAGATGGCGAACCTACAGAAGTCGAGTTAAACAAGGATGGAACTATCGAATACGATGCTGATATGGCAAAAGCGGATGCCGCAAAAGCACCAGAGAAAAGCAGTATTGTAAGCTATGCCGCCAGATTCTTATCAGCTACAGCTCCGACTCTTTCAGGAACGGTAAATTATACCGCTGTAATATCTGGTGTTTCCTCCGTCGTTTCAAAAGGCGCATCTGTACTTGGCAGTATTCCAAAAAAGATTGACGGTACGGCACACGCACAGGGAACCGCCCATGCAGAAGGAACAGCAAAAGCATCTGGTGATTGGTCTGTAAAGAAAAATGAAACCGCATTAACCGGAGAAGTCGGACAGGAAGTCGTGGTACGGAAAGGAAAATTCTTTACTGTCGGCGACAACGGTGCGGAGATGGTAGACCTTCAAAAAGGCGATATCGTATTCAACCATAAGCAGACCGAAGAACTTTTCAAACATGGATATGTTACATCAAACGGCGGTCGGGGAAAAGTTGTAGGAGAAGCCCACGCAGAAGGAACGGCATACAGGTTAGGTTCCGGTAAGCCTGCTGGAGGTTCCAGACCTAAAACAAAGCCAGCGGCATCCTCCAGCAACAACTCATCCCCAGCCCCCGACAACTCCTCGTCCGACTCCGCAAAAGACTTCAAAGAAACCATCGATTACATTGAAATGGCAATTAACCGGATCGAACGTCAGATTAAGAATGTCGAACGTATTGCCGGAAGTGCCTACAATACATTTGCAAAAAGAAATAATGCATTAAAAGACCAGTTATCATCCATCAATGACGAACTGGATATCCAACAGGCAGGATATGACCGCTATATACAGGAAGCCGATTCTGTATCCTTATCGGAGGACTATAAAGAGCAGGTAAGAAACGGCACAATTGACATTAGTACAATCACAGATGAATCTCTTGCTGAGAATATCAAAGATTTTCAACAGTGGTGAAATTCACGCCACGTAATCTATTTTATTGCGGGGAACCCCCATAACACCTAATTCGCTACAACGTAGCCGGAAACGGCAAGCGTGAATGCGGTATGAGATTATAACTTACAGTCTGCATGTGCAAGCAGATAGAAACCATAAAAAGTAATTAGGTCAGGGGCAACCGAGTGTGCAAGTCACTCAGACGCAGCGAACTTCCTTAACGGGTAAAGCCGATGGAAGACGTTCAGAGACTAGCCCATATGGGCGGCGAAAGCCTTAATGTAGGGTTGCAAGCGATTGGCAACTCGAAAATATAGACTATCTGTTAAAAGCAAATTTTATAAACAAAAATAAGTTTTCACTTAAGTATCAAATCGTATTCTAAACAAATGCTAAAATACAATTTTGTAATGGATATTATTTACAATTTGGTGTATAATAAAGAAAAAGTGGAAGGAGGATTATCATGAGCGACTATACTGATAAAAACAGAAAAGATGACTTTGATTTTTTTATTGAGAATTACAACAACCTATATAAGCAATATGGACATAAATTTTTAGCAATTAAGAACAGCAAAGTTCTAGGTGCTTATGAATCTGTTCCTGAAGCAATAGAGCTTTTATCTAAAACATATGATATAGGAACATATATCATACAGGAATGTACAGGCGATGATTCAGCTTATAGAACTACTATTATGCGTTTAATTATTAATGGGTAAACATTATGGATAAATTTCTTGCTTTTACATTAAAATCAAATGGAATTTTAAATATGCTTAAAACAGAAACGTTAGTTCTGTCTAATGTACGAGATAGCGAAAAACCATTTGAGCCTAAATTGTGGCGCGGTTTATGGGATACAGGTGCATCAAAATCATCTATTACTAAAAGAATTGTTGACGATTTAAGCTTAATTCCTGTTGGAAATACAAATATAAGTACTGCTAATGGCATAGTAACAGTAAATACATATTTTGTTGATTTTGGTCTTCCAAACGGCGTTACTGTAAAAAATGTATTAGTATCGTGTGCTGATCTGGGTGATGATATAGATGTTCTCATTGGAATGGATATAATCAAACATGGAGATTTTTCTATTACTAATACAAACAATCGTACCACTTTTAGTTTTAGAACACCATCTATACAGGAAATTGATTATGTAAAAGAATCAAAAAAATATAAAACTGAATAACTATTTTTTATTTCATTAGAGTAGGAAAGATAATCTCCTACTCTTTTTTGCACAAATAATTTAACAGATAGAAGATATAGTCCCATTCCATATGAAAGTATGGGGAGTCATAATAGACTCGCACAGTGTAGCGAACTATGCAAAGATAATGATGAAAAAGCTCTGGACTGCCGCGACGCAGTAGAAGAGCTAAAAGAATCCGTAAGAGATTTATATAAAGAAGCATTCGACAATGTAGTCAAACTATATGATGGAATGCTCGGACAGATTGAACACAGACAAAATATCCTTGAAGGTTTTATTGACCAAACAGAAACACAAGGGTACATTGTAAGCACGAAATACTATGATGCTTTAATTAACAACGAACAGGGGAAACTTGAAAAGCTAAACAAACAGCGTCAGGACTCCATTGCCGCTATGAACGACGCTATCATTAATGGCAATATCGAAGTTAACTCTGAACAGTGGTGAATTTCACGCCACACTGTTTAGCAATAAACAGAAAAAACAATCTATTTAACTGCTGGGAACCCCTTAGAGCCTTATGAACTACAACGCAAGGATGAAACAAACCTAAACGTGAACGTTTGAAAATCGTAAGGATTGGGAAATCAGCAACGAAGTCCCGAACAGGGAAACGCTCAACGACTAACTGTCTGTATTATTACAGACGAGAGGATAACAAGCGATTGGTTATCCGTAATAGTAGATTACCTATTGAATAATATAAGAAAATATTGTATTTTTATACAACCTACTATAAAATACTGACAATATCTATTTTATTTGTTAGTATGGTAATATATGGAATTATATATAATTATATGGAGATATATGAAAAAGTACCAAAATCTCATTTTGATTTTTGTAGGTTTTGTCAATGTATCTTGGTGGAAAAGTGTGTATAATATAACTAAGAAAGCAGATTGTTTTCTTCTAGGAGAGATGCCTGGGCAATTCAAAGTAAAGGTGAATGAGACGGCTCACTTTCTCTATTGGGGGACAATAAACTACCATAGAATAGCCTAATTTATTAGGACGCTGTCTAAAATAGAATAATTTATTTAAAGCGTCTATTTCTTAGACGCTTTTTACTTGGAGAAATAATGTTAACAAAAGATGATTTACTTACACAAGATTCTCTACCCTACATCAATGATGTATCACTGAAATTATACAAGGATTTTTCTACTGATATTTTATTTAAACAGAAATTTCATTATTATTTTACTGATGGTACAGATATAGTCATAAAATTTAAAGAATGGGGAATATATCATATGTTGGCTATTCAACATATTGACAACACCATTTCCAAAAATAGCTTTTTCAACCGAATAGATGCCGGATTGTCTTTTAATGACTTTACAGTAAAAAATGGTATAAAAAAGAGATTTAATAATTACAAAGAACGTATTACTATGTTTTCCTGTATTTATCGTACTCTAAGATATGGAAGAGTTTTTTATTTACCAAACCGGTCTGTTCCCAATACTCAAAAGGTAAAATCAGATTATATAATTTATAGAGAAATCTCTGGGAAGGGATTAAATTTAGGTATTAAATATACTGAAAATAACTTCGTTCCTATTACCATTTTAGTATCTAAAGCTATTAATTTAAAAAAATATGTACTCAATACAGATGTTAAAATTGTTTCCAAGTTAATAATTACAGACATACTTACAGATATGGAAATAGATAATATTGTCTATTCAAATAATTTTATAATACATACTTAATAAAATCAATTTTTAGAGTAAGAGATCTCTTAATCTCCTGCTCTTTTTTATGCAATTATTTAATAGGTAAAAGATATAGTCTCATCTCATATGAAAGTATGAGGGATGAATCATCCGCATAGCGTAGCGAACTATGTAAAGAAAATGATGAATTTCAGGAAGAAATCAACAAAGTCAACGAAGAGATTCAGGATGCAGAGACAAGCCTTATCAAATTCAACAATTCCATTCGTGAACTTAAATGGGATGTATTTGATAAAATTCAGGACAGAATTTCCGGCATCACTGACGAAGCCGATTTCCTCATAGATTTGATGTCCAATCAGGACATGTATGACGACGAAGGGAACGTGACTAAACAGGGAACCGCAACCTACGGCCTCCATGGAGTCAATTACAACGTTTACATGTCACAGGCAGACCAGTATAAGAAAGAAATGGAATCCATTCAGGAAGAACTCTCCAAAGACCCACACAATGAAACATTAATTGAGCGAAGGAAAGAACTTCTTGAATTACAGCAGGAATCCATTCTTGCGGCAGAAGAAGAGAAAGAAGCCATCAAAAGTCTGGTAGAAGACGGAATCGAAAAACAGTTAGACGCATTAGACAAACTGATTGACAAATATCTGGATGCCATAGATTCCGAAAAAGACCTGTGGGATTACCAGAAAAAGGTCGAAAGCCAGCAAAGCGAAGTCAGCTCTCTTAGAAAGCAGTTAGTAGCTTATGCAGGAGACGATTCCGAGGAAGGAAGCGCAAAACGTCAGAAATTGCAAAACGACCTTAAAGAAGCTGAAGAAAATCTGGAAGAAACCCAGTACGAAAAATCTATTTCAGACCAGAAAAAGCTACTGGATGAACTGTACTCGGAATATGAAACCGTTCTGAATATGCGTCTTGACAATATTGACCAGCTCATCGCATCCGTTATTGAAAACGTCAATTTACAGGCAGACGAAATCCGCGAGACCTTAGCGACTGAAACTGGGAAAGTCGGTTATCAGCTCACCGATTCCATGAATACCATATGGGGAACAAACGGCACATTTGCCAATATATTAACCACATATGGAAACAATTTCACTTCCATTCTGACTTCCGTACAGACAGCCATCAACGACATTAAGCTGTTAATACAGAATGCGGTAACTCAGTCCGATGCTTCTGCGGAGAGCAATATCACTGCGACAAATGAACAGCAGGCAGAACAGACCACAGTTCCGGCCGAACCTCCAACACCAGAATCTCCGGCTCCTGAGTCTCACAACGGCGGAGACGGCGTACCAAGAATCGGAGATGCAGTAACCTTTGCTTCCGGGCGTTACTACTACGACTCAGAAGGAGCCAATCCATCCGGTAACCAGATGTTAGGCCAGCAGGTTTATATTACAAGCATTAACAACGCATCATGGGCGAGAAAACAGTATCACATATCCAAAGGTTCCCGGTTAGGAGCAGAGGACTTAGGATGGGTTTCCCTCGACCAGTTAGAAGGTTATAAGACAGGTAAGAACTACATCAATAAAGACCAGCTTGCATGGACGCAGGAAGATGGCCCCGAATTAGTTGTAAGCCGTTCCGACGGAGCTATACTCACGCCGTTGAAACAGGGAGACGCAGTTATCAACAATTCAGAAACGGAGAGGCTTTTGAGGCTGGCCCGCGACCCTTATGGTTATCTTCAGGAGAATTTACACAAACAAATGCCCGGGATATCATCAGTGTTTAATGGTTCTAATCCTTCTTTCAAAAATGAATTTGTCATAAATATCGCGATTGATAAAGTGATGGATTATAACGACTTTATAACAAAGTTTCGGAATGATAAACAGACGGAAAGAATTGTTCAGGCTATGACGATTGACCGTCTGGCGGGGAAAAACAGCCTGGCTAAATATAATATCAGGATTCCGTAATCAAAATAGAATTGCCTTGTATGTAATTATGTGATAGAATCAATCATAACATATGAGGCAATTTGCACAAAATTTTTTGTATGAATTCTATTTATTTTAGGTGAGTTGTTTTTAGTAATCTAATGTACAATAAGAATTAGAAAAGATGCTACCGTATAGCAAGCGGTTAGTCCCAAATAAATTGAATTATAAACATAAGATTATAACCTCATCAGTTATTTTCGTTTGCCATTCTGAAAGAACAAACCGGTGACTGCTGTAAGCATTATCACAAATTGAATAATCTGATCCAAAGACATAACTGCAATCCCCTCCTTTACTTCAATATTTCTTCCAGAGAAGATTTATCTATGTAAATGGAGGGTAACAGTCCCTCCGATAGAAGGACTAACCGCCTGTCGCTTTTGGCAGAATCTTTAGGTGCATTTACGCTTGCTACTTGGCGTTTCAAAATAAAGTAGATAGATGATTAAACACAGGTCATTAGTGTTTGAAATGTATGAATTGAAGAAAATACGCTTACTATGTGGCGTTCTTAAATAGCATAGATAGAAAAGCCTATATAGTAGGTTTTTCTATTGCAGAGGATAAAATGAAAGAACATGGTTTATATATCATAAAAAACGAAAGCTAAAAAGAATATTATCCTTTGAATCGAGAAGGCCAAATTATTTTCGCCAACATATAACAGATATTAAAAATTATTTACTTAACGAATTAAACTCAGAGCAGGATATCAACTAATCTCCTGCTCTTTTATTATACAGTCATTTAATTCAAAAGGATGGATTTAAAGGATGTTTTCAAATAACAGAACATATTTTCCAGAAGAATTATCCTTAAACGGACATACTCTTGCAGTAACAAATGATTTCTGGAAAAATAATAATATTTCTATGTGTAATAAAACAATAAATTCTGACGGCTACCTACAAGCTTATAAATACTTTTACAATACAGGAATTCGTAAGCAAATGTTAAAGAACGGGGTTTTAAGAAAATAAAAATATTGCATATTTATACAAAAACGCGATAAAATATAAATATATATTAATTATTACATTATGTACGGTTATGTATAGATATAAAAAGATATGTGAAAATATAACAAAATCTCATTTTGATTTTTGTGGGTTTTGTCAATGTATTTTTATCAAAAACTGTGTATAATATAGGTAGGAAAACAAATTGTTTTCTTGTTCTGAGACATGGTTCAGGAGTGTCTGGCTAAAAATAACCTGAAAATATTGCGAGGGGTTTTATCGATGTCACCTGGCTAATAAAAAATCGAAAAATTTTGATGGCAGGAAGCAGAAATGCTTCCTGTTTTACTAGGAGATAAAATGCAAGAAATAAAATATGGGTACATAATAGATGCATATTACAGAGATCATCCAGAATTAGTTAAAATATTAGATATTGGAGATTCTGCAAAACATAATATAAGAACACATATTTGTCTAAATATTGAAATAAATAAAAATAGCATTTTAGTTCCACTCAGAAAAAACTTAGGAGCGGCAATAAGACCATATGGCAAAATTGGTTATCCAGTTCCATCAAAAAACAAGCCTAATGCCGGTTTGGATTATAGGTATACCATGATAATTAGTGATAAAAAATATATTCGTATTGATAAACCTAGAATACCAGCTAGGCAAATAAAAATTATAAGCAACAATTACGATACTATTAAAAGCGAAGTAATGGAATACATTAATTCATTTATTAATAAAGCAAAAAAAGGGCGTATAGACCGAACAGCAAGATTTAGAGAATCTAGTTTAATAAATTATTATAGTGAACTTGGAATTGATTTGCACTCAGATGCATAAAACAACATTTTTTAATAAAAGAGCAGGAACTAATCTCCTGCTCTTTTATTATGCAAAAATAAATCGAAGTTAAGGAGATTATAATGAATAGTACGAAAACAATTGATTTGTTAAGAAAACGAAATGCACAGATGCAGGAGGAACTTGACAAGTTAAAAGAAATAAATAATAAAAACAGCAATTCTTCTGACAACAAACAATTATCTCATTTAATCAAAGAATTAGAAGATATTAAAAAAGAATGGCTTGTGATTCTGGATGAATTAAGCCAGGAAAGAGAGCAATATAAAAATTTAGCTGAGGACCTGCGTTGTATCCGGGAATCCTTTCGTAGTTTAAAATAGATTGGAGATGACAAAAATATATGATTGCTACTGATTTTGAATATGATGGTGAATACCTAAAAAACCATGGATTTATAATATGTGACAGCTCAGACCAAGGCGGTTTCAATTCTGTAGATTCTGATTCTCAATTTTCATTTAATTCTGTAAAACTTATGAATGGAAAATTGCATCAATTAACCACCTCCCAATATGATGATCGAATTGAAATTCAATTCCAAATTTGCAAACAACCGAGCAAAGCTATGCTTACTCCTATTTCTGTTTATGAATCAAGGGAAATTAAAAGATGGTTAAATAGTCCAGAATATAAAAAGTTTAAGTTAATGCAGCCTAACTGGGGCGATATTTATATGGAGGGCAGTTTTAATGTAAGAGACATAAAATTCAGTGGAGAAACATATTTTCTTGAACTAACCTTTATAAGCAATAGACCATTCGCCCTTCATGAACCAGTTACAATGAAAATCCATACACATAGCCCAAATGAATCATATTCTTTTTTTGACATATCGGATGAGATCGGTTATATTTATCCAGATGTAAAAATCAAATGCCTTCAGGATGGAGATTTAAAAATTGTAAATTCAAATGAAAACCGTACAACTATTATGAAAAACTGTGTTTCCGGGGAAATACTTACCTTTACAAAAGAATTTATTTTATCCAGTTCTAAAAATCATAAAATCCAAAATGACTTTAATTATACATTCTTTCGCATTTCTAATTCCTATAAAAACCGCAAAAATATTTTAACCTTTTCCCTCCCAGTTGAAGCAACAATTACTTACTCTCCCTATGTAAAGGCGGTGTCATAATGGCAGTATATATAAAATTTGATAGCGCTGGAACCCCTGAGCTCCCAGAATGTATTTTATCCAAACAGAGTGGAGAATATATCGGCCCATTAAATACAATATCCCAGGTACATTTCTCTGATAACATGAATTCAGTAAATGAATTTTCTTTTCTGGTTTATAAAACTCTCAATGGGAAAATGTGCAATTTTTGGAACGATATCAGGGACTTCCGTCTGATACATATTCCTGCATGGGATACATGGTTTAAGATACGTGTTGAAATAAATGAGGATGATGATTGCGTAAAAAACGTAACCGCAAATTCCATGTGCGAGGAAGAATTATCCAACATAAAACTATTTGATATTGAAATAAATACAACGCAGGATATTGAGCGGGACGACTATGTAAGCACTGTGCTGTACAACGAAGACAAACCGAAAGGTTCACTATTAAACAGGCTGCTCAACGATAAGGTCCCCCACTACAGAATTGTTCACGTTGATGATTCAATTAAAAATCTGCAAAGAACTTTTTCTTTCAATAACATCTCCATTTATGATGCTTTTCAGGAAATAGCGGAGGAAATTCATTGCTTATTTATTTTTAGAGTTTATAAAGAAAATAATATTTTAATCCGAACGATTTCTGTATACGACTTAGAATCAAAATGTACAGAGTGTGGCTACCGGGGCGAATTTGTTGACCGCTGTCCTAAATGCAACAGCGATATTATAAATGAAGGTTATGGAAAAGATACTACTATTTTTGTATCCAAAGAAAACTTATCTGAGAATATTTCTTATTCCACAGATGTTGATTCCGTAAAAAACTGCTTTAAGCTGGAATCCGGCGATGCCGATATGGACGCAGCAATTATAAACTGTAATCCTTCCGGCAGTGATTATCTGCAATACATTACTGACGCTGAAAAAGAAGATATGTCAGAAGAACTGGTAAATAAGTTAAATTCATATGATGTAAAAAATCATTACTATACCAACGAATATCAGTTTCATTTAAATACTAATATCATAAATTCATACAATCAGTTAGTGAATAAATATAAGTCTTATAACGATACGTTAGAAGAAATTAAAAACCCACTTGTTGGATATAGATCACTGATGAAAGTTTATTATGATACAATTGATTTCAGCGGATATTTGCAAAATAGCCTGATGCCATCTGTAACCATATCTGAGACATCGGCTGAGAAACAAATTGCTCTGTTAACACCTTCCAATCTGTCTCCTGTCTCATTAGAGAATATCAATTATATATCTCTTGCTACTGCCAACAGTGTAATATTGTCCTATGCAAAAGTATATATAGATACTTCAAAATATCGAATAAAAGTAAATACTTCTGTACTGAACGGCGTTACATGGACGGGAAGTTTTGTTGTAACCAGCTATTCCGACGAAGAGGATACGGCAACAAGTTCTTCTGTTTCAATCACGTTTAATAATAACTATGAAAACTTTATCAAACAGAAAATTGAGAAAATCCTTGCCAAAGAAAAGGTAGAGGATATCAGTATTGTTGGGTTATTTGAGAAAAACGACAGTAATTTTAAAAATGAATTAAAGAAATATAGTCTGACATATTTACAGTCGTTTCATAATGCATGTCAGTCCTGCATGGACATTCTAATCGAGCAGGGAATTTCAGAAAATAAATCGCAAAAAGATTTATACAATTCTCTTTATAAACCCTATTTTAACAAATTAAATTATATTTCCAGCGAAATAAAGTTGCGGGAAAATGAAATCAATATTATAAACGGTACTTATGATTTGGATGGAAATGCCATAAACGATGGCGTTTACAGTATCATTGAAAAAGAACGCAATAACATTCTAAAACAACTGGATTTTAAAAAGTATCTAGGTATTTATTGGCCAGAATTTTGCTCCTTCCGAAAAGAAGATTTATGGAGAAACGATAATTATATTTCTGATGGGCTGAGTAATTTAGAATTATTTAAGCGCGCAGAAGAATTTTTAGAAGCTGCCAGAAAAGATTTGATTAAATCTGCCACTCTGCAGCATGTTATCTCTTCTACCCTGAAAAATTTGTTGGTTATCGATGAATTTAAGCCAATATTAAATTATTTTTCTGTTGGAAACTGGATTCGATTGATGGTAGATGGCAGAGTTTATAAATTGCGTCTTATTGGATACGAAATTGACTTTGATAATCTGGATACTTTATCGGTAACTTTTTCTGACGTAGTGGAACAGCTTGGCAGTATCAGCGATATTCAGAGTATTTTAAAACAAAGCCAGTCTATTTCTACTTCTTACTCTTCTGTCAAGCACCAGGCAGAGCAGTTTGAGGAAAATTCAAAGCTTATCTCTGGATGGACAAAAAAAGGGCTGGATGCAACTGTAACTAAAATTGTAAACAATGCTGAAAATCAGACTGTAACCTATGACGAACATGGTTTATTATTCAGAGAGTTTGATTCTGTTACAAACACCTACTCTCCCACTCAGGCGAAAATAATTAATTCAACGATGGCTTTTACTACTGACGACTGGGAAACATCAAAAACGGCAATTGGAAAATTTCTATACTTTGACCCCGTAGAAAAAAAGTATAAAACGGGATATGGAGTAATCGCTGAGACAATTGTTGGAAATGTAATTTTAGGGGAATCTGTTGGTATTTATAACGAATCTGGAGGACTGTCTTTTACCAATAACGGACTGGATATTACGAACGGTGTAAATAGTTTCAAGGTTAATCCAAATTCGCAGAAACTATTGTCTATCTCTAACGCATCTGGTGATGTTTTTTATGTGGACAAAAACGGTGGACTGCATATTAAGGGAGATGGCTCTGGGCTGGATATCTCTGCTAACAGTACAACAACCGCTATAAATCTTGAAGTTTCCAAAAAAGTCGGTAATAACGAAGTGATTTCTAAAATCAATCAAAGTGCAGAAAAGATAACGATTAAAGCTAATAAAATTAGTCTTGAAGGACTTGTGACAATTAATAATAATTTTAAGGTGTTATCAGATGGCTCTATTGAAGCAAAGAATGCAGAATTCAGCGGTAACATTACAGGTTCTACGATTACTGGCTCCAGTCTAACACTGAAATATGATAATGGTAATAATAAATTTATCGTAAACTCAAATGGTATAAATTTTTATTGCCCAGAAGGTAACATTGGTGGTGGCAACATTAATTTTTATAGCGATGGCAAAATTATTGTGAGCCTATATGATGACGGACTGTCTATAATCGGCGATAATTTTCCTCCTGGAATTATGGGTGGTATAGGACAAAGTAATGTTGAAATTTCATCTCGCAGCCTTTCTTCTTATAGTTCTCCAATTTCAGTTAGGAGGAATGGTGAAAATTTTTACTGGTACGGTACTTTCTCTCAAGACTGTAATATGTTTCGATTTGTCCATAATTCTGATGATGATAGCTATCTTGAAATCCAGACACCTTATGAGGCGTTTGGATTAACTGCATGGCATTCTGATAAGCGATTGAAAGAAAATATTAACAAGTCTGAAATTAATGGAATTGACGAAATTTTAAAGATACAACATTTTGAATATGACTGGATTAGTAAAAATAATCATGTCAAATGTGGATATATTGCACAGGATATGTTAGAAGCAAATCCTAAATATGTTTTAGCAATTAGTCAGGAAAACGGAGATGTTGTATACCAAATCAATGAACATACTATTATTCCTGTTATAACAAAAGCACTTCAGGAATTAATTGTGAAAGTACAAGCTATTGAAAAAATAATAGAAAAGAAAGAAGGATAAATATGGATAAAAAAAATATTAATAAACCAATTCTGTTACGTAGGGAAGAATTTACAAATAATATTATCCGATTAATTAATGACTCTGAGTTACCAGTTTTCATTGTCGAATACATTCTAAAGGATATATTAACAGAGGTTCATTCAGTTACTCAGCAACAGTTTGAATCTGAAAAAGCAACGTATGAAAAACAAATAAATGAGCTGTCCAAAGAATCTGAACTCAGTAAATAATCTATATTATAAATCCCTAAAACAATTAAAAAATCAGTCTGGCCGTTACGTAAAAAGCGTTTCGGCCTTATTTTATCATGAAAGAGGTATAATATATGACAGAAAACTACAGACAGGACATAAGGCTTCATCTGGGACATACTATTCCAAGCTCCGTAAGCGTAGTCCAATATGATACTGCAAGAGAGCTGCATTTTTATATCGACGATTACATCATCCCAAATGAAACAGAAATCAGAATATATATCAAAAAACCTTCAGGAAAAGAAATTTACAATCACTGTTTGCTGGTAGATGATGAAATTATTATGTATCCTACAACACAAATGTTCGCAGAATGCGGCCTGAACTTAGCACAGATTCAAATTGTAAAAAATAACAAAACACTCACCTCATTCCGATTTGACATTGAAGTAAGTGAAAGCTACGCCGAGAATGCCATTCCTTCTACAAACGAGTTTACCATTCTGGACGCACTGATTATTGAAGCAAGAGAAATTATTAAAGCGGAAGCAGCTCGTGTTGAAGCGGAAAATACTAGAAACGAAAACGAACAGATCAGAATTGAAAATGAAAATACCAGAATCCTGAATGAGAATAACCGGACTGAGACAGAAAACAGCAGAGTTGAAGCGGAAAATAACCGGATTCTGGCTGAAACAAACAGAGTAAACGCTGAAAACGCAAGGGAAGTTGCCGAGCTAAAACGTCAGGAAGATACAAGCAACGCAATTAATAACTGTAATACCGCTACACAAAATGCGAATCATGCAGCTCAGAACGCAAATAATGCAGCAGAAAACGCAAACTCTGTAAGTGAAGAAATAGAACAGAAAGCACTAAATGGAGACTTTTCTGCAACGATATCTCATGTTGAAGCGATAAGCGGAGAATCTGATACTGAAGCGAGTGTAGAAAATACAGGCACAGCAAAGGATGCCAGACTTTTATTTACCATCCCCCAAGGCACCCCTGCCGGATTTGGAACGGTATCAGCTCA
>CAJSZQ010000002.1 GCA_910574185.1 Lachnospiraceae bacterium
CTTTGGAGCGTTGCAGGCAGGACATTTACAATCATCGGGGAGGTCGCAGTCTTTGCGTCGTGCAATGGGTCTGATTTTCATATTGTATTTGAACTCGAAGAAAGGGATGAGGAGATGCCAGTCCCATTCATCCTGTCGAAAGCCGATGCGGGGAAGTTCATCTGTTTTGAACTTCTGATATTTAGGGGAATTGGAATCGTCAAAAGCCCACTGTTTAAGAGGGATATATTTGCAGATAAAAAGCAGTAACCAACAAATTTGTCGGTACTGAAATTGAATGAAATCAAGTAAATAGCCAATAATATCCATAAGCAATGATTTTCCTTTCAATGTTTGTGGTTGGTAAGAGTATTAACAGAAAAAGGGAGGTCATTGCTTTTTTCTTTGAAAAAGTGATGAAATCCTTGAAATAATAAGGTTTATTAAAAGAAATAAGGTAGTTGACTTGACACTACCTAAATGAACAGGGAGAGATTAGATTGGATAAGAAGAAATCATTGATACAGCAGATTATTCGTTTTGGATTTGTTGGAGGCGGAGCCTTTGTAATTGATTATGGCATTATGATTTTTCTCACAGAGGCAGCAGGGATCAATTATCTGATTTCCAGCGCATGTTCCTTTGTTATCTCGGTTATATTTAATTATATTCTGAGTGTAAAATGGGTTTTTAATGTGTCGGGGGAGAGAAGTCAGGCCCAGGATATGACAGTTTTTATGGTTTTGAGCGTAATTGGTTTAGGTATTAACCAACTGATTATGTGGCTTACGGTGGACAAGCTTCATATTTTCTATATGCTTGCCAAAATCGGGGCGACAGCAGTGGTTATGGTATACAATTTTACAACAAGAAAACTATTTTTAGAAAACAGGAGGGTGTAGAGATGAAGAAAAAAATCTACATAGCATTGACGCTGCTTCTTTTGCTGGCAATGTGCGCGGCTTGTTCGAAGAAAGAGGAAAAGAAAGAAGAGCCGGTAGTGAAAGAAGAGAAACAGGAGAAAGAACCAGAGCCAGAACCGGAAGAGGTGCTTCCGGCAAATCAGAATCTGCTTACTGGCGTGCCGGATCTCACAGAGGGGGCAATTGGAAAACGTCCGGTAGCAGTTATGGTTAATAATGTTATGGATGCTATGCCGCAGTATGGCGTGGAGAAGGCAGACATTATTTTTGAAATTCCGGTCGAGGGAGATCATACAAGATTTATGGCTCTTTATGCGGATTATACAACGATTCCACAGGTGTGTGCAGTCCGAAGCTGCCGTTATTATTTCCCGGCGTTGGCATTGGGGTTTGATGCTTTTTATGTGAATTGGGGAATCGATGATTCCATAGCAGATTATCTGCAGGCATTGAATCTTGACCAATACGACGGAATTGCCGGTCAGGGTGGGTTTTTCGGACGTGATCAGGAGCGGCAGAATGCAGGTTACGCATTAGAGCATACGGGATATTTTGACGGTACAAAGTTTGCGGGCGTAGTGCAGGGCGATGGAAAACGTGTGGATTTGGCAGAGGATAAAAAGGGTCCTGCATTTTTGTTTAATAAATTAGAAGAGCAGGTAAAACCAAAAGGAACAGATTGTACTCGCGTAGATATTGATTTTGGTGCGCAGACAGCGGCGCTTGTGTATGATGAGGCAAGTAAGACTTACAAAAAAGAGAACTGCGGACAGGCTCAGATTGATGGAAAAACAGGAAATCAGCTGGCGTTTACCAATGTGTTTGTACTGGAGACATCGATTTCTGTAAGGGATGAGATTGGACATAAAGAAATTGACTGGGATGGCGGTGAAAAATCTGTGGGATATTATATTTCTAACGGCGCTGCACAGAAGATTCATTGGTCGAAAGAGCCTAATAATGAGTGGTCAAGGTTGAAATTCTATGATGAGAGTGGAAATGAAATTAAGATTAACAGAGGTAAGAGCTATATTGCATTAAATTATCCAAATCAGACAAAGATGCAGTAATACAGATAAGTAATGGGGGCGGAACAAAAGAGAAATTGTTCTGCCCCCCTGTTTGTTATTGTCACATTGTTGTTTTTGAAAATTCGTAGTTAATACTTTAGCGTGTTCAGAGTTTCAAAGAACCCCGGATAAGATACATCCACGCACCGGCTCTCTTCGATAATGGTATTTCTGTCCGCGACAAGTCCGGCTATGGCAAATGCCATAGCGATTCGGTGGTCTTGATGGCTGTTGATGTGCGTGCCTTTCAGTACGCCGGCGCCCTGAATTATCATGCCGTCCCTGGTTGGCGTAATGTCGCCCCCCATGGCTTTCAGATTTTCTGTTATGGTGTCTATGCGGTTGGTTTCTTTTACTTTTAATTCCGCAGCGTCTCTTATGATTGTGGTTCCTTCGGCAAATGCGGCCATAACGGCAATTATCGGTATTTCATCAATCAATGTTGGAATGATACTCCCTTCTATGACTGCTGCTTTTAATGAAGAGTGCTTTACCAAAATATCTGCGGTGGGTTCTCCTCCGGCAGAGGTTTTGTTCAGATAAGTGATATCAGCGCCCATTTGTTCGCAGATTGTCAGGATACCTGCCCGGGTAGGGTTGATTCCGACATTTCTTATCAGAAGCTCTGATTCGGGAACTAACAGCCCTGCTGCAATAAAATATGCGGCGGAAGAGATGTCTCCCGGAACAATGATTTTCTGTCCGTACAATTCTTCACAGGGTAAAACAGAGGCGGTTGCCTGCCCGTCTTTTTCCCTTCTTGCTGAAACGCGTGCTCCGAAACAATTTAACATCAATTCTGTATGGTTGCGGGATAATACCGGTTCTGTGACGGAGGTTACGTCATCGGCATAGAGCCCGGCAAGAAGAACGGCGGATTTGACCTGCGCGGATGCTACGTTGGACTTATGATGGATACTATGTAGGTTTCCGGGTTCAATCTGAAGCGGGGCGCAGCCATTTCTGTTGATACTGCTTATGTGTGCGCCCATGGAATTTAGTGGTTCTATAATGCGTGCCATAGGTCTGGAATTTAAAGATTCATCCCCGGAAAGTATTGTAGAAAAGGATTGTCCGGCGAGAATACCGGAAATAAGCCGGGTGGTAGTGCCGCTGTTTCCGGTATTTAGTGTGTCGGCCGGCTTTTTTAGTCCATGGAGTCCCTTTCCGCGTATCAGAATCCGCGCTGGCGTATGGTTGATATCGATTCCTAAGTTCTTAAAACACTGTATGGTTGCCAGACAGTCGGCGCCCTGCAGGAAATTGGTGATTTCGGTGGTCCCTTTGGCGATGGAGCCTAACATAACAGCCCGGTGTGAGATGGATTTATCTCCGGGGATAATAACTTCTCCGCGTAATTTTTGTGCAGCTGTGATTTCCATAGTGAATACCTCTTTCTTTCCTGAATATTTTTGAAATATCCTCCGGTTTTTATTCCCGCGGCCAACGGGCCAGGCGAGCTTGCCTGCATGCACATTTAGCGTCTGCCGCGAGGGTTCAATACTTCGTTGCAAGCTGTATGCTCCATTGCAGCGGGGGATTTCTTTGGCTGATTTCCGAAAATGCTTAGGCGAATAAATAACCCGTTATTATAAGCCGGTGAAATGCTTTAAAGGACATAATGTTATCGCTCATAGATGACATATCGGTGTCGCTTTAGCAAAATTACAGCTTTATCGAGGGAAGTTTCGTCATAAAATTCAATTCTTAAAACACCTTCTTCAAATTCTCTGTTGTGAACAATCCCAACATTTTTGATGTTAACCGCATTGGATGCCAGAATGGTTGCAATAGTAGCAATTGCACCGGATTCATCGGGAATATCACAATAGATGCAGAAAAATTTCTGGATGAGTCCGGCGGAACTTTCTGGCATAGAATTGCGGTAATTTCTTGAATGGTCGAACATGTCGTAAATATTTTTTGTCAGTTCCCGGTCAATCAGTTCTTTGGCCTGTATCAGCGTCTGAATATAATTATCCAGGATATGGGAAATATTCTCTTTATTCTGGATGCAGATATGTTCCCACATGGTAGGAGAGGAAGACGCAATCCGCGTAATATCTTTGAATCCGCCCGCTGCCAGATGCTTCATCAGCTCATCTGAAGTATCGGTATCCCGCACAAAATTTACCAAAGAGGCGGCAACGATATGAGGGAGGTGGCTGATGGTTCCAGTTATCTGATCGTGCAGATGGTAATCCAGAACCAGAGGGATGGCGTGTAGAGATTCCACGAAGGCAGTATAAGAATCAATCTTGACCTTTGGCGTTTTCTCGGAGGGTGTCAGGATAAAATAAGCATTTTCAATCAGCAAGGGTCGGGAGTTTGCAAAGCCGCTTTTCTCAGAGCCTGCCATTGGATGTCCGCCGATAAAGTATTCTTCAAGTCCCAGTCTTGTCACTTCTTTATGGATGGGAGTTTTGACACTTCCTACATCGGTCAGAATTAAATTTCTGTGAAGGTAAGGAAGAAGCTGGTCAAGGTAAGATGTATTAAAACCTGCAGGCGCGCACAGGAAAATATAGTCGCAGCGCATGAAATTATCGTCAATGGATGTACAGGCGACGTGAATGACAGATTCCCTGGTTGCAGCGGCAAGCGTTTCTTTATTGTAATCGAAAGCAACAATCTCATAATCGGGATAATAAAAACGGATTGCCTTTGCGATAGAACCGCCGATAAGTCCGAGTCCGATAAAGCCGATTTTTTTTGAGTTCATAGTTGTAATTCCTTTCGTATGTAAATTTTGTATCTGTATCAATTTCATAAAATATTCTAAGGGATAAAATATATTCTGTCAATAATATAACGCTTTAAAGTGAAAAAGTGCCGGCTGCCATTCAGATATTAGCCAGTAATCAGCGAATTGAATGGGAAGTATATATTCAGGCAGACAATTCAGAAGCGCTTTTCTGGCTTTGTTAAAAATTGATAAAAGAGTTGTAACATGGAAGAAAATTTAGTACAATATATCCATGAGAACTTATATTAAGGAGGCAGTGAATATGAAGGTATACAGAACAGACGAGATCAGAAACGTAGTTCTGCTGGGACATGGAGGATGTGGAAAGACAAGTCTTGTTGAGGCTATGGCTTATGTATCAGGCGCATCGAATCGTATGGGTAAGGTGTCCGACGGCAATACGATAAGCGATTTTGATAAAGAGGAACAGAAACGCGGATTTTCAATTGGTACAACCCTGATTCCGATTGAGTGGGAGAAAGCGAAGATTAATGTGCTGGATACTCCCGGATATTTTGATTTTGTCGGTGAAGCTGAGGAGGCGGCCAGCGCAGCGGATGCGGCAATTATTGTAGTATCAGGAAAAGCAGGCGTGGAAGTAGGTACAGAGAAGGCGTGGGAACTGTGTGATAAGTACAATCTGCCTCGTATGATATATGTAACTGAGATGGATGTGGACGATGCCAGCTTCCGTCAGATTGTTGAGGATTTGACTGAGAGATATGGCAAAATGATTGCGCCGCATTTTTCACCGATTCGTGAGAATGAGAAGCTTGTAGGTTATGTGAATATTATTAAAAATGCGGGAAGGAAATATACCGGTATCGGTACAAGGGAAGAGTGTGAGATTCCGGATTACTGCATGGAATATGTAGAGAATTATCGTGAGAAGTTATTAGAATCTGTTGCAGAGACCAGCGATGAGTTTATGGACAGATATTTTGAAGGGGACGAGTTTTCTGTGGAAGAGATTCGTGCTGCAATGCGTACGGAGGTTATGAGCGGCAGCATCGTTCCGGTTGCTATGGGGTCCAATATTCAGGCACAGGGCGTGGCTAATCTCTTATCTGACATTGTCCGGTTCTTTCCAAGCCCGGATTGCAGGGAATGTATTGGAATCAATCGCACGACGAATGAGATGTTTGAGGCGAATTATAACTTTGCCGCTGCAAAGACTGCATATGTATTCAAGACGATGGTTGATCCGTTTATTGGTAAGTATTCCTTTGTTAAGGTATGCTCTGGCGTATTGAAAGGCGACGACGTAATGTACAATGCAGGCGCGGAGACGGAAGAGAAGCTTGGAAAGATTTATACCATGTGCGGTAACAAACCTGTAGAAGTCAGCGAGATGTTTGCCGGAGATATCGGCGCTATTGCGAAGCTTACCAGCACAAAGACCGGAGATACTCTGTCTACCAAGGCGAATCAGGTTTTGTTTGGAAAGACTGAATACTCTAAGCCATATACATATATGAAGTATTCCTGCAAGAATAAAGGAGATGAGGATAAAGTGTCTCAGGCTTTGCAGAGGATGATGGCTGAGGATGTTACCATTAAGGTAGTGAATGACAGCGAGAATCGTCAGACATTGCTTTATGGCATGGGAGATCAGCATCTTGAGATTATTGCAAGTAAGCTTGCGGCAAGGTATAAATGTGAAATTATGCTGGAGACTCCGAAGGTTGCTTTCCGCGAGACGTTAAAGAAAAATTCAGATGTAGATACCAAGTATAAGAAACAGTCCGGCGGTCATGGTCAGTATGGTCATGTTAAGATGAAGTTTGAGCCGTCAGGAGATTTGGAAACGCCATTTGTATTTGAAGAGGTGGTAGTTGGAGGCGCGGTTCCAAAGAATTACTTCCCGGCTGTAGAAAAGGGACTTCAGGAATCTGTACTCAAGGGACCTCTGGCCGGATATCCGGTAGTTGGCGTAAAGGCGATTTTGTATGATGGTTCTTATCATCCGGTAGATTCTTCTGAGATGGCGTTTAAGACGGCTACAATTCAGGCGTTTAAGAAAGGCTTCATGGAAGCGGGACCGGTGCTCCTAGAGCCAATCGCATCTGTGAAAGTTACCGTTCCCGATGATTATACCGGTGATGTGATGGGAGATTTAAACAAACGTCGCGGCCGCGTGCTTGGCATGAATCCGGCGGGAGGCGGACGCACTGTGATTGAGGCGGACGTGCCGATGACAGGAATGTTCGGATACTGTACGGTTCTTCGTTCTATGACAGGCGGCAGAGGCAATTATGAATACGAATTTGCCCGCTATGAGCAGGCTCCGTCTGATGTACAGGAAGCAGAGATTGCGAAGCGTGCGGCGGAGGATTAAGTAAGAATGTTATAATGACAAGGTATCCCTTATAGTCATACGGCCATTTCATAAGGTATACCTTCCAGGTATCCCATTATGGCCATACGGCAGCTTCATAGGGTATACCTTCCAGGTATCCCATTATGGCCATACGGCCATTTCATAAGGTAATAAATGAGATTTTGCAGGATGTGCTTTCTGGCGCATCCTGTTATTGTTTACGCAGTGTTTGCAAGCCGGAGAAAGTTCTGAGTGAACTGTTTTTATTATACATGCCTTGAAGTCAGAGGATAAAAATGTTATAATGCTATGATATTAAGCAGCAAGGTGTAGTGCTCTATGAAAGGACAAATTAAAATGAAAACAACTAAAAAGGTTACAATTGCACTGGTACTGGCTATTCTTGCAGGACTCTATTACTATGTGTCTCTGCCTGCCATTAATATCCATTCCTCGGATACTTGGTTTTTTATTCTGGGCTTTGTTGTGGTAATTCTGGCTTGGTATATTATCCGCAAGAGGATGAATATTCAGGAGATTAAGGACTCCAAAGTGGCAAAATGGTTGCTCCGTCTTCTCCTTTTAATCGGCGCAGTCTATGTGATTGGGTCGATTCTTTCTTCTCCGATTGTGAACGCGAAAAAATACCAGAAGCTGATGAAGGTGAAAGAAGGGAATTTTACAGACGATGTAGAGCAGATTTCCTTTGATAAGGTACCGCTTCTTGACAAGGATACTGCGGAGATTTTGGGCGACAGGAAGATGGGAAGTATGGTAGAGATGGTTTCCCAGTTCGAGGCTGACGATATTTACAGCCAGATTAATTATAAGGAACGCCCGGTGCGGGTGACGCCTTTGAAGTATGCGAGTTTTATCAAATGGGTGACTAATCAGTCGGAAGGTATTCCTGCATACATCCGAATTGATATGGCAAGTCAGAATACAGAACTTGTCAAGCTGGAAGAAGGAATTAAATATTCGGCCAGCGAGTATTTGAACCGGAATATTTACCGGCACCTGAGATTTAAGTACCCTACCTATATTTTCGGAACGCTGAGCTTTGAGATTGACGATGACGGCGTGCCATATTGGATTGCGCCGGTGAAGAAGTTTAATATCGGCTTGTTTGGTGGTGAAACAGTTGGCAAAGTAGTGCTCTGTAATGCGGTAACGGGAGAGTGTACCTCTTATGAGATTGACAAGGCGCCTCAATGGATTGACCGGGCTTATTCCGCAGATTTACTTGTAGATTTGTTTGACTATTATGGAACCTTAAAACATGGTTTCCTGAATAGCGTACTGGGACAGAGGGATTGCCTTAGAACGACGTCGGGATATAACTATTTAGCTCTGGACGACGATGTATGGATGTATACAGGAGTTACTTCGGTAAATGGAGACCAGTCCAATGTAGGATTCATGCTGTCCAACCAACGGACCATGGAAACGAAATATTACGAAGTGGAGGGGGCGACGGAAGCTGCGGCGATGGAATCCGCTCAGGGCCAGGTGCAGAATCTTCACTATACGGCAACCTTTCCTCTGCTTTTGAATCTTCAGGACGAGCCAACTTATTTTATTGCACTGAAGGACGACGCGGGGCTGGTGAAAAAATATGCGTTGGTAAATGTCCAGAAATATCAGATTGTTGCAATCGGAGATACAGTCAGTGAATGCGAAGAAAGTTATCTAAAACTTTTGTATACAAATGGCATCAAAGAAACGGCGGAAGATACCAGAGAGATATTGTCTGTGACAGGCAGGATTGAGAAGATTGCGCAGAGTGTCATTGACGGGAATTCCCATTACTATCTGATGGTGGAAGGGTCGAATGACATCTTTGATGTACCGGTGGCAGAGTATATTGATGTTATCCGCTATGATGTTGGACAGGAAATTACGATTGAGTATAAAGAAGGGGAAGAGACGAATACAGTATTATCTGTTAAATGATAAATATATCAAAGATTGTAAATGTATGATACAGAAAATAGAACAGTTCGGCCGTAAGGCTGGACTGTTCCATTGTTGGGGATGAGAGGAAAGATACGTGAGATTAAGTATGTTATTAGCTGCGCAGATTGGAGTTTTATTTCTGGTTGCGCTTGTCGGCTTACTGGTTGTGAGATACAAAATACTAAAGGAAGATGACAGCAAGGTTATTTCCTGGCTGGTGGCTTATGTGTTGTCGCCCTGCGTAATTATTGAATCGTTTCAGATAGATTTTACTGCAGAGAAATTAAAGGGAATGGGGCTTGCGGTGGCGGCTGCAGTATTGGTTCAGGTTTTTCTTATGATAGGCTGCAAGGCGTTGGTGAAACCATTGCATCTGACGCCGATTGAACAAGCGTCCATCATTTATTCCAATTGTGGAAACCTGATTGTGCCGTTGGTATCCTTCGTACTGGGGGGAGAGTGGGTGTTCTACAGCTGTGCCTATATGATGGTGTCAACAATACTGACATGGACACACATGCAGTCGCTGCTTAGCAGGGGAAGAGGAAATAGTAATTTGAAAAATATTATTCTGAATCCCAATATTATAGCAATCATTATCGGACTTGTTTTGTTTTTTACCGGAATTCGCGTTCCAGAGGTGATAGAAAGTGCGATTGACGGATTTGGAGGCGCGATTGGTCCGGTCAGTATGCTGGTTGTGGGAATGTTGATTGGAAATATGGATTTAAAATGGGTATTTACCAGAAAACGTCCCTATCTGGTCAGTGGGTTCCGACTGGTAGTATTTCCGGTGATAACGGCAGTTTTGTTTGCATTGGCAGTGCGGATGGGAGTTCATCCAGATGCAAAGTATATTCTCTTAGTGTCTCTTCTGGCAGCCAGCGCTCCTGTTGCGGTAATGGTAACTCAGATTACGCAGATTTATGACGGAGACGCCAGATATGCCAGCGTGATTAATGTCATGTCGGTCATATTCTGTCTTATTAGTATGCCGTTAGTGGTACTTTTGTATGAGGGGCTGTGTTAATACATCACGATATAAAAGCCCCAAAGAGCAGAATCGTATTGCTCTTTGGGGCTGATGTTAATTCTTTTAAGTTTTATGTAACAGATTAACTTGCGGAACTATCACAATTCTTTGACGGCTTCCTATCCAATGAAGTTACATCCCTCGAATGCTTCGTCCGTCAGGTCCTCCCGCTTTGCACTTAAGCTTACATAAAAATCAACGCCGCATTCAGCAGAAAGCTGTTTTAATCTTGCAACGAAAACAGGAATATTCTCTAAAGTGAACTCGGCCTGCTTCATGAGACCGTCAATAAATACACATTCTAAATCGTGATTTGCACTATACATTCCATATAAGAAGCCGATATAACCGTCTGTGTTTGTGATTGCCGGATAATCGTCCATACATACTACGCGAATAGAAAAGCCTACATTCCTTGTGTCGCGATGACTGTTCTTTAAGAATACGAGATTACCCTTGCAAGCCTTTACCTGCTCGTTGGCAAGTTCCATCATCTTCTGTGTTTTTCCGCTGCCTTTTGGGCCTGTTAATAAATTTACCATTGGAAACAACTCCTTTATGTATATATTTTTGAGTAGCTTTGTCGCTCAAATTCTATAAATCCATTATACACGAAAGAGACAGGAGGGACAACTAAAAAAAGAATTAATTAACAGATTGTTCGTTCTGGGGTTTGAATAGGAGAAACTGCTTGACTTCTGAGTTGTTTCTACTTATAATAATGCGTATGTAAGAAAATAAAGAAAAACAGAGAAGAGGAGTAGTAAGAGCCTATCGTTTTCAGAGAGCTGCCGTACGGTGCAAGGCAGCGGCGTAATCTCCCAACTCGCCTCGGAGTTCTGCCAGTGAGCCGGAGCAGTGAATGAAGCGCTGCAGGAGTATTTTCGGTGAGCCGGCAGCGGGACTTCCCGTTACAGAAGCAATGAGTGCATACGGCCGGAACATTGTATGAACCACGCAATGATATGACAGAGCCGCATGAATAAGAGTGGTACCACGGAATTAAAGCCTTTTCGTCTCTTGCGGGATGAGAGGTTTTTTCATTCTGTCAAGGTTTAGAACTGTGCGGATGAGTTACGGAGAGAGTAGGTGTATTGTCTTCCGGGCAGATGCCCTGTATAGTTTGATATTTTAGAGACAGATTATTAGTAATTTGTGAAAGGAAGGAAAATTTATGGCACAGAAGATTGTTTATAATCATAAGGCAATCGAAAAGAAATGGAGAGAGAACTGGGAAAAGAACCCGGTGAATCCGAAGGTTGACAAGGATGGCAACAAGAAGCAGAAGTATTACTGTCTGGATATGTTCCCATATCCGTCGGGGAATGGTCTACATGTAGGACATTGGAGAGGGTATGTGATTTCCGATGTATGGAGCAGGTATAAGCTGCTGCAGGGATACTATCTGGTACATCCTATGGGGTGGGATGCATTTGGCCTTCCGGCAGAGAATTATGCAATTAAAATGGGCGTGCATCCGGCTAAATCCACAGCTCAGAATGTGGCGAATATTAAGAAGCAGATTAATGAAATCGCTGCTCTTTACGATTGGGATATGGAAGTGAATACCACAGATCCGGGGTTCTATAAGTGGACTCAGTGGATTTTTGTAAAGATGTTCAAGGAAGGTCTTGCGTACGAGAAGGAATTTCCGATTAACTGGTGCCCGTCCTGTAAAACGGGTCTTGCGAATGAAGAGGTAGTCAATGGCAAATGCGAGCGCTGTGGGACAGAGGTTACCAAGAAGAATCTCCGCCAGTGGATGTTAAAGATTACTGCTTACGCAGAGCGTCTGTTAAATGACTTAGACAAGCTGGACTGGCCAGAGAAAGTTAAAAAGATGCAGACAGACTGGATTGGTAAGTCTTATGGGGCAGAGGTTGATTTTCCGATAGACGGAATGGAGGAAAAGATTACCGTTTATACTACAAGACCGGATACTTTGTATGGCGCTACGTTTATGGTTCTGGCTCCGGAGCATAAACTGGCGGCGAAGCTGGCGACGGAGGAGACGAAAGAAGCAGTAGAGAAATATATTTATGATTCGTCCATGAAGTCTAATGTAGACCGTATGCAGGATAAAGAGAAGACCGGCGTATTTACTGGAAGCTATGCAATTAATCCCTTAAATGGTGAGAAGACGCCAATCTGGCTGTCGGATTATGTACTTGCCGATTATGGTACAGGGGCAATTATGTGTGTGCCTGCTCACGATGACAGAGACTTTGAATTTGCAACGAAATTCGGGATTCCGATTGTACAGGTTATTGCCAAAGACGGCAAAGAAATCGAGAATATGACCGAAGCCTATACCGAAGCGGCCGGAACCATGATTAATTCCGGTGAGTGGAATGGTATGGAGTCGGCGGTTCTGAAAAAAGAGGCTCCGCATATGATTGAGAAGCGGGGTATCGGACGTGCGACGGTTAATTATAAGCTTCGCGACTGGGTATTTTCACGTCAGCGTTACTGGGGCGAGCCAATTCCAATCGTACATTGTCCGAACTGTGGATGCGTGCCAGTGCCGGAAGAAGAACTTCCATTAACCCTTCCGGATGTAGATTCCTATGAACCTACCGGAACTGGGGAATCTCCGTTGGCCGGAATCGAGGAATGGGTAAATACTACCTGTCCGAGTTGCGGCAAACCAGCAAAGAGGGAGACGAATACTATGCCTCAGTGGGCAGGTTCTTCCTGGTATTTCCTGCGGTATGTGGATAATCACAACAGCCAGGAACTGGTTTCCAGAGAGAAGGCAGATGAGATGCTTCCGGTAGATATGTATATTGGAGGGGTAGAGCATGCGGTGCTACATCTGTTGTATTCCCGATTCTATACGAAGTTCCTCTGTGATATCGGTGTAATTGATTTTGACGAGCCTTTCCATAAGCTGTTCAATCAGGGGATGATTACAGGTAAGAATGGTATCAAAATGAGCAAGTCAAAGGGCAATGTGGTTTCGCCGGATGATTTGGTTCGGGATTACGGCTGCGACTCCTTAAGGATGTATGAGTTGTTTGTGGGACCGCCGGAATTAGACGCAGAGTGGGATGACAGAGGAATTGACGGTGTATCGAGATTCTTAAAGAAAGTTTGGAACCTTGTGATGGACAGCAAGGATAAGAATATACAGGCAACGAAAGAGATGATTAAGGTTCGCAACAAGCTGATTTACGATGTGACCACACGTCTGGAGAGTTTTAGTCTGAATACAGTTATTTCAGGATTTATGGAGAATACCAATAAGTTGACGGATATTGCAAAGAAGGCAGGCGGAATAGATACGGATACTTTAAAGAATCTGGCAGTGCTTTTGGCTCCGTTTGCTCCGCATATTGCAGAAGAGATTTGGGAGCAGCTTGGCGGAAGCGATTCTGTATTTCGGGCGGGATGGCCGGTTTATGACGAGGAGGCCATGAAGGACGACGAGATTGAGATTGCCGTACAGATTAATGGAAAGACCAAATCTGTTATTAAGATTGCAGCGGATGCATCTAAGGATGACGCGCTGGCAGCAGGTAAAGCGGCGATTGCCGATAAACTTACCGGGACAATTGTAAAAGAGATTTATGTTCCGGGAAGGATAATTAATATCGTGCAGAAGTAATATGAGAGAAAATCTCATGAAAATGTATGGGTCTTGAAAACATGAAAGTTTTCGCTGAATACAACGGTTTGCAACATTTTTATCCCATGAAAAGTGCCATGAATTATCTCAGAATATCGTAATTTATTTTTAAAATGGAGTAATAATGGAGTAAATATTTCGGGAAGACATTAAAGGAATGACGCGGATAGTAGAGATATTGTCTGCGTCATTTTTAAGAGGGATAGTGTAGAGAATTTAAAATTTGCGATTAAGGAAGTGAAAAAGATATACAACCTGTTTTTACATTACAGTACGAGGAATTTGCTGTGGCAGATTATTTGTCAAAGAATATATAAAGAGGCTTCAGTATGGATTCCCTCTTCAGCACAGGAAAAAGTAAGTTCAGTAGTCGAGTAGATGGTTAAAAGTTTGTTGGATTGAAAAATGATATAGCAGAGTACTTGTAGGGTCACGAACCTTGCAAGTACTTTTGGCTGTTAGTTGGCGTTCCTCTTTAAGTAGAGAGATTCTTTTGTCACTTCTTTCTCAGATGCCTTTATGTGACTGTCATGTACTCCGTTGTCGATATAAAGCAATCATCAGCCTGTGAGTAGGAGAGCATGGTAACTTTCGGTTCATTGGTCTTTGTATCAATTCCATAATAGTAGTTCCATATGGATACTTTCAAAATCTCTTGTGAAAACGCTATGCCGGTCTGAGTGGAAGAAATCAGACGGACAATCGTAGAAGTCAGAGCAGTCTTGGATGAATGGCTGGAATATCAATGCAAAAGGGCTTGATTTGGAGCAAACATCAATTTAGACTTATAAATATGTCAATAAATCTTCAACTTAATGAAAAGCAAATTTGATAAAGATAATTGATTTAATTTAAAGAAGCAGAAGTGATTCTTTATTATTATGTTCGTATCAAGTAGAGAACTTATGCTTTGAAAAGAAATGAAATTGAAACAACAGAAATCGAAGATTTGCACGAAAAAAGTAAATGTGATATAATATTCAAAATTTAGAATTGGGATAGAATTATTCATCAGAGAAGAGGTGTTAGTGTAATGGATAAAGAAAAGAAGATTAAGTATTCAGAAGCTTTACTTAATGCGTATCAAAATGGTGTATTAAAAATTGTGTGGAGTGCATCTGGTTTTTCTATAGCTATTGACTCGAAAAGAAAAGAAACAATTCCAGAAATAAAGGAAGAAGAGTTTGTTGAGTATGCATTTTCTGTAATTAAAATAATTATTGACTTAGCAGAAGAAAAAGAAATAGATGAAAACTACAAAAATGATTTAGAAACTGCAAAAAAAATCTTTGATAAAGAACACGATTTAAAAAATCATCTTTATATAAAAAAGAACAGCAAAATAGATTGCTTTAAGTTATTAGAATATGAGATTATTAGTCATAGAAGCGAAGATAACCCAACCAATATAGAAGTAACATCTGCTATTATAAAAATGGTAATTGAAAGGGGAGATGATGAATCGACATATACATTTGAAACTTCAAGGAGGGATTTAGAAGATATAATAGCTAAATTAATTGAAATAAAGGAAAAGATAGAAATGATACAATAAGGAGGAAATAATTATGACAGAGCTTTTGGTAAAGGCAACTGGAACAAAATTTCCTAATACATATACATATAAGAAAAAAAATTGGACAGAAAAGGAATACGAAGCTGATTTTGGACTAAATTTGAATGGTAAGGCATATAATATAGGCATGAAGCATAATATTATATTCTGGGAAAATGGTAAAGTAAAATATCAAGAGATTGAACAGTATTTAAAAAAAATAGCAAAAAAATTTGCACAGATTCAAATTGATGAAAAAAAACTTAGTGGTATGCCAGTGATTAAAAATACTAGAATACCTGTTAGTCTTGTTGTTGCGTGTCTAAAAGATGAAATGACTTTTGAAGAAATTTGTGAGGAGTATGGAATTACTAAGGAAGATATAGAAAAGTCTATGGAATATGTGATAGAAGTTTTGGATATCCCGTATCAGGAAGGTTAGAAATGAAGGTACTATTGGATGAAAATATTACACAAAAATCAATATCAGTTTTAGAAAAATATGGACATGATGTTATTCATGTATTGGATCGATTTAATGCAGGAAAAAGTGATGAAAGTGTATTTCGTTTAGCGCTGGAAGAAAAACGTGCTCTGATTACGTTAAATGGAAAAGATTTTGTGGTTTTAATTCCGCCGAGTGCAGAACTGAAATGGCATTATGGTTTGATTTGGCTTAGGGGATTTCAAGTTACTAAAAAAACCTATGAGAGCGTTATGGATGTAATTGGACTTTTTTTAAAGAGTAAAGGTGATTCTATAGCAAATACATACTATGTAGTAAAGAAAAAGGGCGATTCATATGAGATAGCTCAAAGATATCCAAAATCTAAAAACATATCGATGTGAAATTTAGCAGATTAAAAAACTAGTGAGGTCAAGGAACAAGGCGAAGTCGATACGCCATAGGGCAGTCCTAGACGTTTCTTATGCCAGTTCTTTTTCAAATTCTTTCATTGGACAGATAAACTAGCTGTCTGTAATCTGATAATATTTCTTTGTCTTTGAGCAGGTGAGTTCTGTTATCTCCTGCTTGTAAGTCTCTGTGTTGATTCCATAATAATAAATGATAGATGTTTCTATAATCAGTGTCATTCCTGTGACAGATGAAGTATATGAGATTTTCTATAATTAGGAGATAAAGCAGACGGAATAGAAGACGTGGAAACAATATCTGCGTCATTTTTTTGTAAATAATAAAGCATAAAAAAATATTTCTTTAAAATAGTATTGACAAAATATTATTTCGGAATATAATGTTTGTATAAAATAAATTATTCCGATTAGTTTGTTGGGAAAATTTTATTTTGCGCAATATAACGAATTTTCGGATTCCTATGAGGAAAAGGGATATATATTATATACTTTGTGGATTATGAAAGATTAGTCAGTGCAGCAAAAGAATCTGTAGAGAAGGAATTTTGTAAATATATCAGATGGCAGCAGTGGAAGTTTTATTGGGAAAGAGTATATGGATAAGTTTGGGAAGCAGTATAATATTTTTTTCACATGCTCCCAAGTTACAAAGGGGGAATGATTTTGGCGAAAGAAATGTCCATAAGAAGTCAGATTTTTAGTGCATATGACAGTTTGTTTGATGCAGAAAAGAAAGTGGCGGATTATTTGATGAATTATCCAGAGCAGGCAATTGAAATGTCGGTATCTGAGCTTGCGGCGAAAAGTGACGCGAGCCAGGCAACGGTTGTCAGGCTTTGCAAAAAAGTAGGATGCAGCGGTTTCCATCAATTGAAAATTAAGATGGCGAAAGAAATGCGCGAACAGGAAGACTATGTTGTATCCAATGAGGTGAATGTTAACCAGATTAAGACTTCTCTTATGAATATTTTGGCGAGCAAAGTTGAGGAATTGAAGGAAACTATAGGCAATATTGATGAAAATATTATGAGTGAAATTATCCGTTGTATAGAGCATGCTGGAATTGTAGAATTTGCAGCAATGGGGAATACGATTCCTATTGCTCTGGATGGCAGTTATAAGTTCAATCAGCTCGGCATCCCTGCAGTGTCCTCTACGATTTGGGAGACCCAGCAGGCATTTGCATTTAATTTAAAAAAAGACGATGTTTTGATTGTGATTTCCGCTTCTGGCGCATCTAGATATTTGCTGAAAATGGCGGAGATTGCCCATAATAATCGGGCGGTAGTGGTGGCGATTACGAATCAGCCGCATTCTCCGCTGGCAGAAGAGAGTGATTATGTTCTTGTGACGGCCACAAGAGAGAATATTTTTCATGAGCAGGCAAGCTTTACACGTATGGCGGCTATGGCAGTAATAGACAGTCTGTTTTTGTTCCTGTTTTCTATGAAAAGAGATTCTTTTCAGCATCTGTCGGAACATGAACAGGTGGTGTCTGAAGAAAAGATATAAGAGATATGATGATGAAGAGGAGATGTGCAGAGATTGCGCTGTCTTATGTGCCTGAAGAAGGGATTATCGGATTGGGAGGCAAAGAGACAATCGGTTATCTGGCAGAAAGAATTAAGAAGGCCGGGAATAAGGTAAGAATTGAATAGAAAAGAGGACTGAACTATGGTGAAATTAAATTGGGGAATGATAGGATGCGGTACAATTGGCAGCGAGATGGCCGACGCATTGCGGGAAAATGGGAGCCTGTTATATGGAGTAACATGCAGGACAAAAGACAAAAGGGAAGTATTTGCAAAGAAATATCATATCCCTCATGTGTTTGCGGATTATGAGGAGATGCTTGCGGACGAACAGGTGGATATCGTATATATTGCGACGCCGCATAATACGCATTATGAACACATTAAGACCGCTTTGCAGGCAGGTAAACATGTTCTTTGTGAGAAGGCTGTTTGCATTAATAGTGAACAGCTGGATGAATTAATAGACATTGCGGCTGAAAAGAAGCTGATTTTAAAGGAAGCTATGACCATTTCTCATATGCCTCTTTATGATAAACTAAGAGAAATTATTATGTCCGGAGCAATTGGTACAGTGAAAATGGTTCAGGTGAATTTCGGAAGCAATAAAGAATATGATGTAAATAACCGTTTTTTCAGCAAAGAGCTGGCGGGAGGGGCGCTGCTGGATATCGGAGGCTATGCGGTAACATTTGCAAGACTGTTTTTGGATATGCAGCCGGATGTAGTGCTGACAACGGTGAAATATTTTGAAACTGGAGTAGATGAGCAGTCAGGTATTATATTAAAGAATGAAAAAGAACAAATGGCGGTTATTGCGCTGACTATGCGCGCTAAGCAGCCAAAACGGGGCGTTGTGACAGGAGACAAAGGCTACATAGAGGTTTATGATTATCCAAGAGCGGATAAAGCGGTCATTGTTGATACGATTTCAGGTCAGAAAACAACGATTCAAGAGGGTGACAGCCGGAAAGCGCTCTTCTATGAGGCGAAAGCAATGGAGGAAGCAGTAACAGGTATGAATCCTAATCATACGCTGGGAGTGTCGAAAGAGGTTATGGATATCCTTACGGATGTCAGAATGCAGTGGGGGATGCGTTATCCTTTTGAATAAAATAAAGAAAAAAGGCTGACCGGAAGTGGACAGCCTTTTTGGCTATGTGACTTGATGCGTACCATGTTATTTGTTTTCCAATAATTTCTCAATACTAACCAGTTTCACACTAAGTACAAATATCTTTGTAGCTTCCTTCAGTTCTTCCAGCGTCGGATAAGAAGGAGCGATACGGATATTAGAATCTTTCGGGTCTTTTCCATAAGGGAATGTTGCGCCGGCGTCTGTCATCACAAGTCCGGCTTCCTTTGCTTTGGCAACGATTGCCTTTGCACATCCTTCCATGGAATCAAAAGAAATGAAATATCCTCCTCGCGGCGCTAACCAGGAACCGATTTCTAATCCGCCCAGCTCTGCTTCTAAAGTCTGCAAAACAGTATCGAATTTCGGACGAAGAATGTCTGCGTGGCGTCTCATATGTTTTACCATGCCATGGATATCCCCGAAGTATCTGGCATGTCGAAGCTGGTTCAATTTATCATGTCCAATGGTCTGAATCTTCATTTGCTTCCGGATATCGGCCAGATTGGCATCGGATGCGGCAATGGCGCCGATACCGGAACCTGGGAAGCTAATCTTAGAAGTGGAAGCGAATTTGTATACCATATCTGGATGGCCTTCCTTCTTACACTCCATGAAAATTTCAATTAAGTAATCATGTTTATCTTCGTATAAATGATGGATGCCGTAAGCATTGTCCCAATAAATACGGAAATCTTCAGCAGCCGGTTTCAATTTGGCAAAACGATGAACTGTCTCGTCAGAATAAGTAATACCCTGAGGATTGGAATATTTTGGTACGCACCAGATTCCCTTAATGGCAGGGTCGGAAGTTACAAGCTGTTCTACAATATCCATGTCCGGTCCAGTCGGGGTCATAGGTACGTTAATCATTTCTATGCCAAAGTATTCAGTAATAGCAAAATGCCTGTCATAACCCGGAACAGGACACAAGAACTTGACTTTATCCAGTTTACACCATGGGGTGCTTCCCATGACACCCTGGGTCATGGAACGGGCGATGGTATCGTACATTATATTTAAACTGGAATTTCCGAAAATCACTATATTATCTTTTGGCACTTCCATCATATCTGCAAGGAGCTGTTTGGCCTCTTTGATGCCGTCTAATACTCCATAATTGCGGCAGTCTACCCCTTCTTCACATACCAGGTCGGATTTACTGGTAAGAACGTCCATCATCTCCATGGACAGGTTGAGCTGCTCGGTTGACGGTTTTCCTCTGGACATGTCAAGCTTAATACCTTTTGCCTGTACTTTTTTGTATTCTTTCTCCAGATTTGCTTTTAACGCTAATAATTCCTTTTTTGATAAATCCTTATAAGCTGCCACTTTTATGCATCCTCCAATACTTAATATACTCAACTTGTATTATTCTACCACAAATTGAAAAATCGTCAATTATTTCTTGCAAAATAAAATTAAAAATCAGGATTTTTGGAAATATAAACAAGAAATATGAATTATTTAGACTTTGTTTATTCATTTTTTGCGGATGAATTTTCTTTGCACATACATACAGCCCTGTCGAAACAGTATCGGGCAGGGCTGCGTATTTACGAGGATGTGTGAGAGCTATTTCATGGACAAGTTAGTAATTACGGACTTGACATGGTCAATCTCTTTGCGGGAAGCCATTTCAGCCGGTACATAATAGCTCTTTTCGCGTGCTGTCTGATATAACTTTTCCTGGGACATTTCACATTCATTTCGTATCTGCTTTAAGCATTGCTTTAATTCTTTGTTTTCAGTCTGTGGAATCATTTCTCCAAAACGAGAAAGTTCGCCGTTTACGCCATTCAGGGCGTCCACAACCATAGTTTTTTCACTTAACATGCTGTTACCTCCTTGTTCTTATAAGAACTTCATCAAGTCCTGTTTGTTTTTCATTGCAGAGTTGGCTGCATCGGTAAATAATTTCTTGATTTCCGGATCTTTACACTGACTTGCATATTCGGTCATTTTACAGTGGCTGTTATCATAGCCTCCAATTAAATGGCGAAGATTCTGAAGATCCAATACTGATATTTCTGACATGGGAAATCCTCCTTTCATAAAGTGGAATTTTGGCGGACGTGGCCGCTTTGAGTAATACTGCATTTTGCATTACGAAACTAATACAACGAATATTGATAAACTATCCATTACGCTGGCTCAAAAATCCGACAGCGCCATTCCAAAAGCCTCATAGCCCGCCAGGCCTGCGTTTTTGAATGGTATTCTCGAAGTTTGTTTCAGCCTAACAGCGAGTCATTAATTATTCGCTGTATTAGTATGTCTGATAAAAGTGGAATCTATGTGTAAAAGGAATTGTAGAAATCAGGCATATATTACCAGTAAAATTTTATCTACAAAGCGGATTGGTTATGTATTGCAGATGCAGTGTGCAGAAAAGCGGAAAAAAGCTTTCTCATGTCGGCAGAGGTATCGTACATGCATTCTGGATGCCATTGTACGCCGATTATGAAAGGGTGATTGTCAGCTTCTAAGGCTTCGATTACCAGGTCGGATGTTCGCCCGGTTGGTATGAGATGGGAGGCTGGTCGTTTGATATACTGGTGGTGGAAACTATTAGTATAGGCGTATTTTCCAAAAATATTATATAGCATGCTAGATTTTTTAAAAAAGACTTTGTGGGAGATATCACTGCGCTTTGTAGAGCGCTGTATATGTCCGATGTGCGTGCCAGGATACAGAGACGCATCCTGATAAATGCTTCCGTCCATGGCGATATTTAAGATTTGCATGCCCCGGCAGATGGCAAGTACTGGCTTGCCTGAGTCCAGGACTGTTTTCATAAGATTCAGATGGAAGAGGTCTGTTTTCAAGTCAGTAGCGCCGTTTTTCGGTGAAGGGTCTTCCCCCATAAGAGCTGGTGTAATATCGTCTCCCCCGCAGAAGAGGAATGCGTCGCAAAAATGCAGCGTATGATAGTGAGGCATCTGATCAGTACATGGAAGAACGACGGGAATCCCGCCGGAGTTTTCGATGGCGTGAATGTATGGCTGGCTTACGAATTGTTTCTCTTCTGTAAAACCGCAGACTGCGATGCCGATAACAGGAATCATGAATCAAACCTCCCAGGAAATCAAGTATATATAAAAAAATATATTGTATGCTATACGTCTTATTAATCAATGGGTATTGGACGGACTTTGAACTTGTGACTGAAGTACCGATTCATTATAATAGTTTATGCGTAGAAGAGGCGTTATTATTATATAAATGAAGCAATTGCCCTGTTGGGGCAGGCAGACTTTGTTCGATAAATTAGTTTTCATACAAAAAGATGCCGCGGTGAATCAGCAGCATCTTTTTGAGCCTAAAGTAAACTTTAGCGAAATAGATATTATTTGTCTGTTTCTTGTTCTTGCATTACCATTGCGCGGACTTTAAGAGGAAGTCCAAACAGGTTGATAAAGCCGTCTGCATCGTGATGGTCGTACAAATCTCCAGTGGTAAAGCTTGCGAGAGATTCGCTGTACAGGGAATAGGGTGAAGTGGTGCCGGCTTTGATGATATTGCCCTTGTAGAGCTTAAATTTAACCTCGCCGGTTACATATTCCTGTGTACTTTCGATGAATGCCTGAACTGCTTCCCGCAGAGGGGTAAACCATTTGCCTTCATATACAATCTGAGACAGCTTATTGCCCATCTCTTCTTTTACTTCATAAGTTGCGCGGTCGAGTACCAGTTCCTCTAGCTGCTGGTGAGCCTCATAAAGAATCGTACCGCCGGGAGTTTCGTATACGCCGCGGGATTTCATGCCGACAACGCGGTTTTCTACAATATCAATGATACCAATGCCATGCTTGCCTCCAAGTTCATTTAACTTACGGATGATATCGGAAACTTTCATTTGTTCCCCGTTTACGCTTGTCGGGACGCCTTTTTCAAAGGTCATCGTTATATATTCGGGTTCGTTTGGAGCTTTCTCAGGGGTAACGCCCAGAACCAGAAGATGTTCATAATTCGGTTCGCAGGACGGGTCTTCAAGCTCTAAGCCCTCATGACTGATGTGCCATAAGTTCCGGTCGCGGCTGTAGCTGTGGCTTGCGTCAAATGGAAGGTCGATGCCATGGGCTTTGCAGTATTCAATCTCATCTTCCCTTGACTGCATAGTCCATACGTCAGTCATTCTCCATGGAGCGATAATTTTAAGATCCGGGGCTAAGGCTTTGATGCCCAGCTCGAAGCGAATCTGGTCGTTGCCTTTTCCGGTAGCGCCATGGCAGATGGCTGCCGCGCCTTCTTTCCTGGCAATTTCCACCAGTCTTTTGGCAATGGCCGGACGTGCCATAGAGGTTCCGAGAAGATATTTGTTTTCGTATACGGCGTGTCCCTGAACGCATGGCACAATGTAATTATCACAAAAATCATCAACGATATCTTCTATGTATAGTTTGGAAGCGCCGGATAATCTTGCGCGTTCTTCCAATCCGTCTAATTCTTCTCCCTGTCCGCAGTCAATACAGCAGCAGATAACCTCATAGCCGAAATTTTCCTTTAACCATGGAATGATAGCGGTGGTATCAAGTCCACCAGAGTAAGCGAGAACAACTTTTTCTTTCATTGTAAATTCCTCCAGATTCATATGTTTTCAACAATTCTAATATGTCTTATATTTGCACAGGCACTACTATACACCAAAATTTATAAATATGCAACAGGAAATGTTAGAAATGAATATAATTAAGTAACAGTTCAGCCTGCAACTGCGCATTTACTGCGCAGTTAGCAGCCAATGAACCTGAGTAGCCAGGAATCCGCCCCTTTGCCGCAGGCAAACTTTAAAATGGGCGGATTCCGTAACAGTGAAGCCGGAAGGCTGAACTGTTACATAATTAACGATTTACCGGTTACTGTTCACACATCGCCTGCCGGACGCGGATTGAATCAGGAGTACGTCTCTGAGCAGACGGAGTAACATGCCATTGAACTGGCAGCTAACGCAGACTAAGCCGCTATTTCAAATCCATGAAAAACACTCCTGAATTGTCTGCTCAGAGACATGATCCTGATTCAACTTGCTGTTTACCAAATGACCTGTAAACTGTAACATTTACCGCACTTTTTTTTGAGATTTATTTTTTTGATGCTAAAATCTTAGAATAGATATTGCATAATATTCATAAATAATGTATAATTATGCGTCATAAAGAATATGAAGATTAGATAATAACAGCGCGGCAAGTGCGCAACTGCAAGCTGAACGGAGTTACAGTTCAATGGAATGTTATTCCGTCCGTTTAGAGACATGCTCCTGATTCAATCCGCGTGTGAACAGTAACGAACGGATACTGTCTGACAGACAAATTTGAAAGAATACTTTACATGTATTTGAAAGTAGTATAAACTAGTCGTGATATTCTTTATATAGGTAAAGAAAGGAAAGACAGCAATGATTAAAGTAGGAATTATCGGTTCTACCGGTTACGCGGGCGGCGAGCTGGTGCGAATCCTTACAGGACATAAAGAGGCGGAGATTGTCTGGTATGGCTCTAGAAGCTATGTGGACAAAAGATATGCGGAAGTGTATCAGAATATGTTTCAGGTTGTTGACGCTGTGTGTATGGACGATAACATGGAAGAGCTTGCCAGGAAGGCAGATGTTATTTTTACGGCGACACCTCAGGGATTATGCGCATCGCTGGTGAATGAAGATATTTTATCTAAAACAAAGATTATAGATTTGAGCGCAGATTTCCGTATTAAGGATGTGTCGGTATACGAGAAATGGTATGGTATTGAACATAAGAGTCCTCAGTACATAAAAGAAGCAGTGTATGGCCTGTGTGAGATTAACAGAGAGGATGTGCGGAGAGCAAGATTAGTTGCGAATCCTGGCTGTTATACTACCTGTTCGATTCTGACAGCTTATCCGCTTGCCAGAGAAGGTATGATTGATATGAGTACGCTGATTGTGGACGCCAAGTCTGGAACTTCCGGCGCGGGAAGAGGCGCTAAGCTTCCAAATCTGTTCTGTGAGGTCAATGAGAATATGAAGGCATATGGGGTGGCGTCTCACAGGCATACGCCAGAGATAGAAGAACAGCTTGGGTATGCATCCGGAGAAAAGGTCGTGATTAATTTCACACCGCATTTGGTTCCAATGAATCGGGGAATACTGGCGACGGAATACGCGTCGTTGAAAAAAGAGGTAAGTTATGCAGATGTAAAAGCAATCTATGACAAATACTATCAGGATGAGAAATTTATCCGCGTGCTGGATAAAGATGTGCTTCCGGAGACCAAATGGGTGGAAGGCAGCAATTATGTGGATATTAATTTTAAGATTGATACGCGCACGAATCGTATTATTATGATGGGGGCAATTGATAATCTGGTGAAGGGTGCGGCCGGACAGGCGGTACAGAACATGAACCTGATGTTTGGACTGGATGAGTCAGAGGGATTGAATCTGGTTCCTCTGTTCCCATAAACGCAGAACGGGGATGCTTTTAAGAGACGCACAAAAGAGAAAAGAAGAGATTCTTGGAAAGAGGTATTTATGATTCGGATAATGACGATGAAGGATTATAATGAAGTGTATGCTCTGTGGAAGAAAATCCGGGGGTTTGGGATTCGGAGTATTGACGATTCCAGAGAAGGTGTGGAACGGTTTCTGAAGAGAAATCCTACAACCAGTGTTGTGGCAGTGGAGGACGATAGGATTGTAGGCAGTATTCTGTGCGGACATGACGGAAGAAGAGGATGCTTTTATCATGTGTGCGTAGATGCAGAGTATCGCAGACAGGGAATTGGAAAATCAATGGTGGTTGCGTCCATGGAGGCATTAAAAGAAGAACATATTAATAAGGTATGTCTGATTGCATTTACCAGAAACGACGTGGGAAATGCATTCTGGAATACCATAGGATGGACGAGAAGGCTGGATTTAAATTATTATGATTTTACCTTAAATGAGGAAAATATTACAGCGTTTAACGAACAATAAAGATAGGTGAATGCAGTTTGCAGGCCAGAGCAGGCGATGCGTGAACTGTGGAAAGGTGAGTAAGATGAAGATTATAAAAGGCGGCGTAACAGCGGCAAAAGGATTTGAGGCGGCAAGTACGGCGGCAGGAATTAAATATCAGAACCGCACAGATATGGCTTTGATTTACAGCGAGACGCCCTGCGAGACGGCGGGAACATTTACCACGAATGTGGTGAAGGCGGCTCCGGTAAAGTGGGACAGACAGGTAGTTGACAGCGGCAGGAAATCACAGGCTGTTATTGTCAATTCTGGTATTGCCAACGCCTGTACAGGCGCGGAGGGATTTGGTTATTGTGAGGATACGGCAAAGGCGGCGGCAAAATACCTGGGGGTTGATACAGAAGGGGTTCTGATTGGTTCGACGGGAGTAATAGGAAAACAGATGCCGATTGACAAGCTGACGGCAGGAATTGAGGCGTTGGCGGGAAAGAAGAATGCTTCCTGTGAGAATGGGACAGAGGCAGCCAAAGCGATTATGACTACAGATACCTGCGAAAAGGAGCTTGCAGTCACTATTTGTGTGGGAGATAAGACTGTAACTTTGGGAGGTATGGCGAAGGGCTCCGGCATGATTCACCCAAATATGTGTACTATGCTTGCATTTATTACGACAGATGCAGCAATTACAAAGGAGGCCCTGCAGAAAGCGTTGAGTGAAGACGTGGCGGATACTTATAATATGATTTCTGTAGACGGAGATACTTCTACCAATGATACGGCGCTTCTTCTGGCAAATGGAATGGCAGGAAATCCGGTAATTGAGTATGGGACGCCAGATTATGAAGAATTTCGGGCAGCGTTGCATGTGATAAACGAGTATCTTGCAAAGAAGATTGCCGGAGACGGAGAAGGGGCGACCGCACTTTTTGAGGCGAATGTGGTTGGAGCAGATACCAGAGAGCAGGCAAAAATTCTTGCGAAGGCTATTGTATGCTCTAATTTGACGAAGGCAGCCATTGCCGGTCATGATGCAAACTGGGGAAGAATCCTGTGTGCTATGGGATATTCCGGGGCGCAGTTTGAGCCGGAAAAGGTGGATTTATTCTTTGAGAGCAAAGCAGGCAAAATCCAGATTATAGAAAATGGTACTGCAGTGAATTACAGCGAGGAGGAGGCTACCAAAATTCTGTCCGAATCAGAGGTAACCGTTATCGCAGATGTGAAGCTGGGGAATAAGACGGCATCTGCATGGGGATGCGATTTGACGCATGGATATATTGATATTAACGCGGATTATAGAAGTTAAATTACATGGTAGGAGCGAAAAATGGATAAGAGTATGCAGAAATATCTGGATAAAGCGGAAGTGCTCATCGAAGCCCTTCCCTATATCCAGCGGTTTAATCGAAAAGTAATTGTTGTAAAATACGGCGGCAGCGCTATGGTAGACGAAGAGTTAAAGAAACAGGTTATTGAAGACGTGACGCTTTTGAAGCTGGTCGGATTTAAACCGATTATTGTCCATGGCGGAGGTAAAGAGATTAGCCGATGGGTTAGCAAGGTAGGAATGGAGCCGAAGTTCATCAATGGACTTCGGGTAACGGACGAGGCCACCATGGAGCTTGCGGAGATGGTGCTTGGAAAGGTAAACAAAGAGCTTGTTCAACTTGTTCAGGGACTGGGGGTTCGGGCAATCGGAATCAGCGGCAAGGACGGCGGACTTTTGAAGGTCACGAAAAAATATTCAGGCGGCGGGGATATCGGCTTTGTAGGGGAAGTTAAGGAAGTAAACGCGGCGATTTTGTGGGATCTTCTGGAAAAAGATTTTCTTCCTATTGTTTGTCCGGTGGGACTGGATGAGAAATTTGCTACTTACAACATCAATGCAGACGATGCGGCCTGCGCTATCGCCAGGGCTATGAATGCGGAGAAGCTTGCGTTTCTTACGGACATTGAAGGCGTTTACAAAGACCCGAAGAATCCGGAGACGCTGATTTCGGAGCTTCAGATTTCTGAGGCAAGGACTCTGATGGAGGAGGGCTTTATCGGAGGCGGTATGCTGCCGAAGCTAAATAATTGTATTGACGCAATTGAAAACGGTGTTTCCAGAGTGCATATTCTGGACGGAAGGATCGCCCACTGTCTGCTTCTGGAAATATTTACCAATAAAGGAATTGGAACGGCTATTTTAAGGGATGGGGAAGAAATGTATTCTGCAAAATAGTTTGAAATAATGACAGGCTTAAAAAACCAATGATTGGATATACTAAGAAAAAGATTGTTTTCGGAAGAGACTAGGAGGTATATTCAGATGATTGGTTTTTTTATTGCATTAATATCCGGCGCGCTTATGAGCGTACAGGGAGTATTTAACACACAGGTAACAAAGACGGCCGGAGTATGGGTGAGCAACGGCTGGGTGCAGTTCAGCGCTTTTTTGTTGTGTGCGGCGGTATGGCTGTTTACTGGAAGGGATTCTATCGGGGAACTTGCGAAGGTAGAGCCGAAATATATGCTTTTGGGAGGTGTAATCGGAGCTGGAATTACCTGGACGGTAATTAAGAGCATGGAGCAGCTTGGTCCGGCTAAGGCAGCGCTGTTAATTGTAATTGCTCAATTGATTGTGGCTTATGTGATAGAGTTATTGGGTCTGTTCGGTGTGGATAAAGAGCCTTTGGAATGGAGAAAAGTGGGAGGAATGGTACTGGCATTAATAGGAGTTGCAATTTTCCAGTGGAAATAGTAGAATAATTATGTCTAGGCATAAGGAGGGCATTTACAGTTTCGACATCTGTAAAGGAGGAAATTATGCAGGACAGCAAGATAAGAATGATGCTTTTGACTGTGGCAGTGATTCTTGCAATCTGTCTGACAGCCGGATGCGGCAGGGGAAAGAAAGACAGTTCGTTAGAGGAAATATCGCTTAAGTCCACTGAGTCAGAGACGGAAGAGGGGAAGGACGCTTCGGAGGATATAAGGGAAGAAGACGCTCAGAAGGGGACTTCTGAGAAAGATGAGCAATCCGAAGAGAAGTTCTGCGTGTTTGTTTGCGGCCAGGTTGCCGCGCCGGGAGTTTATGAACTTGCGCCAGACAGCCGCATTTATCAGGCAGTGGAAGCGGCGGGAGGCTTACTTGAGTCGGCGGCGGGTGATTATGTGAATCAGGCGGAACCGGTGGCGGACGGGCAGCGTGTGTATATTCCGTCGGAGGAGGAGGTTCAGTCAGAAAGCTCCTGGTCAGGCGGCGTCGGAGGAGACGTATCGTCGTTCGGAGCGCAGTCTGACGGAAGGGTGAACTTAAATACCGCCGGCAAGGAGGAGCTCATGACCCTGACCGGAATTGGCGAGAGGAAAGCGGAGGCAATCATTCAGTACCGGGAAACCAGAGGAGGCTTCGGGAGTGTCGAGGAGCTGATGCAGGTGGAGGGAATCAAGGAAGGAACCTTTGAAAAAATTAAAGAGGATATTGTGATATAGGGGGACATATGGGTAAGAGAGTGCTGGTTGTGGATGATGAGAAGCTGATTGTAAAGGGAATACGATTCAGCCTGGAACAGGACGATATGAAGGTGGACTGCGCATATGACGGAGAGGAGGCTCTTGCGTTTGCCAGAGAGAATGAGTATGATATCATTCTTCTGGACGTTATGCTGCCGAAACACGATGGGTTTGAGGTGTGCAGGCAGATTCGTGAGTATTCGGACGTGCCGATTATTATGCTGACGGCGAAGGGGGATGACATGGATAAGATTCTGGGCCTGGAATATGGCGCAGATGATTACATAACGAAACCTTTTAATATTCTGGAGGTAAAGGCCAGAATTAAGGCGGTTATGCGCCGGGTTAATAAGAAAGGCAGAAGCGGTGACAACGACAGAGTCATTCAGAAAGGCAGTATGAAGATTGACTGTGAGAGCAGGCGGGTTTTTATTGGGGAGAAGGAAGTGAACTTAACTGCTAAGGAATTTGATCTGCTAGAGCTTCTTGCAATGAATCCCAACAAGGTGTACAGCAGGGAGAATCTTCTGAATATTGTCTGGGGTTACGAGTATCCCGGAGATGCGAGAACAGTGGATGTGCATATCCGCAGACTCAGGGAGAAGATAGAACTACATCCAAGCGATCCGAAGTATGTCTATACAAAGTGGGGAGTTGGTTATTATTTTAGGGGTTAGCCGTTATATTCAATTTAAGTTTTTCAAGAGCCTGCGCTTTTACATCATTCTGCTTTTGATGTTGGTAGGCATTATTCCCTGTGTGGTGATGAAAGCAATGGTTCTTGACAGCTATGAGAAGAGAGCAGTCGACGTACGGACTGCAGAGATACAAAATCAATGTACGATTCTATGTAATCAGCTTAGCAGTTCTAAATATCTGGAGAATGGGGTATCGGAGATTATTCAGACAGAATTAATACAGCTTTCCAATATGTATAATGGGCGGATTATGGTAATTGATCAGGAATTTATCATTATCGAGGATACCTATAATCTGGAAAAAGGTAAGACTATGATATCAGAGGACGTGATGAACAGCTTTCGTGGTCAGGTTGTCAGTCAATATGACGGGAGAAACCGGTTTATCGAGGTGGCTGCGCCGATTAAGGATGAAAACGATGAAGAGATAATAGGCGTAATGCTGGTCAGTGTTTCGACAGATACCATTGCAGCTACCAAGGCGTTGCTTCGGAAAAAGGCGAATATTGCGGAAGTTATCATTATTTTGGTGGTTATGGCGGCGGCAGTTTTCTTAGGAACCGTCATGGTGCGCCCATTTGCGAAAATTACAAAGTCGATTGGTGATTTGACCGATGGATACCATACGGATTATCTGCATGTATACACCTATGAAGAGACCGGGCTAATCTCAGAAGCATTTAATAAGATGCTCGGCAGATTAAAAAGTCTGGATGAATCCAGACAGGAATTTGTGTCCAATGTGTCTCATGAGTTAAAGACGCCCCTTACATCCATGAAGGTGTTGTCGGATTCCATTTTAATGCAGAACGACGCGCCGGTAGAGCTTTATCAGGAGTTTATGGGAGATTTATCGCAGGAGATTGAGCGGGAAAATAAAATTATCAATGATTTATTATCTTTGGTGAAGATGGACAAGACGGCGGCAGATATGAATATTAAATCAGAGAATATGAATGAGGTGATTGAGCGTATCTTAAAGCGCTTGCAGCCGCTTGCAGCCGAGGCGAATATTGAAGTTGTATATGAGAGTTTTCGGCCGGTAAATGCAGAAATTGACGAAGTAAAGCTGTCGCTGGCGATTACGAATCTTGTGGAAAATGCGATTAAATATAACAATAAAGACGGCTGGGTACATGTGTCGCTGAATGCAGATCACAAGTACTGTTATATTGAGATTGCAGATTCTGGAATTGGAATTCCAGAAGAAGAGACGGAACATATATTTGAGCGGTTTTACCGGGTAGATAAGTCCCATTCAAGGGAAATTGGCGGCACAGGCCTCGGACTTTCTATTGCGAGGAATGTGGTAGTTATGCACAGGGGGGCTATTAAGGTATTTAGTCAGCCTGGGGAGGGAACTACTTTTTCTGTAAGGATTCCGATTATTTATGCAGTTTGAGAGTGGTCTTTGTACCGAAAGGCCGGATGACGCATGGAAGATGAGAAGAATGGCAGCATTGATTTTGGGGCAGGAGGGACCAATATGCGGAAATGTGGAATCAGATTGATTTTTCTGGTTGTGTTTTGTCTGCTGTTTGGCGGATGTAAGCACAAGGAAGAGACGGGAGATATACAGATTTACTATTTGAATACGGAAGGAACCGCCCTTGCTACAGAAAATTATAAATGGAAGTCTTCAGAGATTCCTAAGCAAATCGAGGAAGTGTTGGAGAAGTTGAGGAAGCCAGAGGATACCGTTCAGTGTACCTCGGCAATTCCGGCAGATGTAATCGTGACGGATTTTATTCTGGAGGAGAATCGGTTGGATATTTATTTTAGTCAGGAATATGAGCTTCTTGATAAGCCGGCGGAGGTATTGCTTCGGGCAGCGGTGGTAGAATCCCTGACGGAGATTGAGGCTGTATATCTGGTTCGTTTTTATGTAAATGGGGAGCCTTTGAAGGACAGTCATGGCAATGCGGTTGGATATATGCGGAAGGATGATTTTGTGCAGAACACTGGAGCGGCGCTCAATTCTTATCAGCAGGAGGAGGTCTGCCTTTACTATGCGTCCCCTGGAGGAACCGGTTTGGTCAAAAAAAAGATTTCTTTGCGCTATAACAGTTATATGACCATTGAAAAAGCGATTGTGGAACAGTTGATTAAGGGGCCGGAATCTGGTGGAATTTTTGCATCGATTCCTGCAGAGACGAAACTTCTTGGGGTTTCTGTTAAGGATAATATCTGCTATGTGAATTTAAATGAAGGATTTCTTGCAGAACTTCCTTCTGTTAATCCAGAATTGAGAGTGTACTCTTTGGTAAATTCTGTGATTGAAGGAGGTAACTGTAATCAGGTACAGATATTAATTAACGGAGCTCCTAATGTGGCTCTGAATGATTCGCTTACATTTGAGAAGCCATTCAGAGAGGATATGAAAATGGTGGAGGAATAGAATATAGAAATAAAAAAACATAATAAAGAAAGAAAATTATTTACACTTTGTCTTACTTTTCTTGCAGTTAGCTTTATTTGTGTCCATTGGGGAAGAGATACTTTTCTGAAAGACAGGTTCTCTTCTCCGGCAGAGACAGAGATTCCAGAAGGGACGCAGGTAATGGTTACCGGACAAGTCTGTCAGATTGAACAGGCTTCTGATTATCAGATGGTATATCTTAAGAACAATTCTATTTGTCGTCAAAATATCAGTTTTCAAAAAAATCAGAAAGATGACAATTTAAATCAGGAAATCCAGGAACCGTATATACTGGTATTTGACGATAGCGGACAAATAATTCGGCTTGGGAATCAAGTGCAGGTATGGGGAAAATTAAAGTTTTTTGAAAGGGAGAGGAATCCTGGAGGCTTTTCCCAAAAGGCCTATTATCAGTCGCGGGGAATTTGGGCTTATCTCTGGAGCAGTAAGATGCAGTGTATAGATGAGAACTCCTATCAGTGCCGGGACTTTCTGAATCGTTTGCGTCTGCGGTGGAAAGAGCTTTTGCTGGAGACTGCGGGGGAGGAGTACGGCGGTGTTTTGTGCGCTGTAATTCTGGGGGATAAAAGACAGATAGATACAGAGATGAAAGAGTTGTATCAGGTAAATGGAATTGCGCATGTCCTGGCTATTTCCGGACTTCATCTATCCTTTGTGGGACTGGGTTTTTACCAGATGATTCGGAGAGCGACAGGGTCATATCTTTTGGGAGGCGCCGCGGGTATTTCTTTTTTGCTGCTATATATTCTGATGATTGGAAGCAGTGTATCGGCGATTCGGGCGCTGATTATGTTCTGCATTCGTGTAGGAGCGGATATGTCGGGGAGAGTTTATGACGCGGCAACTTCTGTGGCTGTGGCAGCAGCCGGAGTGATTATCTGGAGACCGCTTTCTTTTTATGATGCAGGCTTTCAGCTTTCCTTTGGGGCGGTCTGCGGTATCATTTTTTTGTATCCTCTGATTGAGGGAAAGAAAGCTGAGAGCCAGGGCAGTGCGGCAGGGAAAGAGAAGAGAAGTCTGATAACAGATGTAAAAGACAGCTTTATGGCAAGTCTCTGTATTCAGGCGGCAACACTTCCGGCTATTCTGTTTCATTATTGTGAAATTCCCGTATACTCGGTGCTGTTAAATCTGATTGTGATTCCGTTGATGAGCCTGCTTCTGGTATTTGGCTTTGCAGGAAGCTTCTTGTGTCTGCTCTGGCAAAACGGGGGAATGCTCTGCATGCAGTTCTGTGGGCTGATCCTGAAGTTATATGAATTGCTCTGTCGGGGAATCCGTCATTTTCCGAAGCATCAGTTGATCACCGGGAAGCCGGATATTTTAGGGATACTTCTGTATTGCCTGAGTCTTCTGGGCTGTATGTTTCTTTTGCGTGGAAATATCCACAGAATAATCAAAGCCGGAACTTACGTTGTTGGAATGCTGGCGCTGATTCTTGCCTGTCCGGCAGTAAATCACAGAGGACTGGAGGTTACTTTTCTGGATGTGGGGCAGGGAGATGGAATATTTATACGGGAAAGAGGAGGCATCACCTGCCTGATTGACGGAGGAAGCAGCGATGTATCCAAGGTTGGGAAATACCGAATTGAGCCGTTTCTGAAAGCAAGAGGGGTGTCCGAGATCGATTATGCTTTTATTACTCACGGAGACAGCGACCATATCAGCGGTCTGGAGGAGCTGATGGAAAGACAGGATATAGGAGTAAAGATATCCTGTGTGGTATTTCCTGAGCAGACCCTGTGGGATGAGAAGCTTACAGAACTCTGTACTATGGCACAGAAACAGGGAACCCGGACGGTTGTGATGAGTCCCGGAAAACAGGTGACGGGGAAAAATCTCATAGTAAGCTGTCTGGCGCCGGACGGAAACAAGCTTGCGGAAACAGGAAATGCGGCTTCACTGGTACTGGGAGCTTCTTACGGTGAAATAGACGTACTACTTACCGGGGATGTGGAGGGAGAAGGAGAGGAATTGCTGACAGCAGCGGTGGAGAAAGAATATGAAGTGCTGAAGGTGGCTCATCATGGTTCAAAAAATTCCACCAGCGAGGAATTTCTGGAAATTGTTCATCCAAAGCTTGCAGTGATATCTGCGGGAAGGGATAACAGATATGGACATCCCCATGAGGAAACATTGAAAAGGCTGAGAGATAAAGAGGCTGCAGTTCTTACCACCGCTGAATCTGGTGCAATTATCCTGAAAGCAGATGGAAAAGAGGTGGGGGATTTGAAGATTATCCGGTATCAATCATTTTATGAAAAGTATGGGAAGAAATTTACAGGAGGAGGCAGGACCAGTAAAGTATTTGCGCCTTCTGCTTCAGTTCCTGGAGCCGGAGGATAAACGGCCGGAGTGGGAAAAAGATGTATGGAATTTGGAAAATCTGGGATTTGAGGTCAGACAGAACCCGATAGATATCATAAGGACTATCAAATTTACAGGAATCAGGCAGGAGGCAATCAGGGAAGAGGTAAAACGGGCATCTTATATTCGGATTAAATATTTATCCGTAGGTTCGCTCCAGGGGGAGATACGTGCGGTAAGACGGTTTTCAGAATTCCTTGCAGAGAAGAATCCGGAAATCACAAGCCTGGGAGAGGTGGGGAGGTTAAATATTGAGGAATATTTGACACACATCAATCTGGAAAGAGGACAGGAAAGAAATCTAAAAACTGAGATGGCAAATTTAAAGGATATGCTGCAGCAGGTCAGGAAAGTGATTGACAAGCTCAAGTTAGGGAAGTTGTTTATCAGGCAGGATATGCCGAAAGGCGCTGAAGTTCTGATTGGAAATTCGGCATATGAAAAACTTTTTTTTGCTGATTGCCTAAACATATCTAATAAAAGGGCATGCTTCGCAGACCTTCTTGCGGAGGTCTTTGAAAAACGGTATTCAGTGGCAGGGGCTCTTTATCAGGAAGTACCATATGTTTTATGCTATTCAGAAAGCCATAGTACCGGAGCTTCTGAAAACTGGATGGCAGCACATGCATCAGGTAACGCCGGATGAATTCCGTATGCGCCAAGGTGATTTGGTGTTTTGGTTCACCGGGCATCTTTCCTCTGGCGGAAAAAGTGACCGTATCATCGGAAATAGCGCAGTTTGATCTGGATGCTCCCAATATTGTGGAAATGCTTGCAGAAGCGGATTTAGAGTTTGCGGATTGGACTGGCGTAAGTGAAGAAAAAAGAGATTGTTGATAAAGAGCGGAGATTCCTATTATATTGATTCGGTTGTTTTTTTCTGTGAAGAAGATGGACATCAGGAGTGTAGTGAATACATACAGAAATTAGGACAGTCATATGAAGAACATATTGTATTTTTGCTGGAGGCTGGAGCGCTTAGCATAGATTATGATTTGGTGATTTACGAATATGCATTTTTATGCTTGCAGGAAATAAAAAGGAAGAATCCGAGGTTTTATATTGGAGCATTTTCACGCTTTGGTGAAAATGATTTAAATGCTGACCTATTGAAAGAAGATTGATTGGTAACTTTGAGAGTTCCAAAGAATGCTACAGTATTTTTCCGATGTACTGTAGCCTTACTATGTAAATAAGTGATTTTATAAGTGAATTTTCTGGATGCTTAAAATATTTTTCGGCGCCCCTTATTCCAAGGAAATGTTTCTGATAGACTGTTTTAGAAGGACATAAAAAATTTAATTCAGATGCATTTTAAAATAAAAAAGATAATCCAATAATATGTGTATTGCAGAATGTACATAATAATGTTAATATTATGTATAAAAGAGGGGAGATGATTAAATGCCAGTAATTAAGCCTATTACAGAACTGAGAGATACAAATGCAATATCTGAAATTTGTCATAAGCAGCAACAGCCGGTGTTTATTACAAAAAATGGATATGGAGATTTGGTAGTTATGAGCATTGAAGTTTATGATGAATTAATTAACATGAATAGAATTGATAAATCAATTTTGGAGGCGGAACAGGAGGTGTCAAATGGGGCAGAACTGTTAGACGCAAGAGAGGCTTTAAGCCAATTGAGGAGGAAACATTTTGGATAAATATACTGTTAAGATGTTTCCTCAAGCCTACCTTGATTTAGATAAAATCTATGAACTGGTACTTTTTAATGATAACTATGGCGACAACGCATTAAAGCTGGCAAAAAGACTTGAAGATGCGATTTTCAGTTTAGAAGAGCAGCCTTATCGCGGAGCGGAACGTAAATATGGGTTTTATGCTCATAAAGGTTACCGTAAGTTATTTATTTCTGGTTATATTATTATCTATGAAGTCTTGGATGCGGAAAAAATAGTTGCGGTACTAACGATTAAATATAGCGGAAGTGAATTTTGACCTTTCGCTGTATTTAATGCAATGATAGAAACTAATTTATGATGAAATGCCGTATAGATTTAAACAATATGAGGACAAAAATGAAGGAAATGGAATTACCTTAAGCAACCGTTATCAGCAGACGATTAACAGCTATATATACAATGACAAACAAAATCCGGCGTTTGTCCATATTGATGAATTATTTGAATATACTAGATATGAAGATGATCTTGCGGACGATGGGGTAGAGAATATCTTGAAATATAGAATTGCATGTTATAAAAAGCGGTGTAAAGTTATGTCGGCAGAAAATAGATAAAAATTAATATAGAGACATGAAAGCTCTGAGACAAATATGTTTCAGGGCTTTCTTTATACCAGCATATACGGAAAATCGGCTTTTGGATGCACTGGAAAAGAAATATTAGGAAGACCATGGGTAGATAGCGTGTTCCTTCGGCGTATATGTCCTTCTAAGTAATAGTGAAATGACTCCCGAAGACATATTTTTCAGATATAAAAACGCTGGGCATTGAAATTTTTTATCAGTATTTTAAGAACTGTGTTGATTACAATTACTTTATGTTTTGGGATTACTGCATGATAATACAATATCGATATGGGATATCCTGCTTATGGCCATGTGCATGAAAATGAAAAAATGGAGTAATGTATGGAATCTCAAAATACCCGAAAGAGAGGTCTTGGGATTCTGGAAAAGACAGATAAAATATTGAAGGTCACCGTTGTGCAAGAGAATCAAATAAAGACACGGTTGTAAGAGTCATAAATATTGCTGTGAGGAACAGTATTGTCTGTGGACTTTTGATGCTCAAAATTCTGTAGGGTGTTTCAAAATTTCGGATTTCTTATTTCTGATCCCGAAATCTTTTGATGGTGAGGAAACTGATCCTCTATGGGATACTTATATCAGATTAAACAATAAAGTATTTGATGAGTGAATATTTCATTCATTTGGGGAGGAGTGAGTGTTTATGGCTGAGAAGAGTGTATTTATCAGTAAAGCGGAGTATCCATTCTTTGAAGAGGTTCATGTAAATATCGATTGGTTTGGCGGGTTTGCTCTGAGCCAGAAAAGAAAATGCCAGATTGGACTTCACCAGAATTTTCTGGCAGCTTATCCGAAGGAGAAGGTTTTAGAAATTTCTTCCTCGAGTCTGATGTCGCTTGGCTCTAAACTCAGTGCGATGAATCTGAACAAAAGGACTCGGAAAGGAATTACCACAGTGGAGAGTGCTTTCCAATCCTCTCGTATCTACAGTGATGGCACGAAGACAGTCGGACCGTTTCCTGATTATCTGTTTCTTCCGGGGCGAGAATGCAAGAAACTGGTTAAAGAAGTATCAGAAGGAATGCATTCGTACAAGTACGAGTTTGATGGCATGACATTTTATGCGCCAGCGCATCATATTTCTCAGTTCTACGATTTCCTTTATCTGAATGCACTTCTAGAACCGGAGAACAAGGCGGTAAGAGAACAACTCCTTCAGGAAGGATTTACGGCGTTTACTGATTTGGCGACGAAATCATTGAACTGCCAGGCAAGATCCGCAGCTATCTTCGTGGGTTTGGTTAAGGCGGGACTGATTGATGAAGTCAGAGATTATGCTTCGTATCTGAAGCTTTTCAGGACGCAGGGAAATGGTAAGGCAACGGGAGCGGAGGCTTATGACCATGTTCAACTTTTATATAAAGATAAGGTGAGGCTTTTCTTACCGGTTGTTCCCTGCAGATTCCGTAAAGCAGACGTAGAGAATTATTATGCAGAGAAGTGTGGCGCGCTGACCAATCGCAAGGAGGCCGACAATTATCTGGATTATAGATGCGGATAAAGTTTCAAAGTTTATTTCTAAGGCTACTCCCAGTTGGGAGTGATGAAACTCCCGTCTGGTGAGATAGTTATATCAGAACAGAAAACAATTCAGATTCATGGAGGAAAAAGTTATGTGGGATTATGGATACAACGGAGAAGCAATGGTTAATTTAAGAGATTCTGTGTCTGGTATTGTAAAGGGACAGAGCAGAGCGGGTTTGTACATTGATCTGAATATTGAAAACGATATCGATGATCATGAGGAGATCGTTCCGGCATTTGGTTATTGGACCGGCAGACTTCCAATTGGCACAAAGGTGCTCTGTAGCATTAAGAGACAGGCCAGAGAAGACAGGGATATCTTGGTTAGTGTTGATTCAGTGCTTTATCAGGACGATATGGAGATGGCTGCATAAGGAGGTGATGGTGTAATGCCGCCGTTTATATCTGCACAAAAGTAATGGTTCAATACATAGTGGAACAGAAGGGAGCAAGATGACATGAAAATAGATGATGTAACAGGACTGACAGAAAGAATCTGCCAGGAATATGGATTTACGCAGGAGGTGGCACAGGACAAGGCGATTCAGGCATTGAAAAGGTGTCCTATGGTATTGGCCCAGAATGTGGAGGAATGGTCAAAAGGGCAGAAGCTAACAGATATTTACATTGGCAAATACACTCTGCCGATGATTCTGGCTATCTGGAACAGCAAGGATTTTCTAAGTGCTCTGGAGGTTATGGCCGAACTAGCAAAAGGCAGCGTCGAAATCGCCGAACTGAGAATCTGGAATATGCGAAGGTAGTCTGTTATGAGTGCATACGGAGTACACCCAACCAGATATGGGAGTTTGAGCAATGAACAGCTTTATTCTATGTTTCGTGAATCGACCTACTGCAAACTTGGAGAGAACGAAAAACTGGATCTATTGCAGGAGACAGTGAATCGGGATGCGTTTGAAAAAGGTGAAATCGGTGCGCCAGAAGTGCGCTTCGCAGACTTACCGGTGAACGAGAGCGGTAATGCAGCAAATGGAGTGATTCATGTAAACCGTGATATGGCTGTCAATGGGGTACAGAGTTTTGAATATAACGGACAGACCATTCAGCATCCGATCAGTGCATATAATGTTGAAAGTTTAAATACAGTATTCCATGAGAACACCCATTGTTTTCAGAATCAGGTCATTGACGGAACAATAACCATCGGGGATGCTCAAAAAACCGCAGAATATCAAGCAAACAGTTTTACCACCAGTGCGGTGCTTCAAGATGGAAAATCTCAATTTGGCAGCCAGTATCTGACAGGTGAGACAGCTAATGGATATTATTGCTATTACTTCCAGTCGACGGAGCGAGATGCCTTTCTCGGCGCAGAGGAAAAGACAGCAGTAATCCTGAATGGTCTTACCGAAAAGTATGGCACTGAGCCATCGTTTGAAGCTTATGCTAAATCAGTGGAAGCGACAGGATATCAGGCGACTGAACGAGCGGCAATAGAGCGGTTTCAAAATCTGAATTTTGAGAGGGATCTTAATCAGATCCTTCAGAACCAGTATTTTGGAACTAATGTTCAGGTAGACAAGAATACAGAGACAGCAGTGAAAGCTGAGATGATTGTTACGTACAAGAGCCTTCAGCAGCAGATTACACAGACAAACAATTTACCAGAAAAGGAGTATACAAAGATGTCATTTAATCCGAATAAACCAGTAAGTCTGGAAGAATATGATACGACACTTAGAAGTTCAGTGAACGCTTATTACGAGCATGTTATGAATGATCCCACAATGTCTAAAGAGGAGACAATCAAATCAACGGCAGAAATGAGCGAGAAGTATTTGGATGCTGTTCAGGAGTTTCAGGAGACACAGGGGATGCAAAGTACTGCAAGAGTAGGAACAAACGAAGGAATCCAGTTTTTGGAATCCAATGGAATACATACAGACACCAACGCAGTGGATGCAGCAGGCGTTTCCACTACAGATACGGGTGTTATAGATTCTGGAGTAGCTGGTGTTGGAGATGATGGTGCGGGCGGTGGCGGCATAGATAATGACGGTGATGGTCTTGATGATGGTATGGGCATTTAAGGAGGAATGAAGTATGGCATATGATTTCGGACAGAAGCGAATTGGAGCTTGTAGTAACAAGGAAAGAAATGGCGGCATATATACGAAGACCATTTTAGGACAGAGCATCGGAGATGCTCCAGTCCCAGCATGGACTGCCGACAAATCCAGAAGTCCGTTTGTGGCATTTCAAGATCCTAAGACACAGAAGATTTTTGGCATAAATAAAGATATGCTGGCCTATGGCCTTCTGTCCATCGGCGCCCCAGGCACAGGCAAGACAAATTTCTTTAACATGACCTTGGATCGTATGTTTGCTACAATGCAGCCGACAGATGTGATCATTATCTTCGATACAAAGGGTGATTATCTGGAGACCTTTGATAGCAGGATTCCGGGCAGCGTGAAGATGGTGATTGGTAATGGCGAGGCATATCGCAGGATTACTTCCTATCACAACATTTTTGCAGAAGTAATGCCGCGGGGAAATGATGGCAAACTTGTTTACACACCGGAGTCCGATGAGGATGTGCTGGAGCTTTGCGGACAGCTGTTTCAGCCGATGAAGAGTGAGACACAGCCTATCTTTCCTGCTATGGCGGAACAGGTGGTTGCGGCTGTCTTGATTTACTATATGAGAACCTATTGGCGTTCCGACCAGTCAAAACTGAACAACAAAGAAATCATCAATTTCTTTACCTACAGTACCAATGATGACTTGAAGAAGGTTTTGGGTTTGGAGTATATGGCGGATCAACGTAGTTGTATTGACTACATTTCCGGTAAGGGAAATCAGACACAAGGCGTTAACAGCTACGTAGGATCCATGCTGAAGAAGATGTTCGTGGGGCCGTTTGCTCAGGCTGACCCTGCAAGAGAATTCTCCATGAGGGATATCATGTGCAGTGGAAAGAAGAAAGTAGTCTTCATCGAATACGATCTGCGTAAAGGTCAGCTCCTGGCACCCATGTACTCAATTCTGATTGATTATGCCTTGAAAAATGCTCTGGGAGGAAGACAGCGGGTGAGAACCAATAAGTATTTCCTGTTAGATGAGATGCTTCTTCTCCCGAAACTTGAGCACCTGTCGGACAGCCTTAATTTCGGTCGTTCCCTGGGAGTCAGGGTAATGTGTGGTCTCCAGAATACCTGCGGCCTTGAGGAGCAGTACGGAGAGGCTGGTGCAAAAAACATCTTGTCATCCTTCCAGAATATGGTCGCGTTCAGAACGAACGATTACGATACCAGGCAGTTTGTGATCAACCGGCTCGGTGAGAATTTCCAGAATTTCAGTTTTTCTGCGCAGCAGGCAAATCTCAACATTCAGAGAGCAGGCCATACGGTGGAAGATTGGAATATGCTGAAGATGCAGAATGGCGAGGCTGTGGTATCGCTGGCGGGAGAAGATCCATTCTTGTTTACGATGCCGTTATACAAGTAATAGCACCAGAGGCATTCCTTGTGATGTTTGGTTTGGCTCAGCCAGATAACTAATACAGATGCTTCCATAGCATAGTGATAAACATATTGGAAATGATTGCCTGATTTATTGGTAAATAATATATCAGGCAGAAAGGAACAGGTGACTTTATGAGTAATAAAGGAATGATCATAAACGAGTGTACACGATTGAATGCAGCAAGACGTGTGCTTGAAGGACGTGTGGACAGCGCATTCTTTTTCAGAAAGATTCAGGGAAACCTTTTAATCACAGGAGCTGAGGCCGGAAACCAGGCAATGGTGCTTGACCTGTTCTGTAGCAGATTGGAAAGAAGTGATATGCCGACAATTCTTTTGACCAGTCACTTGGATATGATGACGGCTATACAGCAGAAAAGAGAAGCGCATGAGATTGATTGCGTTATGACATCATGTCCAACAGAGAAAAATTATCATCCATTTTATGGGATGTCTGCACAGCAGATTCTCCGCTTTGTTCGTATGACAGCGGAAGAGATGGGGTATGGCATTTTGACAGATCAGGTCATGATTTATGCTGCTGCAGTGTTAAATGTGGTAACAGTAAAATATCCGGTATCTTTGCCGGCCATCGTGAAGCTTTTGAATGAGGACGATGATTTTATCTCTGAATTTTCCCTGCAATCAGGCTTTTCTAATGTGATTGCCGATAATATTCGCGCAAATCATGAGGCTGGTATTGTGCTTCGGAGATTATTTGAACGCCTTGAGGAGGTATTTGAGGATGTGTATACTTCTGACAGCGATACAAAATATAATTTTCAAAGCGGTGCAAAGGGAAATGTTTTCGGGATGGCTATGTATGCTTGTTCCAGCAATCAGCATATTTTAAATACATACCTGAAGGAAGAAATCTATCATACTCTTAAGCGTGTGCCGAGAGTCAGGGTTATCCTTGATGAGATGGAGTTTACGGACGAAAACGATGAGCTGTTGAAATACCTTATGGAGGCAAAACGCCAGAACAAGATTGAACTGATGCTGATATCTCAGAACATAAATGAGACGATACATGGAAACACAAGGTTGGATTTCTCGAACATTGTAATGTTTCTCCATGGAACTCCGGCTGCAACGGATGACGTGTCAAGAGCATTGTTTGGCACTTATCAGTATCATTTTTCGGTTCCGGTAGCCGGCAATACGCCGCATATTGCATTCTCTATCAAGCGTTCTGTACACTGGCAGACTCAAAGTGAAGAAAGGCTTCGTGTCAGAAGTCAGGATTTATATGCAAAACCGACTATTTTTGGACGATCTTCCGATTACCTGGCTCTCAAGACAACGGCAAATGCAAATGTCTATCTTATCCCTGCCGCAGACTTTCTGCCTACAGTGTCAGGGGTTTCGATGGTGGTGTAATGCTGCAGATTGAAGGAGGTGAAAGACACATGAGACGTGCGAAAAATATCTTTGAACAGGAAAGCTGCAGAGGGACAGGAGTCAGAACCATGTCGGGCGTAACGCTCACACTGATCATCTGCTCCGTACTTTCTGGGCTGGCAGCAATCGGTATCATTGCTAACTTTGGGGCGGTGACGGCGCGAATCGCCATTTTTATGGCAAATCTGTTATCCTCCGGCTTTTCTATCCTGATTGTAATAGTGGCGGTTGTTTATTTTACCTTGCGGCTGAAGTGGAAGCTGTACAGAAGCTTTTGGAGGTGGTGACAGACATGGATTATCAGGCAGTAACAGTGTGGACCGTGATCAAACGGTTCCTGATCGGCTGGATCATAGCAGGGGCACTACTAGTGGTCGTCAGCTGTGTCAAGTATAAGGAGTTTATCGTTACGGCAATTGCAAATAACACCTGGGCATGGATCAATGCGGTCATGCCGATTGTGATTATGGTATTTGCCATAGGTTATATTATCAGATCTTTATTCAGATAGGCGGATAGCGTTTTATAATGGCTTATATAAAAATTCTATGATACAATAAAACCAACTGTTGACGGTTTCTCCGTTCAACTTTAATTATGGTTCATGCAGCTAACAGAAATAAAGGTCGGTTGTATTATTATGAGGAGAAAGAACATGTATAAGGTGATTAAGAATAAAGGCAAAATTGTGGAGGCATACCAGCTTGGAAGCGATAATCCGGTTATCAAAGCACTGATGGATGAAGGTAAGATTTGCGATATCGGAAATGGAAGATACGAAATACATTCCCAAGAAGCAGTTACCGGGGGTTCCGGTGGCGAGAAGGCCAAGGCCGGGGATTGGATTAAGGTAGACTCCAAGGGCTATCCATACCCGAATGAAAAAGAGTATTTCGAAGCAAATCATGGACATATAGAAGGTGACACCTTTGAGCAATTTCCGAAACCCCTGTCAGCTTGGGATGCGAAACTTGAAATGTGTCCGGAGATAGCGTTCCTGGTAGAGAAGAAGGGGCTGATCATTGATGAGACTTCTTCTGACCGACGATATATGGCAGAACTTTGGGGAACCACGGAAGTGGCGGCAGAGGATGCGATGCTCGTGTTCTATAGTGTTTCTTATGATATGGCAGGCAATATAACAGATTGTGACTGGAATTTTGTTGAGAGAAGTGAATTTGACAGGACATATAGTGTGATCGGTTAGATTGAACTGGGAGACTTTATGAATATTATGAAAAAAGAGAAGAAGCAGGAAGCACGTTAAAACAGAGATTCATCAGAGGAATTCTGTGACTAAAGTGAAAGAATGATATTTATCAGTTACAGTCGACACAGCACGAAACATTAGGAAAGTGTTAGAAAATAACGGTATTGATTGTTGGATGGCTCCAGAATCAATACTGATGGGAAGTGATTACGCATGCGAAATCCCAGATGCTATTGAAAAAGAAACTGCTATAGATTTCAAAATTGGCAATGTTCATCTGATGTGCAAAATGGACATTGAATTGATAAATTTTCTATCTTACAATAGCTCTAATGTCGTGCTTATTATGATTAAAAACGTACACTACCATGGCTTTGCCGAGAGTATATGCATTTGCTTGATAGTAGCTTAATGGATTTTAGGCTCTGTACTTTTCAAACGAATTGATACCCATTTCAGAATATATAAGGAGAGGTAACATTTCTATATTTAAAGGATGTTACCATCTCCTTATTTTTTATTGATTATTGAATCTGACTGCGCCTATAAATTTTTCTCGAAATCTTTAGGCATGGATTGAATCCACTCTAGAGCCAATAGTTTGTCAGTGTCTTGTATATTCATCAGGTCGCAGGTGAAGAAATCTTTTTTCATATTGCATCTGGTTAGTAATGCATTCTGAAGTGTTTTCAGATCTTTATATGAGCAGATGCATGGGTGCAATTTGGCTACAAATAACTGCTGGCGTGGATTGCCTTTTTCAATAGCAAATACAACTTCATCAATCTTTGCAGGCATCCATCCGCGGGATATCATCCATTTTACCCAGCGAGCATGTTCCCATTCAGCCACAGCCTGTTCTTGCGCCTTTCTTTTGCTTTTGTTTTTAAAATTATTTAAGAGCGTAGAAAGAGCTTTGAGCTGGTTCACTGAGGAGAATACGGTTGTCTGACAGATAAACCAGCCTTTAGGCATAATCTGATTGCCTGCATAATCCTGGAACTGAAAAAGACGGTAAGGCATACTTAATGCAGATGAATAAGAACTATCCTGATTGTATTGCCTAAGGTAATAATCCTTGGTGGCTTTTTTAAAGTTTTCAGTATGCGTGTATGTTCCTTCTGGAGTTTTCGTGAAAATTTTTTCGGAGCTTACGTTATTGTATTGATAGTGAATGCATCGCGCTAATTTCTCAAATGTTCCTCCTGTAATATTATTAAAGGAATAACGTCTTGATATTTCTCCAAATGGTATGAGTTTCCACGTGTTAAACCATCGATCACCTTCATTTTCCTCCTCAACAACCAGTTTTTTGCTGATCCATGAGAGATTATCGTCTCTGCATAGGAATGCTACGGGTGGGGAAACCATTAAATCCTGGCTTCGACTGTTTGATATATAATTTCTGATTAGAAGCTCCCTGACTTTCATTGCAAGGGAGAGATTATCTTCATCTGATTCTGTTGCGACAGCGAAATAATTGTACCCGGATATATCTAACAAGGCGTCTATTTCTTGGCATAATGCCGGAGAATTATAGTTGATGTTGATTCCTTTGATGACTGGGAAATCAATACCATCTATTTTCAAATTCCCATTAACCATACCCGGATATTTGGATTTGATTTTTGCTTCAAATGCCACACCGTCATTTGAGAGGATAGTGATCCTGTTTTCAATAAGGTTGTTTTTAAATCCCATCATCCAGAATGCTTCTCGCACAAGCCATTCGGCTACGCGTGTGTTTCCTAAAATAATGAAATTCAAAATTGGCCTTTTAAACATAGTATCTGAACTTTTAGAACTCGTTTGCTTATTGGTTTGCTCTGCCTGTTTGTTTAACAAATTAAAATCAACCGATTTTACCGGATAGAATAACGGATGGAAAGATAATAACTGCTGTGCGGCCTGTTTGTCATCATCCAATATATAAACGGCAATCTGGTAACCGGACAGGTGGTTAAGCGCAGTATCAACAAGCGGTTTTGCTGTTTCGAATTCGTGGCGGAGAAAAATTTCAAAGTTTTCTACAGATTCCAAGGATGATTCCTTTATTAATTGCATGAGTGCGAAGAAATCCTGTAAGTTTTTTCTGTAATTGTCGTCTATAAACAAAAAACGAAAATAACAGTTATCATATATTCTTTCTGCAACGGATTTGATGTTATATTCACTGATAAAAACATCTTTCGTTCGCCATGATTCAGGAACGGTCTTGGAAAATGTTTCGGACATAATATTCTTTGCATTTGCATAGCAGATGCCGTTGCTTTCTACAGTGGCGCGTTCAAAGTGCGGCTCTATAGAAAAAGTATTGGAAGCCGACCAATCATCCTTAGCCATAGGGTATCCAAGCCTGTGGCTTAACCCAAGGTAGTCTTGTGAAGTTTCTCCGGATGGCGAAACAAATAGATCGAGCTGGATATATTTGTAGAGAATGTAACTTGCTTCTCCGCGGAATTTCGCATCCACAGAAGGTGAAAAACTGAGGATTTGCAGACAATTATTGCAGCATTTCTTTACAGTATTAATGTCAGTTTGATTAGCGCCATTAAAAACAGTTCGAGCTTGATTTAATAATTCAACGGCCTTCTTCTCATTATTCAGTTGAATGGCTTTTCGGTTGCCGTATCGGATGGCGTTTTTTAAGTAATTATCAAATTTTTGGTTAATATCTGTGTGTTGTTTGTCAGTTAGGTCTTGATTTTTATTTAATTTATATGCATACCATGCCAGAAGATAATATGCGTCACCTCGCTCGATTTTGTTATTTAAAGGGAGTTTTAGCTTTTGAGCGAGTGCATCTAAAGTCCCAGCTTCCTTTTCGACAAATATTCGGGCTTCTTCTAACTCAGACGATTCTTTTCGCTCAGGTACAGGGGGAAGTACTAAAGCATGTAGTTTATAATCATCTTCACTTAAAGGTTGTTCATCTCCGCAACCAAAACAAAACAATGTAGATGCAATAACCGATAGAATAGCTAAAGTAAGTGAGTATTCATGATTAGCTGTTAAATCTGATAGGCGCTCTGTAATGAACAAATTGTTTTTGGGAATATCAAGCAGGATATTGTCAATGGCGTTCTCCAGACATTCATTATACTCTGCCGAAGCTGATGAAGGAATCAATTCTTCCCATACTGCTTTAAAGGCAAGAATATCTGGATGTGTTTTATAGTCCCAACTTTCTAGAGACTTGTTTTTTTGTTTGAGAAGATGATTTCTTACATTTATAAAGCGAGGAGAAATGGAATCCCTTGCGTGATACACATATCCAATGTATTTTTTTATACTGGAAGAATCGAGGTTTCCGCTTGGGGCAAATGCGGAGATATAAAGATTTCCTTTTTGCGGAGTATCGCTTTGGGAATTAGGAAGGCGCAAGAACATTTTATCCATGAATTCTTGCTGTTTCAAGGTGGTTTGGCATAATTGGGTATTCTTGCATATATATTCATCCAATTTTTGCCATGTGATTCCAAGACTTTTATCTCGTTTGGTATAATAATATTGTGCCATACATTAATCTCCTTTCACAAAAGTTTCTCGGTTTCAAATTACTGTTTCAATAGTGGGATTGCGGTCTTTTTCAAAGATATAGTATCCTATTTTCAGATTAAATGAGATATAAAAATCTCACTATCAGTATAACATAGTCTCATCTGATTTGTCAGGCAAAATAAACGCGCAAGTGAACCACGTTGTTTCGGAAAAACAAGTTCTTTGCATTGGAATACTAGGCTGATGAAAAAGTCAGGGGATGTTTAAATGATATCAGAAGAAAAGAGGTGATCTGTTATGAGGGGTAACTGCGTTGTGGTCGTTATGGAGAGACGGAGGGCACTTTTTGACAAAGACGCAGATGATTTCTGTTTCACAGCATATGGAAACCGCATTACAAGAGTATTTTTTTAGAAAGAAGGGAGAGAATACCATGGCTAATAATCAGATAATTAATAAATTGAACAAAAAGGCGCGTCCGGACGGATTCTTTAACTTTAAAATGTTAATCCGCGCAGCCGGATCAAAGGATTATAAGAACTCTCAGCTCTGTACTGGAGACGGTGTCTATCAGACGCCATGGGTGCTTGAAAAGGTGCGCTGTCTGGCTGAATATGATAACAAAGTATATTGTCAGGTGGATAAGGCTCTTGAGCCTGTTGCGCACACCATTGCAAGCAAATGCAAGGAGCTGGAGCTTCTGGTGAAACCATACCAGATTCCCGAAGGTATAGATCAGGAGAACAGAGAGCGACTCGGCGCAAAAATGACAGAGACAGGGAAGCGCAGAGACGATATCATGATTCAGCTTTCTGAACTTATGATGGATATCGAAACCATTGACGCAGCTTTGCAACATCATTTGCAGCGCGCCGAAAATGTGATTATAAAACATGTTTTTTTGTACTGGAATGGTGTACTGAAAGCTGCCGCCAGCGGCGACATGCCGCCACAGCCAAGCTTTAAAATTTCTGACATTCCAGGGAAAGCGATATATGAGAATCATCTTGCCGGAATCAGAGAATGTCTGGAGAAAGTTCTGGCAGATACCGAACATGCAGAGGAGGTGTAAGACATGGCATTATTCAGAAGTAAAAAGCCGGATAGAGACCGCAGGATCAATCAGGATAATACCAGCGTGGATATTCCGGTATATGGACCGCATGATACACTATGCGCACAGGATTACAAACTGCCTTGCCTGTTCAGTAACTTTGAGCAGGATTTTGAACAACGCTGCAAAGCGTGGCTACAGAATGCCAATCCGGATATGTATAACCGCGGGTACATGGATATGCTGATTGATCAGCTGGAGCGTGAAGCGGTCATTATGCTTGATATCCAGGAAGTAGATCATCAAGGCGCCATTTATGAACTGGCAAAAATCTGGACAGGCGATCAGATTAAGGCAGAAACGAAGCTGACAGATATTGTGGGAGAAAAAGCGGCGGTAGAGCAGGAAATCAGACAACTGGAAAGTATTTATCATAAGGGTACGGCGTTTGAAAACTTTGCCTGTGGCCTAAAAGAGAGCAAGGAGGCTGAGATTAATGAATAAGACGAATACTGCAGGAGTTGCAGCAATGCAGGACGAAGGTTATAGCCTTCCGATTGAAAATGAAAAGAAGTTACAGAAGACGGAGTTTGCATGGTGGTCTGCACCGACTATTATCATCTTTCTTACAGTTTCAATGTCCGCTCTGGATGCACTGGTGCTTTATGATATCATGGATCAGGTTATGACACAGAGTGAAATTATGGGAAAGATTGTCAGCTTCGGCATTGCGCTGATCTTAAACATGATGCCGCTTCTTATTGCCAAGTTTACACATCAGGCGATGTACCGACTAAAGAGAGGTGCAGCAGTCTGGGCTGTGGCCGTAACGGCTGCGTTCTTCGTGCTTTTTGCAAGTACAGTGTGGCTAAGATTTGCATATCAGGAGCAATATGGAGAAAGCGCATCCAATCATCTGACAAATGAGCTGCAGGTTGAGGAAATTGTTGATACCAGTACGGAGTCAAATCCTAAAGGTCTTGCCGTTGTGTTGCTATTGTCTATCGAACCACTGGTAACTTCGCTTGTAAATTTTGGACTGGCATATATCGGAAATGACGAACTTCGTGAGCGTATCAATCATCTTCGCATCCGCAGGCTTGAACTTTCAGAATGTGAGAGTGACCTTAAGGCTTACCTTGCAACTACCGAGCCGGCAGAACTTCGTCGTGGTCAGCTTCTGGCTCTGGACATGGAACGAAAGAAAGCTGCAGAGGATGAAATCCATGCCCGTTGTGACATTTTGAAAGCCAGGGCGAGAACTTATCTTGCAGAGTATCTTAAAGATCCGGAAGGCGCCAGCTATGTTACTGCCTCTCTGGATGAAAAGATAGAAAAAGTATCTCAGGAGTCGCAGACTCCTGAGAGCGGGCAGATGACTAAGCTGACAGCCAGACCTATAACTGCAGCCTAATGACTAAGGAGGAATAGAAATGAAGATGAAGAACATATGTACAGTAATAATGATGACAGTGATGGTGGCATCCATTTTGACCGGATGCGGTGACCCTGTGGGAGGTGACGGTGGCTCTGGTGGCAGCAACACCACATCGGAAGATGCAGTTTCGGTTAGTGTAGTGGTAGGAGCGCATTCCAATGCAAATGTTATCTCCGTAAATGCAGAGGCCATTGAAGAACAGGTTTATCAGTGTGCATATACATACGGTACAGTTAGCCTGATTCGTGCAGATGGCAAGCCGGAAGAGTTCCTGAAGGCAAATATTCCGGAACCATCAACTGATGGGTTGTCAGACAGAAAACTGGAGTCTATCGCAGAGGGATATAGAGACGAGATCCTTGCGGTATTGAATTCTGACGGAGCGGCAAAATATCCTGAGATAGATACGCTTGATGCCATTCGGATCGCGGCTGATACGCTACAGACTGTTGGTGACGGAGATAAGTACTTAGTTATTGCAGATCCAGGTCTTTCAACAAAAGGTTATGTAAATTTTTGTGAGAATAATTTGTTTCAGGTGCCTACAGATAAAATTATAAAAGCTTTGATTGAGGAAAAAGCGATTCCTGATTTGGAAGGAGTAAAAGTAGTATGGCTTTATGCTGGTCAGACCGCCGCGCCGCAGGAACAACTCAGTGAAGTCCAGAAAGCAAAGCTTATAGAAATCTGGACTGCCGTGCTTGAAGAAGCTGGCGCTCAAGACATTGTTTTCAGAAGAGACTCTTCTTCTAATACACCTTACAGCGGTCTTCCGGAAGTGTCCAATGTAAGTGTGGAAGAGCGAAAAACAGATATTGCGCCATTGGAAACAGTGGTTCTTGATTCAGAGAGCGTTTCCTTTGTCGGAGATGAGGCAAGATTTGTAGATACAGTACAGGCTGAGCAGGCTATTTACAGTGTCGCGGAGACATTGCTCTCACATCCTGATAACAGAGTTTATGTGGTGGGATGTACGGCATCTTTGGCCGGCAGAGAGGATTTCTGCCGGTCGCTGTCAGAAGACAGAGCACAGACTGTTGTAAAGGTTTTGGAAGAGTATGGAGTTCCTGGAAATCAAATGATAGCAGTTGGTGTTGGCGGTTATGCGCCATGGCATATAGAGGATCTCGACGAATCTGGAAAGCAGATTGAAGAATATGCAAAACAGAACCGCTGTGTTGTAATTCTGGATACGCAGAATCCCGAATATGGGGATGTCATTGCAGATTGCATAAATCAAGAAGATGAAGACAGACCGGAAGGAGGTGAGGACTGATGAGTACACCTGTTTTGCTCAAGAGCAGCAGCGGTGTTCAGACGGTATCAATCGAATCTAAACTGATGAGCGATCACCGCAGGCTTTTTATCACCGGCGAGATTAATGCGGACAGCGCTATGGATTTCTTTAAGCAGGTAATGTTTCTGAACCTGGAGAATGACAAAGAACCTATTTTTGTTTTCATCAATTCCCCAGGCGGTGAAATCGATAATGGGCTCTTGATCTATGATGCTATCGTAGGAAGCAAAGCCCCCATTTGCACATTCTGCAGCGGATGTGCCTATAGTATGGGCGCGGTCCTGTTTGCCTGTGGTAAAGAGAGATTCATGCTGCCGCATAGTAAATTAATGCTCCATGAGCCGTTACTTGGTGAGAAAATCGGAGGCAATGCTTCTTCTGTCAAATCCATTTCGGAAAGTCTGCTGGAAACGAAAGGTATGATGAATAAACTCTTGGCATTCCATACTGGAAAGACAGAAGCAGAAATGGATGAATTGACATCCTATGATCATTACTTTTCGGCGCAGGAAGCGGTTAAGATGGGGCTGGCAGATGGAATTAAGAATTTTAAGGAAATGATGGAGGGTTGTGCATGATAACCAATAGCGATAGACTGATTCTCGGAGATGGAGAAAACTGCATCTTCAGTTCAAACTCACAGGAAACCGGACTGAATAATAACATTCTTGTCATTGGCACTTCTGGTTGCGGCAAGACGGTTAGTATACTAGAACCTCGTATTTTGGAGACGTTCAATAAGAGTCTGATTGTGACTGTAACGAAGCGCAGAATCGCGAAAAAGTATTCCGCTGTGATGAAAAAACGCGGATACAACGTCTGGGATCTGAATTTTGTGCATCCTAGTGAGGGAAACTGTGGATACGATCCGCTGATGCATATCGGTTCCTATAATGATATCACATTTCTGGCACGAAGCATTGTGCTTGCAAATCCACAGAAGTCACAGTCAAACGCAGATCCATATTGGGACGATGGCGCCACAAGTCTCTTAGCGGCCGAGATATCCTATATTTTGATGACTATAGATTATCCTACCTTCGACGATGTATTGGACTTCCACAACAAGCTTACTTTTGAGGAGATGAGTGGTGTCATCTCAACAAACTATGACCGAAAGTTTGCCTATCTCGCTGAAGAAGATCCTTCGTGTTTTGCAGTATCCTGCTGGAAAAGTTTCAGACAATTACCTGTAAAAACCGCGAGCTGTGTTTTTTCAGCGCTCAACACCACAATTGATTCCATCTTTACTCCAGAATTGAAGGAATTGTTTCGCATGAAGAAGATGGTGGATTTTGAAAAGCTTGCGTCAGAAAAGACAGTACTGTTTATAACGACAAGCCCAGTGAATTCTTCGCTGAACAGTTTCATATCTACTTTCTATGGGACAGCTTTTAAAGATTTGTTTGAGTTTGCGGAAGAACAGGCAGATGGCAGACTTCCTATTCCTGTAGATGTACTCGCTGATGACTTTGCTACTGGATGCCCCGTAAATATGTTCGAACAGTACGTGTCCATATTTCGCGAGAAAGGGTTGTCTGTCACTGTCCTGATTCAGTCTGAATCACAGCTAAGTTCACTTTACGGCAGCGAGAAGGCGACGACAATCATTAATAATTGCGATACGATAGTCTTCTTAGGAGGAATGGATCTGGAAACAGGAAAGAATATTTCAATGAGAGCAAACCGGCCGCTGGAGGATATTTTATATCTTCCCATTGGGTCAGAAATCATCTTCAGACGTGGGATGAAGGTAATCTTTACAAAACGATATAACATCTTCCAGAATGAGATGTATAAGAAAGTGACGGCAGATTATGATATGCATATTGAAAAAGAAATGTCAAAGGCTGCTGTGCGTTAAGAAGGGAGTTGAGTATTAATGATAAAAAAGATTCTGAAAAGCAAGTGGAGTCTGTTGATTATGCTTGTTTGCTGGTTGCTGCTATTGTGGAGCCGCACATTTATCGGACTGGCAAATGGCTGCGAAACTTCGGCATTTGATGTTCTTAAAACATCTGTACTGATGTTATTTTTTACATTTATTTGGGGATGCAATCTCTTTCTGTGGGATGATGAGATGAGATTCTTTTACAAAGACGATGAACTTCAGGAAAAATACGGTGAAGATGACGCAGGTGAGAAAGACGGCTTTTGTGAAAAACTGTCATACAGATCTTCGGGAACAACAGATGGGTATAACTTCGGACTAAGTACTTCGCTATGCGCTGTCCTGGTACTTGCCGTTATCTGTATGTTTTCTTTTGCAATGACAGGTTGGACGGAATGGCTTAATCTGTTCAATGACAGTACCTATATGCAGATTGGTTGGTGGAACATTAACAAAAAATATATTTTTGATGTACTGATGCTGATTGTGTTTCCTGCATGGTCGACATTCATTCTCAGAAAAGTGAAAGAAAGTGGTTTTTCGATTACAGCAGTGTGTTTTGGTAGTGTGCAGATATTGGCGCTGACATTAATGGGCTTTCTGCTTTATATGAGAAGGCCCAATATATGGCTTGTTGAGATGGTAATTGTGAATGTGGTAACATTGATACTTATAGTCAGAAGCTATATCTGGAAGGACATCAGGAAAAAAGGAAATGTGGCGGCGCTTCTTATTCTATATATGTTGCTGTGGCTTGCACTGCTTTCTATGTTTTACTACAATGGTCAGTCAATTACTGAATATATGGGATTGGCTGATTCGAGTCCAATGAACAGCTATTTCACAAATGTCAGCAAGATAATTGGAAATGCGTCTTTTACAGGTCAGAGTTTAGAACTGGTTAATGATCCGTACGTACTGCAGTTCCTGGAAGACAGTCATTATTTGCTGACGAGTATATTGTTCTATGCAGGATGGCTGCCTGCAATTCTGTTAATGGCAGTAGAACTGGTTTTCATAATTGCTTCCGCAGGGGTAATTGTCCAAAACCAACGCCATGATGGAAGAGACACCATACTTCAGACAATCTTGTTTGGGTTGTTTATCCGTGTGGTAGGAGGGATTCTATATTCTTTCGGAATACCAATTCCAATCCTGCTTCCTTTTACAGGCAGTGTAGGTGTTGCTACAGATACGATTTGTATTGGGATACTGATTCTGAGTTTCCTGTCTAGCCGGTTTGAAGACTATTCTGATTTGATAGCAGAAGAAATATTGGAGGATTTGGAAGAGGAGGATGACGATGAAGAATATGATGAATAAATTTTGGAATCTGCTTGTTGAGAATATAGTGCTTCTGGCATTGATAGTCGGAGTGGGGATTGGGGCATTTTTACTGCTTTGGCGCTGCTCCGTGACAAGTTGCCTGAAAATAATAACATCGGTTGATTATGCAAGATGGGAATATTGGAAAGATGCGGATTGCGTCGGGGATCAAATGATTGTAAGAGATGAGGAAGCTTATTTGCTAAATGGATATACGGGAGAAATTCAAGAGGAAAATCAATATGAAATTGACGCAGATGGATTGAAGATTCCATAAAGGAAAGCGAGGGAAGTAATGGGGAGCAGCAAGCATATGGAGTTCCTGAAAAGTATACGACTGCCAGAAGAAGAGAAAATGAAGAAAAGCGGCAGACCCCAAGGGACACAAAGTGATCAGACATATAAAATGACCAGACAGGAGGAGTTTGATCTGCAGAAAGAACTTGAAAGACGTTTCGATGAGTTGTTTGGATCAGCATCGGAGGAAGAATGATATATGCAGGAGAGATTAGCAGATTCTTCAAAAAATATATTTCTTCGTTTTTCACAATATGATTTGTATCAGGATATGGAAAAACGCTTGGATTTAGCAAAGATTATCGTAAAAAATAAAATAAAAAACCAGATATTTCTGGTAAAAAATTACCGCTATAAGGATAATTATTCGCCGAAAGAAGAGCTTATTAAAATGCAGCGCCTTAAAGAAAAAACAGATGTCTGTGAAACGTCGAATGAGATTCTCGGAATGGAGGGAATGTGCAGCAATTATTATTTTTCATGTTTTGCACATATGGTGCAGTGTCGAATTCCGTTCAAAGGACGTAACAGGCGTCCACCAAAAGATCCAGTAAATGTGATATTGAGTCTTGCATATACTTTTTTGACCAGAGAAGTATGTGGAGCTTTGGAAGCAGAATCATTTGAAGTTTATTTGGGTTTTTTGCATGGGATTCGATACGGAAGAAAATCACTGGCTTTGGATATGGTCGAAGAGTTTCGGCAGCCTGTTGTGGATCGGTTTGTGATTCATTGTTTTAACAGGAGAATAATTAATGAATATGATTTTGAAATAGAAGAGGGCAGGATATTGCTCAATGAGGACGGTTTTCGGAAATTTTGTACAGAATATGAAAAGTGGATGTGCAAAGCCAGTATAAATGGAAAAAGTTTTCGTCAGATTATCAGGAAACAGATGGCAGAGTTAAAAAAAGCCATACAATATGGAAATACATATCTTCCATTTGATTGGGGTGAACGTTATGAGACGCGTAATAAGTTATGATATTGAAGAAAACAGGGTACGAAGAAAACTTTCAAAACTATTGGAAGGATATGGGGTCAGGGTTCAGTATTCCGTGTTTGAGTGTGAAATATCTGAAAAGAGATTTCAGGAATTATATAAAAAGATATTTCAATTGACAGAAGGAATGGAAGGTGTAGATCATATCACCTGTGATCAATTCAATCAAGATTTTAAACAGTATGTAAAAGAGCTGCATTTAGAGTTAAAGGAACATCGGTACGAATGTATGCCAGTGAAAACTATTCCGCTTTTTAAAGGCGAAAAAGTCCGTTATATAGGATTGTATTGTATGCGTGATAAGGTGATTCAAAATTCTTTGGCAATGGAATTATCAAAATTATGCGAACCTTATCTGTCAGAATGCTGCTGCGCTTATCGCAATGGACAGTCTGCCTTACAGGCATCAGAGGTGATACATAGCGAAATATGCCGGATAAAAAAAGGATATGTGTTAAAAGCGGATATCCATTCCTTCTTTGAATTTATCAGACATGATAAATTGAGAGAAAAGCTTCGGAATATGACGCCGGAAGAAGATGTGATACAATTAATTTTTCAGTTCATTTGTGCAAAGTCTGTAGATAAAACAGGAAATATTGTTGAGAAAACAATCGGACTGTACCAGGGTTTATCCATTGCCCCGGTTTTGTCTAATATATATCTGAATGAATTCGATAGTATTGTGGAAAATGAAGTACCCTTTTATGTACGATATTCAGATGACATGATTTTATTGTTTGAAAACCGGGAGGAGGCTGAAAAATATAAGAAGAAACTGAGTCTGTATTTGGAGACAGTGGGACTGGAATTGAACCTGAATAAAACAACAATTACAGATATATCGGAAGGGTTTGAGTTTTTGGGATATGCATTTGATTGTAATGGGAAAGCGGTATCTCAAAAGGCAGAAAACCAACTGGTACAAAGACTGGAAGATGTATGGATGGATTCCAGATATCAGAATATAGAAATTCGCTTGAAAAAAGGAAAAGAAATTCTAACGGGATGGGAACAGTATTACCGGGAAGAACGGGAATTAGGCAGTATTCTAGAATATGTGGTATTGGCGGATATCCTTTTGAAAAAGAATAAATTCAACGTAGAAAAAATGGCTGATAAGAGATGTCTTTTTGATAATCCTTATAAAGATATAGCAGAATATTTAGTCAAGATATGGAAAATTGAGGACAGGATAGATATGCAGATATTAGAATATGAACAATATCTGCAACTATATGACGCGGAAAATGTTCTGGATGAGTTTGATTCTCCATTGATCAAAGAACTGCTTCAGGTACAGGAAAAATATCTGGTACTTTCGGATGATAAGTGCAGGCTGGAATTAATACAGATTTACACGGATTTGAAACAGTATCATAAAGCAGAAAAACTGATGTCCGGAAACTCCGCTGACACCTGATGTTGTGAAAAACCACTTGTACGGGTCTGAAACCATAGGAACATATTTGCAGAGAAGCAATGCAACGGTGAAGTATTTAGTGGTTGATATTGATATTTCTAAAAGAGTATTATTAAGCTGGCCGGATGAGGAAATGAATAAAAAGTATCTCGAAAAAGCTTTCTATATAGCAGTGGGGATTACCAAAGAGTTACAGCATATGGGACTTTGGGGTTATATTGAGTTTAGCGGATATCGGGGATATCACGTGTGGATTTTCTTTGAGGAATGGATTCCGGTAAGATATGCAAATTTATTGTCAGATATAATTGCAGAACGTATACCTTGTGAAACGGCCGGATGGCCATTAGGTGTGCCTGGAAGGTATATGTAAGGAAGCAAAGGAGGGGGATATTCAGATAGAATATTTTCCAAATAAAACAAAAATAAACAGAGGAAAGCGCGGTCAATGTATTAAATTACCAATGGGAGTTCATCCAGTGAGTGGAAAAAGAAGTTTGTTTTTGAATGAGAATTTCCAAATATACGAAAAGCAGCAGGACGCTTTGTTGGATTTCGTAAAATGTTCTTTGAAGTCTATTAAGAAGGTTATTTCAGCTAATCAGCCTGCAATGGATAGAGAAAATCGTAGTTTTGTAGAGGTAGACACCAATCTGGACGATTTCGGAACTCTTCCAGAATCTGTACGTGTCGTTTTACAGTCTTGTAATCTGATACGATATTTGTGTCAGAAGGCCAGAACAACACATTACTTAAATCATTTTGAAAGATTAACAGTATTGTATGTTTTTGGTCATTTGGGAGATGGAGGAAAAGAATTTGTCCATAAAATAATGGAATTTACTTTAAATTATTCTTATAAGGTTACACAGAAGTTTATCCATCGTTGTCCGGAAAAACCAATTAGCTGTTTGAAATTGAGGGATCAATATAAACATATTTCGGCTGAAATAGGCTGTTCCTGTGTTTTTAAAAGATCAAAAGACTGTTATCCATCTCCAGTTTTGCATGCACTGAAAAAGGCAGGTGAGACTGAACAGATTACGATTCCTATGTCCAGAACAATAACAGCACAGAAACAAGAGAGGATAAAAGAAGAGATTAGTCTTCCCCTTAAGCTTCAGAATATAATCGAAAAGATAATGGAACTTCGAAAGCAGAACAGGGCAATTGAAAAAAATATTCAGAAGCTTGAAATAGAATTAGAAGAAGTCTTTGATGAGAATCAGACAGATAGCATTGAAATTAAACAGGGGGTATTAACAAGGAGAAAAAGTCAAGGAAAGGTAGAATGGATTATAGAGTTATAAGGTTTTGTATATGAGTTCTTTGATAGATTTTTTAAGAAGTAAAGGATGAGTTTGCTGATGCCATCTGGTTTAAGGTAAATGATGGGATGCAGTTTTAGCAACTTGAGTCTTGCAAGAAGTGGAGCTAATGTCATTGAAGAACTTCATTTAAAATTGCTCTGCTTTTTGCATAGAATAGTATTTCGGAAATATTTGTTGAAAAGGTATAAAAGAAATGATATTATAGTGGTAATTTATAAACCCAAAAATGAAGGCAAAAATACTGCAAAATATAATTGTCAGATAATTGCGTACAAAAAAAGCTTAGAGAAGCCTTAATTTATGTGGGTTTCGGAAGTATACTGTAGAAATGATAAAAGCCCGTATAAGGGCATTGACACACCCAGCTATTATAATTGGTAATGCTATCCATATCGTAGAAATGATAAAAGCCCGTATAAGGGCATTGACACGTGATACAGGGACGGGATTTGGTAAGTCATAATTATTGTAGAAATGATAAAAGCCCGTATAAGGGCATTGACACAATGTCTCCTCTGACTTAGATGTCTCCTCCGACTTAGTAGAAATGATAAAAGCCCGTATAAGGGCATTGACACACAGTAGCGTTCTTACTAGAAGAACATACTATGAACGGTAGAAATGATAAAAGCCCGTATAGGGGCAATACATATATTCGTATTTCAATGCTGATTTATCGTTACGTAGAAATAATACAGAACTGTCCAAGGGTAATTACATAGATATTTAAGTATTTGAGCAGAAATATTTCTAACAGAACATTCGGTTTTTCTGTAATTGGAAGACGGATACAGATAGAAGGGACTAAAAGTGGATTATCTCACAAAACAGGCATTGCATATTCGTTATATAAAGTTATATTTTACTGTTTCTTTTATAGAAGATACGAGATTGCCGCAGAATAAATTATCGGCAATTCGCGGCGGTATTGGAGAAATGTTATTGCGGGAAAATTGTATCCGTGACAGACGGTGTGAACAGTGTGATTTTAGGGATGAATGCATCGTTCAGCGAACTATGTACACACATTTTAAGGAAAAGCCGTCATATGTAACAACAGGAGACAGTGTGGGATATGTTCTGGAATGTGAGGATTATCAGGAATATTTTCAGACTGGCGATCAACTGAAATTTGCAATGTTATTGTTTGGAAAAAATATTGTTTATTTTAGTCAGTATATTCGTGCGGTTTATGCATTAGGTATACAAGGATTGGGGAAATATCGCGCGCGGTTTCAATTGTATTCTGTCAAAAATTCAGATCAGGAAAATATATTGATAAATAATAATATTTATATGGAAAAATATAAAATCAGATTTTTGGACGGATATGTGGAAGAAAAGCTGAATACTTGCGAAACAGAGTTCAGGCAGATTGTGTTTGTGACACCATTGACAGTAAAATACCGGGGTGAGTTCTTGCATGAATTTCGGATGGAGGCAATTCTGGCAGGTATCCGGAGACGGATTTATATGTTGGATTGTTTTGAAGAAATTCAGAATGAATTATGGATGCAATGTGAATTGCCGTATATTGAAATCGTGAAACAGAAAGCTTTCCTTAAGCATGTAAATCGATATTCTTCCAGAAAGAACAGTAAAATGACATTGCGGGGGCTGATAGGAACGATTGATTTAAAGGATGTGCGAGAAGAAGCGAAAATCTTGTTGTTGGCGGGAGAACTCATTCATGTCGGTAAAAATACCAGTTTCGGATTTGGCCGGTACCGGATTGTGAATTAGGCATAAAATCTATAATCACGTTAAGAGCATAAAGGTTAATTATTCCAGATTCAGGGAGGGGATACTGTGGGAGAAAATGTTAAGGCATATTCAGGAGATGGATCATATGCCTTTGTTAGTTATTCGCACGATGACAGAAATCTTGTCCATTCGATTATCTATATGCTGCAGGACAGAGGTTACCGGATATGGTTTGATAAAGGAATCGCTCCGGCAGTGGAGTATGAGCCTGTTATTTTCAAAAAATTACAGAATAGTGTTTGTGTAATTTTTTTTATTTCCGATACTTTTCTGAACAGTAGATGGTGTAAGAAGGAGATGCGCAGATGTCTTGAATATAAAAAAGAGTTTCTGTTAGTTTTTTTAGAAGAAGATACAAGGCCTCCGGAAAATTATTTGGATTTACTTGGTTTTTCTCAAAATGAAGAATATAAAAAAATAATTGATGGGAAAAACCATATGTTTTGGAAAGGTTATCAGAGGAAATATGAGTTTTATGAAGAATTAGAACGATGGGGGGCATTTGGTAAAGTCAGGGAGGCGGTAAACGAGGAGAAGACAAGTCCCATAAGTAAAATTATTGATAATACCAGTGAACCCAAAAGAATTGATGATGCACATGTACTCTGTTTTTCTGATAAGTTTCTTTTTGGAAGATACCCGACAGGGCCGCAAGGAGAAATAGAAGAGATTCTCTGGAGAGTGATTGCTGTTGAGAAGGAGCGGATTCTTCTGCTTAGTGAATTTTTGCTGGATGCAAAAAATTTTCATAAGGAAAATGTAGAAGTATGCTGGGCATCCTGTGATTTGCGGAAATGGCTGAATAAGGAATTTTATGATCAGGCGTTCAATGCAGAAGAAAAAGCTCTTATCCTTACCAGCCAGATCGGTATGCGCCGTAATTTGCTATATGGGACAGACTGCGGCGCAGAGATAGAAGCAGCGGTTTTCCTTTTAAGTGTGGAAGAGTTATATTTGTATTTTACCGAAAATCCGGAATCTGCTTATTATCAGAAAAATCCTTATCAGAAAGTTGGTCCGGAATCATTTATGCTGGCAAAGTATACGCAGTATGCGCGAGAAAGAACAAGCTATATGAATTCAAAGGAACCTTCATCTGGCTGGTGGTGGCTGAGAACCAGTGGCGAGAACAAGAAGAAAGCTGCCGCTGTTACTTCGACGCCGGAAGTAAATATGAAAGGGAATCTTGTGAAGTTTCCGCTAGATGGTCCAAAACCGGCAGGAGGGGTACGGCCGACGATATGGATCAGGCGGTAAAATGAGGGTGATATATGTTTATTAATTTTTCAAATCATCCTTCCTCGCAATGGAATCGTGAACAGAAACGGGCAGCCGCATATTATGGAGACATTCAAGATATCGTATTTCCGAAAGTCCCTCCTATGGCTGCAATGCAGGAAGTGGCAGATATGGCGGAAAAATATGCGGGGGAGATTATAAAGATGCAGCCGGAATGTGTGATGTGCCAGGGGGAATTCTCTTTGACTATGGCAGTGGTCCGGCGGCTTCAGATGGCCGGGATCCGTTGTGTCTGCGCTTGTTCTGAGCGCAGGGTGATGGAAGAGCAGATGGGAAATGGAATGATACAAAAGACATCCGTATTTGAATTTTTCCAGTTTCGGGAGTATGAGAAAATGGACTTTTAAACAGGGGAAAATCATGAGCAAATGAGTATTGTAACGAAGGAGAAATGATATGCAGCGTTATCTCACAATATTGGAGGTTTCTCAAAAGCAGGCATATATATTTGCAAGCAATAAGCTTTCGGAAAATATTGTTAATTCTGAAGTGATTGCGAAGATATTAAGCCCGGGCTATCTGGCTGAAGTCTTAAGAGGTACGGGATACAGAGAAAATAAAAATATGGTCTATTCCGGGGGCGGCCATACTATTTTGGAATTTGAGACAGAGGATGAATCATATCAATGTGTGGCATTGCTGACCGAAACCATTTATCGGGATTTTGATGGTATTTCGGTTTTTGCACAGACGATTCCATATGATGAAAATAAGCTTCCGAAGAATAATTTGAAAGAATTAACCAGAGAACTTGAAAAAAAGAAGTCTGAGCGATTGTCTTATTTCCGTCAGGGGACTTACGGCGTGGAAAAAATAGATGCTGCGACTTTGAGCGCCGTTCCGGAAAAAGAAGAATCAGAAGCCAAAAAACAGATTCGGGAAAATGAGTATTTTGTAGAAAAGTCATTTTATCCGGATGGGGTGACGCCGGTTATGGCTTTTGGAGAACTGGGAGGCTCGCGTGATGAATCTAATTTTATTGCGGTTATTCATGTAGATGGGAATGGTATGGGAAAGCGTGTAGAAGAATTCTATGATACAATCGGCACGTCGGACTGGAATATTACGAAAGAGAAGCTTCGTGAGTTCAGTGAAAGCATAGATAAGGACTTTAAGCGGGCTTTCCGGAATATGGCAACGGTTGTGGGATCTAATCTGAAAAATGGTAAATTGAAAGATTTGGATATCCAGGATAATCGTTTCCCTTTACGCAGGATTATTACGGCGGGTGACGATATTTGTTTTATCACAGAAGGCCGGATCGGCATCGAATGTGCGGTAGTTTTTTTAGAAGAATTAAATAAGTTTTCGTCCTATACCGCCTGTGCAGGAGTTGCTCTGGTTCATCAGAAGTTTCCTTTTTACAAAGCTTATGGACTGGCGGAGCAGCTCTGTAAAAATGCAAAAATATTTGGGAGTAATATTAGTCCGCAGGATAAGGGCAGTTCTGTTTCCGTGGTTGACTGGCATATTGAGTTTGGCGAGATGGGGGATTCGCTGGAAGCAATTCGCCGCAATTATATTACGGGTGACGGAGACTGCCTTTTCATGCGCCCATATTTAGTGGCGGCGCCGGATGGAATTATGGAAGCCCCTGCTCTGGCAGGAAGAAGGTATGGTGATTTCAAACGATTGATCAGACTTTTACAGGGGAAGGTAAAAGAAAAAAGTTATCCTGTGGGAAAGGTTAAAGAACTTCGCGGCGCATTGAAAGCCGGCGAAACAATTACAGCCAATTATCTGCGGTTTAACCGTATGGAGGATTTGCTTATGGAAGCGATACCGGATCAGGATAAGCCTGATATTGCAAAAGCAGGTTCTGCGCTGTTTGATGCGATAGAGTTAATGGATACTTTTCTGAGTCTGGAGAGGGGAGAAGGAGTACAAAGATGACTAAGATGAATGTAAGGATGACGCTGTTATCTGATGCAATCTTTGGAAATGGCAGCAGTATTCCTGGCGGAGAGGATATTTCGGTTTTGTGCGACGGATTTGGATTCCCATATTTTAAGGGAGGTACTTTTAAAGGCATTTTTCGGGAAGAACTGGAGCGTTATCTGGAACTGTGTGGGAAGGGTACATCAGATATCAGGGAAACCGTTGCCAGGCTGCTGGGAATAGCTTCATCTGATGATAACTGTGATCAAATGATATTTTCTGACTTTACAATAGCGCCAGATGTCACAAAGATTATTTTAGAGGAGGTCGGTATTGACAGGCCGGAGGTTGTGACAGATATCCTCACCAATGTACGTACTTTTACGGAAATAGAAGAAAATGGAATAGCTGCCAAAGGAACTTTGCGAAGGGCTCGCTGCGTGAATGAAGGTATTTCTTTTTATAGTTTGCTTTCTTGTCCGGAAGAAGAAAAAAAGTTAGTGACAGAAGTGCTGGGTATGATTAAATGGGTTGGAAGTATGAGAAACCGGGGATTTGGGAAAATCCGAATTACAGTATTATAGGAGTTAGTTAGATGACAGAGTATTTAAGATATCATTTGAAAAATACAGAACCGCTTCGTATTGCAGATGACAGCGCCAGCCAAAGTGGACAGACAAGCTCTTTAAAGTATATTGCCGGTTCCACAATCCGCGGCGCAGTGATTACGTCGCTTGCAAAACATCCGGATTTTGAAAAAATAAAAAGAGCGCTTTTTTCTGACTGCGTCCGCTTCCTGAATGCTTATCCGGAAGAAAATGGCATAGAGCTGATTCCTTCTCCGAAAGGATTTTATGAGGACAAAATCCAGGCAGCGGGGAAAAAGCGCCTTGGGAATGCGATGCTCGAAAAAGAATTGGATGGCAGGAAACGGGCCAGTCTTGGCGAATTTTGTTATATCGAGGATGGGACGATTTATTATTACAGCGTAGATACAGGTTCAGATTTAAAGATTAAATTTAATCTTGAAAAGAAGGATGAAAAGCGTAATGTTTTCCGGAATGATTATATATCTGCGGGATGTAATTTTGTGGGATATATTGTGATAGAAGATGGCAGTGTAAAAAATTTGATTGAAGAGGCTCTTGAAGATGAATTGCTTCTTGGGAATGCCAGAAGCTCAGGCCGGGGCAAATGCCGTCTTCTTTCAAAAAAGTTTGTGCCGTATGAGAGCACTCCGTTTGCACATAATGCTCCTTTATGTGTATTAGAGAATTATTGCTGTATGCTGCTTTATACCGATACAGTAATGCGTGATGGAACAGGGGAATATACCGGCCTGAATCTGGAGGTTCTGGAGAAAAAGCTTGGAGTGTCCAAGCTGTGTATAGAATACTGCGCGACTTCAACCAGAATGGTTCATGGATATAACCGGAAATTGGGAATTAAACTTCCTTCCGTTCCAATGTATGAGAAGGGAAGCGTGTTCAAGATGACATTTGAAGGGGCGCTTACCGCAGAGAAAATGCGTGAGGTTATGGAATCCGGAATAGGCGTCCGTAAAAATGAGGGCTTCGGACAGGTAATATTTTTGAAGGAATATGAGCAGATCATCTGGAAGCAGGAGGGAAAAAAGGCGGAAAAGAATTTGAATGGCCAGAAGGAAATGATAAAGGGACATGAGGATGATGGTACGCTTCAAATTGCTGCAGCAAATTATTACCGCCGGCTTTTGAAAATGGCAATGGAGAAGAAGATTATAGACGGAATGGAGAAAGGTACTTTAAGCAATAGTCAGATTGGCAGACTGGAATCTTTGATTACTGCAAATAAATATAATACGGAAAATGCAAAGAATATAGTTGTTCGTTATTTTGAACATACGATAAAAAAAGAAAAGAAACAAAACATACAAAAAGAATCGGCTAGTGTAAAGCCGCTTTATGATTTTGTGATGAACTTTCTGAACTCTTCCTATGCAGAATATGTTGGCGTTGAAAATCAGGTTGTTATGGGAATTCCGGTTGGGAAATTGTTATCTGTACAGGAATTGGATCGTATGAAGCTTGAATATCTGACTGAGCTTATCAGACATGACAATAGGAAAGAGAGCTGCTTATGAAAGGATTGAATTATAACAGAATCTGTAAATATATTGTAACGTCTGTCTGTAACGGACCATTACATATAGGAAATGCTGTTGGCGGAATAGAAGAAGTCCTGGTGCATCCTGTAAATGGACTGCCGTTTATTCAGGCTGCCAGTATTGCAGGGATATTTCGCAAATGCTGTGATAGAATGAATCCTGAATTAACCAAAAATCTTTTTGGCACTGCGATAGTGGATTCTATAGAAACCCAAAGCCGCGTGCGTTTTTCTGACGGCAAATTTTCAAATAATATAATTATGGAATTGCGCCCTCATGTACGAATTAACCGGAAAAGGGGTTCCGTGGACGCTGCCAGTGATTCCGGGCAGAAATTTAATATGGAGTACATTGGTGCGGGAGCAGAATTTGTCTTTACTATTTATCTTTATTATGTTGAAGAAAGTGAGAGCTTTTTAAAAACTGCCATGGAAGAGATTCTGGCGGTATTTCAGAATGAAGGCTTACAGTTTGGGGCAAAAAAGAGCAGCGGCGCCGGCCAGGTATTTCTTTCTGAATTGCGGTATAAAGAATTTGACCTAAGAGACCAGAAAGGACGAAATGAATGGATTAATGAGGATAATCTGGATATCTGTGAATATAATCGGATGAAGAAACTGGAAAAAATTATCAGCGGGTGCAAGGCATATACTGTTACAGTAAAAGGCAGAACCGAAGGGAGTATTTTGGTAAAGGGACTTTCTGGCGGATTTGGAAAGAATGCTCCGAATAGTGAAAATATCCAGAATGCTCAAAGGGAATATATTGTTCCTGGAAGCTCTTTGAGAGGCGCCATCCGCAGTCAGATGGAAAAAATTGCTTCTTATCTGAAAAGAGAGGTTTTGATCATGTCAGCGTTTGGAACAGCAAATAATGATGAAGCCGGAAATATCGGAAATTTAATCTTTTATGATACTATAATCGAGAGAACAGAGTTTAATAGGGAAATGCCCCTTTCCTATAGAATTCATATTGATAAATTCACCGGCGGAGTATTCCAAAAGGGGTTATTCAGGGAGAAGAACGCGGCAGGCAGCATGAACCTGAAGATAGATATACAAAACAGAAATCATCCCAAAGCAACATTGGCTTTGCTGATATTAGCATTGCGTGATCTGGCAATTCATACCATGAGCCTTGGAAGCGGATATAGTACAGGTAAAGGTATGATAGATGTGAAAGAGATTGAAATTTTGCGTGCCGCAGACCAGAAAAGAGCTATCATTTCTTTTGAAGCTGCACCGAAGATAACAGATACAAAAGGAATTCTTGAAACAGCGTTTGATTCTCTGAAGAATATGGGGGCATAGTGGAATGAATACGGAAAATACAATAAAAAAACAGATAAAAAACCTTGATTTTCAAGAAGCCATAAAGTTATTAACAAAATATAAGTATTGCCTGATTTATAAAATCAGTGAAGCCCCGATTTTGAGTCAGACGATTCACATTAGCGAAAACGACTGGGAAGAGATACAGGAGGCATGGTTTTTTAAGGAAGAAGGGCAGATTCATATTTACCGTGATGAGGGAATGCTATTTGCGGCAATGATTGATGATGCTTTATTGCCCGATGCACATACTTTGGAAAAGACGTATTGTCTCGCGGATAAATTTCGGGAAAAGGGAAAAAAGAAGATAACAGTAAAAGAATATATTGACTTTGATAAAGAAGGGCAGTGCTATGTGGCGTATACCAGACTGCTTCGATTAACATAGGCGGGGGAATTTAATAGTGGATATCGATATTGAAGCATTAACATATAAGATGAATAGCGGCGGGGAACGTATGGAGAGAAAAGGATATAAGAACAGCAGAAATAGCAATAAACAAAAAAACAGGAAAAATACGGCTGGTATTACAGCTCCTTATAATTTTATCCCATTTTGTGAAGAAACTATTCCTGTGGGACAGGATCAGATGGAAGTGCATGGTGATATGCGGGAAGATTTATTGACCGGAGAGATTTCTTATATCATGACTGCCGAAACGCCTGTTTTTGTAGATGATGGCACAGATGCGCATGATTTTGTTCGTAATGCCTGGGGAGATTATGCGCTGCCGGGCAGTACTGTGCGTGGGCTGATTCGTAACAATGTGCAGATTCTCGGGTTATCGGGGTATGAGGATGATATTGATAATTACAGCCTGATGTACCGTAATGTGGCAGGCGGGGCAGAAAAGAAACGCTATGACCGTATCTTGGGTTCAGATCAGGTTCCCATTACCGCTGATAAAAAAAAGATGAGTGTTTTGCTGAATGTGCGGGCCGGATACATTGCAAAAAGAGATGGAAAATATGTTATTTACAGCACTACAGTAGATAAAATCAGCGACAAGCTGGGAAAGATGAATTATTATGTGCTCAGTGAACGTACTATTGCCAAAGATTTAGAAAATTTCCCATACTTTCAAGAACATCCAGAATATCTTCAGCATGACGTAAGCAAAGGATTCAGTAAGAATGAAAAAAATCAGTATATTGGGGTAAAAAACCAAGGGTATCAACCGGGATATTATAAGGTGTCTTACCAGGTTAAAGATTTGAATAAAATAGCGGCTGTGGCGGAACCAGGAATATTGGAGAGAGAAGGGTATCTGGTCTGTACCGGATACATGAGTCAGAAAAAAGCGTTGTATATAGTGCCGGAGATTGATGAAAATAAGCCTAAAATCGCTATCCATGAAGATGATGAAAAGGCTTTTCGCGTTGATTTTAAAAAGAAGGAAAATACTCTGAAACGCTTTAAAAATGTTAGCTTTTTTAAACTTCCGGAAGAAGAGGAAAAGAAACCGAAACCAGTTTTTTATATTTATAATGAAGAGGATAGCCGTCTTTATTTCGGCTTCACTCCGCACTTGCGTCTATTATATAAGCATACGGTGAAAGAGGGTTACAGACAGCAGACGAGTAGATTTGATTATGCAAAATCTATATTTGGAACCATTGATGGAAAAAGCGGATATAAATCCAAGGTTTCGTTTTCTGATGCGGTTGTGTGTACGACGGTTCAGCCGAGAGGAGCCAAAGAAGTGGTTTTAGAGGAACCAAAGCCGACCAGTTACTTAGATTATTTGAAACAAAATGACGGCCCGGCTACTTACAATACTGACGGATTTGAACTGCGTGGCGTCAAACAGTACTGGTTACATAAAAAAATTGATATTCCTGAATTTTCCAGAAAGGGTAATGCAGTGATCAGAGCGCTTGCAAAAGGCACTGGTTTTAAAGGCTTTATCCGGTTTCAAAATCTGACTAAAGCGGAATTAGGGCTTCTTGCATGGGGATTGCGATTAGAGGAAGATTCCTGGATGAATGTCGGAAAAGCAAAGTCTTATGGTTACGGTGCGATATCTGTTTCCGATATAAATGTAAAAACTATAGATATTAAAAAAGCCTATGATATGGGGAACCCGGTTTCTTCTGATTCGTTTATGGATCCATTTAAAGAACAGGATATAGACTGCTTTATTGAAGTGTATAAACGAGAAGCCAGTGAAAAACTTGGCAGTCAGATTGATGAGACTGAGTCGATTAAAAAATTCTTTATTATGAAAAATTCAAAGCATATACCGGATAAAGATAAGATTGAACCTATGGTGTTAAAGGAATACCAGAGCAGAAAACAGCCTCTTCCGGAAATAGAGCAGATTGTGCTGCATTCAGAGTAATGTTAAAATACTTGATGAATAATATAAAGAAGGAAAAGCTTACAGACAAAGTTGTGAGAGAACTTCGGATACCGGAGATATGGGGATTATCATAGAAGTGAAATATGCACAAAAATAATAAATCAAATAAAATGAAAGCCTTGAAGCAGGAATGTTTCAGGGCTTTGTCGTCTTATTTGAGGATATTGATTATCAGGGATACATTTTCATTTCCGAATTTATCAACAATATTAAGGTGGTAAATTTGAAAATTATCAAGTATAATAGAGTTCATGAAACGTTTGAATGAGGATATTAAAAAGGGACAATTTAAGAATGTCTATCTGTTGTATGGAGAGGAAGACTACCTGAAAAGACAGTATAAGAACAGGCTTACAAAAGCCATGCTTCCGGAGGGAAATACGGTAAATTATGCCTGCTACAGCGGGAAGGGGATTCCTGTTGCGGAGATTATTGATTTGGCGGAGACAATGCCTTTTTTTGCAGAGAGGCGACTGATTGTAATTGAGGATTCCGGACTATTCAGGACGGCGGCGCCAGAGCTTGCAGAGTATATCAGAACCATGTCATCCGCCGCCTGCTTTTTATTTGTGGAGAAGGAAGTGGATGAGCGGGGAAAGCTGTTTAAGGCAGTGAAGGAGCAGGGGTATGCTGTAAAGTTTGGCCGCCAGACAGAGCAGCTTTTAAAGACCTGGCTGCTTGGCAGGATAAAGAAGGAGGGAAAGCAGATTAAGGAGTCTGTATTTCAGAATATCCTCTTGAAAGTGGGAACAGATATGGAGCTTCTGGAGAAAGAGATGGAAAAATTATTCTGCTATACGTTGGATAAAGACGAGATTACAATGGAGGATGTGGAGGCGGTCTGCACCACACAGATTGAGAATCATATCTTTCAGATGATAGATGCAGTAGCTGTGCAGGATAAAAGGAAAGCACTGGATTATTATTACGAGCTTCTGGCGCTTAGAGAGTATCCCGCTATGACAATTCTTCGTATGCTGACCAGGCAGTTTCAGCTTCTTTTAAATGTGCAGGAGCTTATGAAAGCAGGAATGGATCAGAACCAGATAATGACGTATGCGGATGTCCAAAAGGACAGGCCTTTAAATAAATATGTGGCGGGGAAATGTATGCGCCAGTGCAGGCATTTTAGAAAATCGGATTTAACAGCTATTCTGGAAGAGGGCGTGAAATTGGAGAACGCTGTAAAAACAGGAGAGATAAAGGATTTGATTGGCGTGGAGTTATTTATAGTAACGGCTTCAGTCAAAGGAAAGGGGAAAGAAAGCCCGGTGTAATTTGCAGGGCAATTAGATATGATAATTCAGTGAAAAGCATTTTGATAAAGTAATGATAAATATGATAAGAATTGGAAGGAAGAAGATTATATGGCAGGGACAGAACTGAGCAGGATTCGTAATTTTTGTATTATTGCACATATTGACCATGGAAAATCTACTTTAGCAGACCGTATCATTGAGATGACGGGGCTGCTTACCAGCCGGGAGATGCAGTCTCAGGTCCTGGACAATATGGAGCTTGAGCGGGAACGTGGCATTACCATCAAATCCCAGGCGGTTCGGATTGTATATCGGGCAAAGAACGGAGAAGAATATATTTTCAATCTGATTGATACGCCGGGACATGTAGATTTTAATTATGAGGTGTCCCGAAGTCTGGCAGCCTGCGACGGGGCCATTCTCGTAGTGGATGCGGCTCAGGGGGTAGAGGCCCAGACGCTGGCCAATGTGTATCTGGCGCTGGATCATGACCTGGATGTAATGCCGGTGATTAACAAGGTGGATCTTCCCAGTGCGGACCCGGAACGGGTCATTGAAGAGATTGAAGATGTAATTGGGATCGAAGCGTCGGACGCTCCGCTGATTTCCGCTAAGACCGGACAGAATGTGGAAGAAGTGTTAGAACAGATTATTAAGAAGATTCCGGCTCCCACAGGAGATGCAGACGCGCCTCTTCAGGCGCTGATTTTTGATTCGGTGTATGATTCTTATAAGGGGGTCATTGTGTTCTGCCGTATGGTAGAGGGAACGGTGAAGAAGGGAACGTCTATTCGCATGATGGCTACCGGGGCTACAGCCGAAGTGGTGGAGGTCGGGTATTTTGGCGCCGGACAGTTTGTTGCCTGTGAGGAATTGAGTGCAGGTATGGTCGGTTATCTTACTGCCAGTTTGAAAAATGTGAAGGATACCCGGGTGGGCGATACCATTACCGATGCGGTCCGCCCCTGTAAGGAACCGCTTCCGGGATATAAAAAAGTGAATCCGATGGTTTACTGTGGCATGTATCCGGCAGACGGAGCCAAATACCCGGATTTACGGGACGCGCTGGAAAAGCTTCAGCTTAACGATGCCTCCCTGCAGTTTGAGCCGGAGACTTCCGTTGCGCTGGGATTTGGATTCCGATGCGGATTCCTTGGACTTTTGCATCTGGAGATTATACAGGAGCGCTTGGAGCGGGAGTATAATCTGGATTTGGTAACTACGGCGCCCAGCGTTATTTATAAGATACACAAGACTAACGGAGAGGTAATTGATCTGACCAATCCGTCGAATCTGCCGGACCCGTCGGAGATTGACTATATGGAAGAACCTATGGTAAAGGCCGAGATTATGGTTACTTCAGAATTTATTGGAGCAATTATGGATTTGTGTCAGGAGCGGAGAGGCATTTATCAGGGAATGGAGTATATCGAAGAGACCAGGGCAGTGCTTCGCTATCATTTGCCGCTGAATGAGATCATTTACGATTTCTTTGACGCGCTGAAATCCCGGTCCAGAGGTTATGCTTCCTTTGATTATGAGATTCTGGGCTATCAGCAGTCGGAGCTTGTGAAGCTGGATATCCTGATTAATAAAGAAGAGGTGGACGCGCTGTCCTTTATCGTGTTTGCAGGAAATGCCTATGAGCGGGGAAGAAAGATGTGTGAGAAGTTAAAGGATGAGATTCCAAGGCATTTATTTGAGATTCCGATTCAGGCAGCGGTAGGCAGTAAGATTATTGCGAGAGAAACTGTCAAAGCTATGCGTAAGGATGTGCTTGCCAAGTGTTACGGTGGTGATATCTCCCGAAAGAGGAAGCTTCTGGAGAAGCAGAAGGAAGGCAAGAAACGGATGCGCCAGGTGGGCAGTGTAGAGATTCCGCAGCAGGCGTTTATGAGCGTACTCAAACTGGATGATAAGTAGGATGAAGGGCTCTGCCCGATTGGATTTCGATGTGTATGAAAAAATTAGAATTATATATTCATATTCCTTTTTGTATAAAGAAATGTAATTATTGTGATTTTCTGTCTGCTCCAGCAGGAGAACAGGAGCAGACAGAATACGTAAAGAGCCTTCAGAAGCGTATTCGTTCATATGGCGCGCTTATGAAGGCTTATCATGTTGTCAGTATTTTTGTTGGGGGTGGTACGCCCTCCCTTCTGAAAGCTGAACAGACAGAGCTGATTTTTGAAGCGTTATATGACAGTTTTCAGGTGGATGAAGACGCAGAGGTTACTACAGAGATGAATCCAGGGACAGTGACGAAGGAGAAGCTTCTTATGTATAAGAAGCTGGGAATCAATCGTTTGAGTATTGGCTTGCAGTCAGCGAATGATGAAGAACTAAGGAGACTGGGACGGATTCATACCCGGGAGGAATTTCTATCGACTTATCGGATGGCGAGGAAGACAGGATTCGGGAATATTAATATTGATTTAATGTCTGCAATTCCTGGCCAGACGCTGGAAAGTTATGAGCAGAGCCTAAGCTTTGCTGCAGAGCTTGAGCCGGAGCATATTTCCGCATACAGTCTGATTATTGAGGAGGGAACGCCTTTCTACGAGCGGTATGGAGGAGGCAGTCATGCAGAGGAGCTTCCCAGTGAGGATACAGAACGGAAGATGTATGCCCGAACGAAAGAAATTCTGGAAACTTACGGTTATCACAGATATGAGATATCAAATTATGCAAAGAATGGATTTGAATGTCTGCATAATCTGGGTTACTGGAACAGGACGGAATATATTGGAATCGGCAGAGGGGCGGCATCTTTTGTAAATCACAGGAGATGGACAGAAGGGTCAGAGCCGGTAGTATTGACCAGACAGGAGGAGATAGAAGAATTTATGTTCCTTGGACTCAGGAAGATGGAGGGGGTATCGCGGGTCGGGTTCTGTAAGACATTCAGTGAACCGATGGAAGTGTTCTATCGGGATGTTATCGCGAAGCTGAAGATGCAGAAGCTTCTGGCCGAAAGCGAAGACAGACTGTATTTGACAGACCGGGGGATTGACGTAAGCAATTATGTTATGAGTGAATTTTTATTTTGATAGGAAAACTGAAATATGAAACTAAAACGTGCAGTTTCCGGCAGGCAGCTATGGGCGGCACAGATGGAAATATTTGTTACTATTCACGACCTGGGAATGCGCCAAACTGCGCATTCCGTAAGAATATGACTCAGGGGTGAGGGGCGATTTTTGCGCAGCAAAACTTTAAATATCGCCCCGAATTGTTGCTATGAGCGGCCTCTCAGGCCGTGAATATTTGCCTTGCCATGTGGGTTTTGTTTTTAAGTCATTTCATCCCGCAGTGCATCAATGATATTCTCTTTTTTGATTTTACTGACCGCATACATCATGGTTATAAATATAACAAGAAATACGCTCAGTATACTAATCCCTACGCTGCCCCATGGCAGAATCAATGCTGTGTCATCTGTCATCATTATTTTTATAATCAGTACAGACATAACCAGCGAAAGAGGAATTCCGATAACCAGCGCCTTTATGCCGTAAAAGGCACATTCAAAACGCATCATTTTGTTGAATTCCCTGTCTGACATTCCGATGGAACGAAGCATAGCCAGTTCCTGTTTGCGGAGCCGGATGTTTGTAGAAATTGTGTTGAATACATTGGCAATCGCAATCAGAGAAATCAGCGCGATAAATACATAGGCAAATACGTTGGCAATGAAGATGTAATTCTGATACTGTTCATAGGCTTCTGCACAATTTATCAGCGAATAGGAGGAGGTAAGCCTTTCATTTGCAAGAATTTCCTGCATCTCTTTTATAGATTGTGCAGGCTTTTCCGAGTCAAAGCACAGACCTCTGCTTATCTCGTCAACAGGAATGCCGGAAGGTACAAGCCATTCCTTTGCAGACCAGGGTGCGAGGATTTGGAAAGTGTATGGCAGAGGTTCTTCTTTGCTAACCTCTATTGTCGGAGGTATATCCGGCGGTACAAATTCCAATGTTGACAGATTAACATGCTGTTCCGGTGCAGCCTCTGTACCATCGGCTGTTTGAGGTGCAATAACAGCGTCTGTAGAAACATTCTGAAATACATCGGCAAGATCCTCAGGCCCTTTTACCTCGTCACTGTCACTATTTATCTTGGCAACGGCAATAAATTTACCATTTTCTCCTGTGTATTCTCCGACTGTTAACCCCAGGTTCTGGACCATATTCTGGTAAAATTCATCGTTAAAAAAGTGAACATCCAGAGGAATTGTTACCGTATCTGTTTCAGGACGAGTTCCGACCGCTTCAAAGTAAGCGTCTGAGAGCTGGTCTGTGGAAACCCTGCAGAAATACCGAACTGCCAGGCGGCAAGAGCTGTTCTGAATATAGGAAACGGTTTTCAATTTATCGTAAAGACGGAACAGATCGCTGTCTTCTATATTTTGTGTGGCAAATCCAATGTCAAAATCAGAGACAATCCGGAATTCGTCGGCAGTCTGCTGCAACGAACCAATCAGCGCATTGGTGGATACAAATAACACAACGCTTAAAATCAAAGACAGTACAATACTGCGGTAGCGTTTCCGGTTTCTTTTGAAGCTTTTTAGTGCAAGGACACCCTCTAAGCCGTACATGCGCTGCTTTTGTCTGGATATTCTCATAGCCTTGGCATCTGTTTTGATTTCATTGGTCTGCCGGATGCATTCCATGACCGGCAGGCGAACCGCCTTTCTTGCCGGAAGCCAGGCAGAAACCATAATGGTGACAAAACTGCCCGCTACAGCACAGATAATTGCAGGAGCGGATAATTTCATAGTCAGTGAAACATCGGTGTAAAGGATTGAGGAAAAATTGGCGGAAACAACAGAAAGTACAAGCCGGATACCGCCAAGTCCTATTAAAATACCAATTGGAATACCAATCATGCCAATACAAAAGCTCTCGAAAAGGACGGAATTACGGAGCTGCTTTGCAGTGGCGCCTACGGAGGCGAGCACACCAATTTCCCGAATCCGTTCACTTAAGGAAATGTTGAAGGAATTATAAATCAGGAAAATGGATCCAATCATAATAATAGCCATCACAATCCCGCCGAAGGAATATAAAAACGCCAAAAATATTTTGTCAGCGGGACGATCTGAGACTCCCAAAATACGCAGCAAGTTATAATTCAAAATATAGGTGCATTTATCACTGACAGACTTTGCATAAGAAAAAACCTGACGGGGTTTTTTCAGCGTAACAAATAAACTTGCGTTTTCTGTACTGCCGGACATGTCATTTCTTGTGATCAGGGTATATCCCGGAGAAACATCTGTCTCAAATACGGGAGTACGGATGGTGCCGACTACAGTGTATGTTATATCTTCCCGGGGAACAAAAGTTTCCTCTCCGGCGCTGTATGGATTTCCTTGGGTGAGCTCTTCGCCGTTTTTTAAGCGGCTGCCCACACAAACCGTAATAGTATCTCCTACATTGTAGGAAATGCCTCCTTCTGAAGCAGCCTTTGCAGAGATAATAACTTCTCTGCTATTTTCCGGAAGCCTGCCGGATATCAGAGTAACGGGCAGGGAGTTGAAGGTTTCCTGTGTAAATCCGGCGATAAACAGGTAGGGTTTATCCGGGTTTGCACCGGCATCTGGCATGACATAACCAATGTTATCAAAAGAAACTGCGTCTGCTATGTCCTCATCCTTCATGTGTTCCTGTATGAAGGAATGATCCACTCCCAGAAAAGCTGCATTCCAGTCGCCGTATTTGGCCGCCGCGCCTCTTGCCATGTAATCCAGCAGAGAAACGCCAAAGGTTGCGACGCCTGTAATCATGATGGAGGAGAGGATTACGCCTATGATAGTTACCAGAGTACGGGTACGGTTTTTCTTCAGTCCCTGCAGGGCAATCTTGTGGAAAACATTCATGATCGGCGCACCTGCCTTTCGTCCCGCACAACTTTTCCGTCAGAGATACGGATAATGCGGTCTGCCTGTAAAGCGATGTGATTATCATGGGTGACCAGAATCAGAGTCTGACCGTATTCCCGGTTGCTTTTCTTCAACAGCTTAATAATTTCATGGCCATTTCGGCTGTCTAAGCTGCCGGTAGGTTCATCCGCTAACATTACCTGAGGTGTGTTCATAAGAGCCCGGCCGATTGCCACACGCTGCTGCTGGCCGCCGGAGAGCTGGTTTGGAAGATGGGTCCGCCGGTCTTCTAATCCTAAGAGCTCTAACAGATTATTCAGACGTTCCTTATTTACCTTCCGTCGATCCATGAGTATTGGCAGGGTAATATTTTCTACCACGTTCAGTGTAGGAATCAGGTTATGAAACTGGTAGATTAGTCCTACCTGCCGTCTGCGGAAAATGGCAAGATTATGCCTGCTTTGGGCATAGATATCCTGTCCGTTCAGAAATATTTTACCGCTTGTAGGTACGTCAACTCCGGCGATGGCATGAAGCAGCGTAGACTTGCCGGAACCAGAGGAACCGATGATTGCAGTAAAGTCTCCCTTTTCAATGGAAAGAGAAACACCGTCTAACGCTGTAACCTGACTGTCATCTTTTCCATAAACTTTGTACAAGTTATCAATTTTTAAAAATCCCATATATAGGCCTCCTTATGTTATTAGGACAGTGAATAGCCCCTCATCTTGAATATACCCATATAATAGAACCTTCCGCTTACAATTTCGTGACTTTTTGGTGAGAGATTTGTCATATTGTTACAATTCATAAAGCTAGTGCTCCATCCGGTCGGATGAAGCACTAATTTGCCTGGAAAGCTTTCCAGGCAGACCGGCTACTTAAATCTAGAAATTAACAGGGCTTTTTTCGTACCTAGCTTCAAAAGTTGCCTGAATAGACAGTTTTTTAAACTGCATGATATCTACAGAACTGATCATGACAGAGGTGTGGGCTTGACAGCCTTTTAGTTTTGGGAGCTGATCGAGGGCCAATTGGGCACATTTGTCTGTTGCGGCGCTTACGGACAGCGCAATCAGAACTTCATCGGTGTGAAGCCTTGGATTTTTGCTTCCGAGATATTTGACTTTCAGCTTCTGGATGGGTTCGATGGCTTCCGGTGAAATCACTTTTCGTTCGTGGTCAATTCCTGCCAGAATCTTCAGCGCGTTCAGAAGTAGTGCTGCAGAGGCACCCAGGAGAGGCGATGTTTTTCCGGTTACAATCTGGCCGTCGGGAAGCTCTAAAGCAGCCGCAGGTCCCCCGGTGGTTTCGGCTCTGGCAAGGGCAGCGTCTACAACGGGGCGGTCGTGTACAGTAACACCGGCCTGGTTCATCAGCATCTCGATCTTATAGACTTCATTATCCGTACATACGCCAATCAGAAATCTTCGCAGGGATTCATAATATCTGCGCAGAATTTCCTGCCGGGAGGCTTCCCTGCATATTTCGTCGTCGCAGATACAGCATCCTGCCATATTAACTCCCATATCGGTGGGAGACTTGTACGGGCTTTCTCCATAAATGCGTTCAAAGGTTGCGGACAGTACCGGGAAAATTTCTACATCCCGGTTATAATTTACGGTAGTTTCGCCGTAAGCTTCCAGATGGAAGGGATCAATCATATTCACATCATTTAAATCAGCAGTTGCTGCTTCATAGGCAAGATTCACCGGATGCTTCAGAGGAATATTCCAGATAGGAAATGTTTCAAATTTGGCATATCCGGCCTGTATTCCCCGCTTGTGCTCATGGTAGAGCTGGGAAAGGCAGGTTGCCATCTTACCGCTTCCAGGTCCGGGAGCCGTTACTACCACCAGAGGTCTGGAGGTTTCGATATAATCATTCCTGCCGTAACCTTCGTCGCTAACAATTAGGGGTACATTTGCCGGATAGCCTGGTATCAGATAATGAATGTATACTTTGATACCGAGACGTTCCAATCTGGTTTTAAATAAATCGGCGGCAGATTGTCCGGCATACTGAGTGATTACTACACTTCCCATATACAGTCCGGAATCTATATAGGCGTCTCGAAGCCGCAGTACATCTGAATCGTATGTGATGCCGAGATCACCCCGGACTTTATTTTTCTCAATATCCCCAGCGCTGATAGCAATGATTACTTCCGCCTGGTCAGCAAGCTCTTTCAGCATTCTTAGTTTGCTGTCCGGCTGAAATCCGGGAAGCACTCTGGAAGCATGGTAATCATCAAACAGTTTGCCTCCAAATTCCAGATACAGTTTGCCGCCAAACTGGCTGATGCGTTTCCTGATATGGGCGGACTGCATAGTAAGATATTTGTCGTTGTCAAATCCTGTTTTCATTGGTATATCCCTCATTCTCTTTATAATTATATTCCCGGAACGGGCAGGTCAGATAATTTCTGAACAGTGATATCCGTTCAGGAAAAGTAATCTTGTTTGTGTATTCTGCTGAGAACAAAAGAGCGCTTCGTACACTCTCGCGTTATTGTATTTTTACCAGCACAGCTTTTGTTCCGCGCGCGTAGCCGCGCATCCTATATAAGAAAAACACTATATCCAGTATACTACAGGATGTGGTTAGTTTACAATCTTTTCATAATGTTTTTGTTGATTTTAAAGGTATGGGTAACTATAATAAGAACTGACAGGCTGCTGGAGCAGGGGAAGGAGGCGCACAGCAGAGCTGACAGACACAGGAGGAGTGTTATGGATAACCAGAATAATAGAAACAATCAAAATAGAAATAATCAGAATGATAATAAGAACAGGAATAATAAGCAGGGAATTTCATTTGTGATTCTCACTGCGGTGATTACTACATTTTTGGTATTGACTCTGTACCAGTTTCAGAGAAATGCGTCGGCAGAGGAGATTACTTATGATAAATTTCTAAAAATGATCGAGCAGCATAGGGTGGAGAAGGTTGTTGTTTCCAGCGACCGTATTTCCATTACGGCTAAGAAAGAAAAGGGGGAGAGAACCGGTAAGGAGTATTTTACCGGAGTGATGAGGGACGATAATCTTTCGGAACGTCTGTATAAATCGGGAATAAAGTATGAGCAGGAGATACCGGATACCACATCTGTGGTTGTTATGAATATTATACTTACGTTTTTGCCAATCGTGTTGATTATCGGAATGTTTTACTGGTCCTTCCGGCATATGACAAAAGGCGGCGGACCTATGGGCATTGGTAAGAGTAATGCTAAGATGTATGTGGAGAAGGAGACGGGCGTTACCTTTAAGGATGTTGCCGGACAGGATGAGGCGAAGGAGTCTCTGCAGGAAGTGGTAGATTTCTTGCACAATCCAGGAAAATATACCGGAGTAGGAGCGAAGCTTCCCAAAGGCGCGCTGCTGGTAGGACCTCCAGGAACCGGCAAGACACTGCTTGCCAAGGCGGTTGCAGGCGAGGCGAAGGTGCCGTTTTTTTCACTGTCAGGTTCAGCTTTTGTGGAGATGTATGTAGGTGTGGGAGCTTCCAGAGTGAGGGACTTGTTTAAAGAAGCCCAGAAGATAGCTCCCTGTATTATCTTTATCGATGAGATTGACGCCATAGGCAAGAGCAGGGATAATCAGCTTGGGGGAAATGATGAGAGAGAGCAGACCTTGAATCAGCTTTTGGCTGAGATGGATGGTTTTGATACCAATAAGGGTCTGTTAGTTTTAGCCGCGACAAACCGGCCGGAGATTTTAGACCCTGCGCTCCTTAGACCAGGGCGGTTTGACAGGAGAATCATTGTGGAGCGTCCGGATTTAAAGGGACGCGTGGATGTGCTTAAGGTGCATGCTAAAAGTGTACGGATGGACGAGACAGTGGATTTGGAGGCGATTGCGCTGGCAACTTCCGGCGCGGTAGGTTCAGATCTTGCCAATATGATTAATGAAGCCGCAATTACAGCTGTGAAGCATGGGCGCAATGCAGTATGCCAGAGCGATTTGTTTGAGGCGGTAGAAGTGGTGCTTGTGGGTAAGGAGAAAAAAGACCGTATCATGAGTCAGGAGGAACGCAGAATCGTATCTTATCATGAGGTGGGTCATGCTTTAGTAAGCGCACTGCAGAAGGATGCGGAACCGGTTCAGAAGATTACCATTGTGCCAAGAACCATGGGGGCTCTCGGATATGTGATGCAGACGCCGGAGGAAGAGAAGTTCCTGAATACGAAGAAGGAGCTGGAAGCAATGCTTGTAAGTATGCTGGCTGGACGCGCGGCGGAGGAGATTGTATTTGATACCGTTACTACAGGAGCTTCTAATGATATTGAGAAGGCAACGAAGACTGCAAGAGCCATGATTACACAGTATGGTATGAGTGAGAAGTTCGGTCTGATTGGTCTGGAGTCCATCCAGAATAAGTATCTGGACGGAAGAGCTGTGAAAAACTGCGGTGAGGCTACGGCGGCAGAGATTGACCAGGAAGTTATGGATATGCTGAAAAGAGCATATGAGGAGGCGAAGCGTCTTCTTACCGAACACCGGAAGTCGTTGGATGAAATTGCAGCATTCTTGATTGAGAAGGAAACAATTACCGGTAAGGAATTTATGAATATTTTCCATGAGGCAGAAGGAATCGACCCGGATGCGCCGAAGAAGGCAGAGGAAAGAATTTCAATATTACCAGTATAGAAGAAGGGGGGCTGTCGGGAAATAGCGATTTTTCCCCTTTTTAGAACAAAAAGAAGAATCCCTTGGAAATCCTGTGATTTATCACATCTATTTCCCCGAGGGATTCTTCTTATCCTCTTCGTTTTATCTCTTCTTTATTATTTTTACGTACACAAAAAAAACATCCGTTTTCTTTTTTACGAACTCTTTTTTATGCTGTTTTCTCATCTATTTTTCCTTCGTATTTTTTCAACTTTCCATGAAGGAATCGATGATATTTGTTTATATTTCGGCCAATTGCATACAGCATGAATTCTTTATACACTTTTTCTTCCTTGCGGTAGTTGAACTTTCGGAACTTTTCGTTTTCTTTTATATCCCCAAAATGTCCTTCTGTCTGGATCGACCGGGTCTGACGGTTGATGACCCCTTTTCTGCTCTGGATATTTACATGAGATTCTGCCTGCAGTTCCTCCCATCGTTCATTGATCTTCATTACTTTATTTTTGTCCTGGTCCTTATCCGCATTGTATTTATAAAGACATTTTTCTTTGTGTTTACATCCTCCGCAGTCTGCACATCCGTACACCTCAAATGTCTGGCTGTATCCCTCCTGCTGTCTCTTTTCTGTCCGGATATGATGAAGCTTCCGTCCATCGCGGCAGATATAATACTTCTCTCCTTCTGACTCTTCACAGGCCATGTTGTAATGCTTACTGATATCTTCCCTGTATGCTTTGGTTTTCCTTTTTTCGTGATCCTGCAGTTTGATATAGCTGGCGATTCCTTTCTCCTTCAAATATAGCAGATTTTTCTCACTGCAGTACCCGCTGTCGGCCGTTACTTCCTTAAGGACATCGCCGAACGCTTTTCTGTGTTTTTCCAAAACTGGTATCAATGTATTGTAATCGGTCCTGTCATTGCTGACATATCCGTGGACGATAAAATAATTCTCTATAGCCACCTGTACATTATAGGCTGGTTTTAACTGGCCATTCTTCATATGGTCCTCTTTCATCCTCATAAATGTGGCTTCCACATCCGTTTTTGAATAACTGTTCCGGTCTTTCCCCATGATCTCAAAGCATTGCTTATATCCCATCAGACGCTCGCCGCAAACCTCTATCTCTTCATAAAGCTGCTGGAGCTCAGGTTCCCTTTTTCCCTTACCGTTTACAAAAGAGATCCCTTCCCCTTCTGCAATCTTCAACAGGCCGGTCTGGAGCTGTAACAGCTCCAACGGCGAACAGTTATCAATCTCTATGATGGTATTGTTTGGAAGTTTTTTGTGCTTGGTCAGTTTATATTCCCGGTTCTTTTTGATCACTTCCCGGACTTTGTCCATCCCTTCGATAATAAACATCTGGACGTTTCCAAGTTCATATTTTTCTCCATATCCATATTCATTCAACAGGGTATTGTATCGTGCATAAAGGGCGTCTATCGTATCCAAAAGTCTGGCAAGGTGATAATTGATGCTTCCCCGCCATACAAACGTATACCGGTTCGCATTTGCTTCTATTTTTGTCCCATCTATGTAGAGTTCTTTTAGTGTAACAAGGCCTTCTTTTTCTAAACAGCGCATAAATTGATAATTCAGGTCGTCTAATACTTCACCTGTAAGTTTATCGCCTTTAAAATCATAAAATGCATCCCGTTTTGGTTTCTCGCCTTTGGCAAGCCAGATAAAAGCAAGATCCCTTTCGCATAATTCAACAATGCGGTCAACAGCCCGGACACCACGCATGTTTGCGTAGGTAACTAAAGAATACATCATAATTGGGTTGTACCCGCTTCTTCCCTTAGATGAATAACAAGCTAACAAACTTGAAAAATTTAAATCCTCCAAAACTTTTTTAAGGGTATAGACTGGATCGTCATCGGGTAAACTCAATTCGAAGAAATTAAAGTTAATTTTCTGTTGCCCTAATTCAAAAAATTCGTTATAATAATTATGGTTTTTCATAGTTACATTATAACATGTAACGGAGAAAAGATGGTTGTCGTTAGCCATCTTTTTTCTATTTTATCATTAATTTTAATGGAGGCGACGATACACATGTATCGTCGCCTCCCATGCATTGGACTATCTATTTCCCGACAGCCCCTCTTTTCAGGTTTACGAGAGTTTGTTATAATGAACGGAGGAAAGAGGGAGAATTATGTTTGATATACAGGAGGAATTAAAAAAGCTTCCGGCGAAACCGGGAGTATATTTGATGCATGATGAGAAGGATGAAATCATCTATGTAGGTAAGGCGGTTAGTCTGAAAAATCGCGTCAGGCAGTATTTTCAGTCCAGCAGAAATAAGGGGCCGAAGATTGAGCAGATGGTGACTCATATTGCGAGATTTGAGTATATTATTACGGATTCAGAGTTAGAGGCGTTGGTACTGGAGTGTAATCTGATTAAAGAGCACCGTCCCAAGTATAACACCATGCTGATGGATGATAAGAGCTATCCGTTTATTAAGGTGACAGTCCATGAGCCGTTTCCAAGGGTAATGCTTGCAAGGCAGATGCATAAGGATAAGGCGAAATATTTTGGGCCTTACACCAGCGCTGGAGCAGTAAAGGATACCATTGAGCTGATTCGCAAGCTTTATAAGATTCGAAGCTGCAATCGAAGGCTGCCAAAGGATATCGGGGTGGGGAGACCTTGTCTGAACTATCATATTCATCAGTGTAACGCTCCATGTCAGGGTTATATTAGTCAGGGAGATTATGAGAAATCTATTTCACAGGTGGTGCGGTTCTTAAATGGCGATTATGAGCCGATTGTCAGAGAATTAGAGCAGAAAATGCTGGAAGCATCGGAGACGCTGGAATTTGAGAAAGCGGTAGAATATCGAGATTTGATGGAAAGTGTGAAAAAGATTGCGCAAAAGCAGAAAATCACTGATACTGCCGGCGAGGAGAGAGATATTCTGGCAATGGCGTCAGAAAATGAGGACGCGGTAGTTCAGGTGTTTTTTGTCCGGGGCGGAAGGCTGATTGGCAGGGACCATTTCTATTTGAAACTTACAGGCGATGAGACGGCGGAAGATATATTTTCTAACTTTATCAGACAGTTCTATTCTGGGACGCCCTATATTCCATCAGAGCTTATGCTTCCGTCAGAACTTCCGGACGCGGCGCTTTTGGAGGAATGGCTGAGTGGAAAGAGGGGGCGGAGGGTTCGGTTTCGTGTCCCTAAAAAGGGGACAAAGGAGAAGTTGGTTGAACTTGCTACGAAGAACGCTGAGCTGGTACTTTCCAGAGATAAAGAGAGATTAAAACGAGAAGAAGGAAGGACCATTGGTGCGGTAAAGGAGTTGGAAACTCTTCTGGGTCTGACGGGTATTGTGCGAATGGAAGCCTATGATATTTCCAATATCAGCGGTTATGCTTCTGTAGGCTCTATGGTAGTTTACGAAAAAGGAAAGCCGAAACGGAACGATTACCGAAAATTCCGAATAAAGAGCGTTCAGGGACCAGACGATTATGCAAGCATGGAAGAGGTATTGACCCGGAGATTTGAACATGGAAAGAGGGAACAAGAAGAGGGAAAAGTAAAAGACAGTTTTACTAGGTTTCCAGATCTTTTAATGATGGATGGCGGAAGAGGGCAGGTAAATATTGCGTTGGAGGTCCTTGATAAGCTGCGTCTGAATATTCCGGTCTGTGGTATGGTGAAGGACGACAATCACCGGACTCGGGGATTGTATTTTAATAATAAGGAGATTCCTATTGAGAGAAATTCAGAAGGTTTTCAATTGATAACCCGGATTCAGGACGAAGCACATCGCTTTGCAATCGAATACCACAGAAAGTTGAGAAGTCAGGGACAGGTGCGTTCTATACTGGATGATATTCCCGGAATCGGACCAGCAAGGAGAAAAGAATTAATGAGGTCTTTTGCCAGTCTGGAGGAGATACGGCAGGCAGATATAAAGGAGCTGAAAGCTCTGCCCACCATGAACGAGGCGTCGGCAGAAGCAGTATACAAATTTTTTCATCCATAACCGCTAAAGTGTGGTACAATGAACGTATAGCAGCGAGCGCAGTACGTTTTAGCAGAGAAAGCGAAGCTTTTGGAAGTGCTGCGGGCGGAAGCAGAGCAGTAAGAAAGACGAGATGCAATAACAGGAGGAACTATACCAATGCCAAAATTAGAGATGTCCAAGCTTGTAGAGAAGATGGATTTAAAAAACCTGACGCCAGATGTCGGATTGACGGATAAATATCTGACTGACCCGGATGTGAACCGGCCTGCACTACAGTTGACAGGGTACTTTGAACACTTTGACAGTGAACGTGTTCAGATTATCGGATACGTGGAATATACTTTTTTAGAGATGATGGATATGAAGAAGAAGGCAGAAATCTATGACAAATTGCTTGCCTGTCAGATTCCATGTTTAATTTTCTGCCGGAGTCTGCAGCCAGAACCTATGCTGCTTGAGAAGGCAACCGAGGCTCAGGTTCCTATATTTCTGACAGAACAAAAGACATCGGCATTTTCAGCGGAATTAATCCGTTGGCTGAATGTACAGTTTGCACCTTGTATTTCTATTCATGGAGTATTAGTAGACGTGTATGGTGTTGGCGTTCTGATTACCGGTGAAAGCGGTATCGGAAAGAGCGAGTCGGCATTGGAGCTGATTAAGAGAGGGCATCGTCTGGTCAGCGACGATGTGGTTGAGATTCATAAAGTCAGCAATGAGACGCTTGTGGGAATGGCGCCGGATATTACCAGACATTTCATTGAGCTTCGCGGTATTGGAATAATGGACGTAAAGATGTTGTTTGGCGTGCTTAGCGTTCGGGAAACTCAGAATATTGATTTGGTCATCAGGCTGGAAGACTGGAGTCGGGAAAAAGCATACGAACGTTTGGGACTTGAGGAGGAATATACGGAATTTCTGGGTAATAAAGTAGTGTGTCATCAGCTTCCTATCAGAGCGGGACGTAATCTGGCGATTATTGTAGAGACAGCAGCCATTAACTATAGACAAAAGAAGATGGGCTATAATGCGGCGCAGGAGTTGTACAAGAGAGTACAGGAAAATCTTACGAAAAATTCATAGATAGGGTAATGGAACAGGATAAAGAGGAGATAGAATATGAAGTATTGTTTTGGTGTAGACGTAGGCGGAACAACAGTAAAGATGGGATTGTTTTCTATAGATGGGAATGTTCTGGATAAATGGGAGATACCTACCCATACGGAGAATGAAGGCGAAGCAATTTTGCCGGACATTGCAGCCGCAATTATGAAGAAGACAGAGGAAAGAAAGATTCTGAGTGAAGACATTGAGGGCGTAGGAATCGGGATTCCGGCTCCGGTTGACGGAGAAGGAGTAGTACAGAGTACGGCCAATTTGGGATGGGGGTATAAGGCAGTAAAAGCAGAGCTTCAGGCTCTTCTTGGAGGCATGCGTGTGGAGGCGGGAAATGATGCCAATGTAGCGGCCATGGGAGAGATGTGGCTGGGAGCAGGTATGGGAGAAAAGAATATTGTTATGGTTACTCTTGGAACCGGAGTAGGCGGCGGAATTGTAATTGACGGACGAATGTTGGTGGGAGCGACCGGCGCCGGCGGAGAGATTGGCCATATGTGCGTGAGACGGGATGAAGAGGAGACTTGCGGTTGCGGCCTGCATGGTTGTCTGGAGCAGTATGCATCTGCTACGGGAATTGCCAGGCTTGCCAGAAAGAGACTCGCGGCAAATGAAGATAAGAGTATTCTGCGGGGGACAGGTATGAGTGCAAAGGATGTCTTTGATGCAGTGAAGGCGGGCGATAGCGTTGCAATTCAAATCGCGGAAGAATTTGGAGTTTATCTTGGTGAGGCAATGGCAAATCTGGCGGTAATTGTGAATCCGGCGGTGATTGTAATCGGAGGAGGGGTATCGAAGGCGGGAGAGGTGCTATTACCGTATGTTGAGAAGCCTTTCCGGGGAAAAGCATTTTTTGCAAATAAGGATACAAGATTTGTTTTGGCTAAGCTCGGCAATGATGCAGGAATCTGTGGTGCGGCAAGACTGATTCTCTCTTAGTTTAAAAGGAATTTTTAGAGATTTTCTTTTCCCAAATAATAAAATGCGTGAGACCTGTAATGAAATCAGGAATCACGCATTTTTTGTCATAAATAATGACTATCCTTCCGGAGGTGGCTCCGGCGTTGGTTCCGGCGTTGGTTCCGGCGTTGGTTCGGGGGTTGGCTCCGGTGTCGGTTCAGGAATTGGTTCAGAACCGCCATCAGGAGGAAGTGTTTCACCTCCGGCGCTGCTTCCGTCTGGATTCTCGCCATCTGGATTCTCACCATCTGGATTCTCACCGTCTGGATTCTCGCCATCCGGATTTTCACCGTCTGGGTTCTCTGTATCTTCTCCGTCTTCACCGCCGCCATCGTCATAGCCACCATGTCCTGGGCATACTTCGTTTGGTACGCTTCCCGCAGCGAAAAATTCTGTAACTGCCGGACAAGAACCTGCTCTTGCAAGACAGCCGCTTATGGAGCAGACGGTTTTCCGTTCGATTGATGTCGGCATATTAAAATCCCTGTATTCCAAATTGGCATGGATTCGACTCATAATTCCTCTCCAGATTCGGAAACGGTACTGTGTATCAATGCTGGTTAGAGACTTGTTCTCGTCATAACCGCCCCAGACTGCACAGGTATAATATGGCGTAAAAGCACAGAACCAAAGATCCTGGTCATGGTCAGTAGTTCCGGTCTTGCCAGCCACTGGCATATTGTCAAGCTGGGCTTTTCGTCCGGTACCTCTGGTAACAACATCCAGCATAGCGCTGGTAAGCAGGGCAGCGGTGGAATCCTTAATGACGGTTCTCGTTTCTTTATTTCCTTCCAGAAGTACATTGCCGTCGTGGTCAAGAATCTTAGTATAAAGCGTAGGGCTGTTGTAGACGCCGCCGTTTGCTATAGCGGCGAATGCAGCACACAGTTGATAATTATATACGCCTTTTGTCAAACCGCCGAGAGCGATGGACTCTACTTTGTCAGTTTCCTCCAAAGTAGTAAGGCCAAAGTTTTCTGCATACTGATAACCCAGCGCTGGTGTAACTTCATTAATCGTCTTAACCGCACAGACATTCTGGGACTGCTCAATGGCTTTTCTCATTGTAATGTTGCCCATATAACCGCCGGAAGCATTTTTCAGAGGCGCGCCATTGGAATAATGCCAAGGCTCATCGCGGATAATGGTTGCAAGTGTTTTACCGCAGGTGTCCAGTGCAGGAGCATAGGTGGACAAAATCTTAAAACAAGAGCCAGGCTGCCTTGGAGAACCCTGATATGCCCGGTTTAAGCTCTGGCTTGCGGTTTTATCACCCCGGCCGCCAACGATTGCCTTAATCTGTCCGTTCGTCTGGTCCATGAGGGTTACCGCCGCCTGAGGCTGGGGAGTTAATGTTAGATTCTCGATATAAGTGTCCCCTTCTCTTGCAATGGTAGATTTCCATTCCTCTACAAAGGCTCTTGCTTCTTCCTCGGAAGAATATAGGAGTCCTTGTCTGTCTCCTCTGGAATTTAGTGCGTATTGCCGTAAATGACTGGAACTGTAATTCTCTACGGTTCCGTCTGCGCGAGTGACTGTTAAAGCATAGCCTATGCCCACTTCTGTCAGCCATGGATAGTTGGCCGGATTGTTCATCTCTTCATCGCAGATTTGCTGCATGGCAAGATTTTGTGTGGTGTATATGCTCAGGCCTCCGCTGTATAGGGCGTTATAAGCCTGGGATTCCGAATAGCCGAGACGGGAAATCAGGTCGTCGATTACCTGTTCGGACAAAGCGTCTACAAAATAAGTGTATGGGGAGTCTTGTCCCACCTCATTATTAACGCTTTGGATTCTGGTATAAACATCGTCAGCCATGGCCTCGTCGTAGGCGGTCTGGTCGATATATCCCTGCTTTAACATATCTCCAAGAACCTTGGAACGCCGTTTGGCATTCTCTTCTGGATAGTTAATTGGATTATAGGCGGACGGATTCTGGGTGATTCCTGCAATAACAGCGCTCTCAGAAAGACTGAGTTCAGAGACATCTTTGTTGAAATAACGCTTGGCAGCCGCCTGTACGCCGAGCGTACTCTGACCCAAGTTAATGGTGTTCATATAACTCTCAAGAATCTCGTCCTTGGTCATCTGTTTTTCAATGTCCAGAGCAAGGAATTGTTCCTGAAGCTTACGTTCAACCTTTTCGCTGAAAGTATTCTCTGAAACGAAATTGGGAAAGACATTATTCTTTATTAACTGTTGGGTAATCGTACTTGCGCCCTCTGTAAAATGTCCTCCCTTAGAAATACCCACAATTGCTGCTCTTAAGATACCCTTGGGGTCAATTCCTTTATGCTCATAGAAGCGTTCGTCTTCAATGGCTACAAAGGCATGTTGCAGGCTCTCCGGGATTTCGTTAATCGATTTGTACACACGATTGGAACCGGATGCGATAAAGCGTTCAATCTCAGTAGTGCCATCGTCGGCGTACACAAAGGTTGTATAGCCGCTGGGGCGTACATCAGACGGAGAAATATCCGGTGAATCATCGACAATCTTTTTTATAAAAAGAATGCCGCCTGTCGCTACGGAGACGCAACCGACAATTAGCAAAAGTATAAAGGCCTTAAAGAGTCTGACTCCAATACGTTTACCTTGCATTGCGTTTTTGGAAGTGATATCTTTTTGCCTTTTTGAAGCTTTTTTTCTTCCATAGTTCATGAATATTTGCCTCCTTCATACGCAAACATTATAGCAAACTTAGTGTTCGAAATAAAGGAAAAAATGAAAAGTTCATATTTCTATAGGAAATTATTAAGAAATTATGTATAATAAGGGCACAAAATATTCTGTTAAATTAAATTAGGCGTATGTGGGGGAGGAAAAATAATGCTTTTAGAGTGCAAAATTGTATACAGGGGCGGACAGGGGGAAATTGTCGAGAAGAAATCCCGGTTTATTGCTACGGTGCGTCCGGTATCGAATGAGGAGGAGGCTCTGGCATTTATTGAGGAGATGAGGAAGAAATACTGGGATGCAAGACACAATTGTTTTGCATATGTGATCGGGGAGAGGAATGAACTGGCCAGATTCAGTGACGATGGCGAGCCGGGAGGAACAGCGGGGAAGCCAATGCTTGACGTGCTTCTGGGTGAAGAACTGCATAATGTGGCCGTAGTGGTGACCCGGTATTTTGGCGGGACTCTTCTGGGAACCGGAGGGCTTGTTCGGGCTTATTCCAAAGCGGTGAAGGCAGGGCTTATGGAGTCGATTATTGGAGTCAGGACAGTGGGTGTGAAATTAACAATTGGTATGGAGTATACATTGCTGGGTAAGGTTCAGTATATTCTTGGGGAGCGTAAAATACCGATTCTGGATTCTGCTTATACGGATAAGGCAGAAATATTCTGCCTTGTACCTGCTGGCGGATTGGCGGATTTGAAGGCAGATTTGATTGAGGGAACCAGCGGAAAAGCGCTGCTTACAGAGGGCGAGGCCTGTCATTTTGCAGAGATAGAAGGCGATATAAAAATCCTGGAGAGCTGACTCTCCAGGATTGTGTCTGTTTACATACTGTCCCATTACTGAAATTCTGGTTCGATAAGACCAAAGGTTCCGTTTTTTCTCTTATAAACGACATTGACTTCATCTGTTTCCGCATTGGAAAATACAAAGAAATCGTGCCCAAGAAGCTCCATCTGTACACAGGCGTCTTCCGGGAACATAGGCTTAATACCAAAACGTTTTGTGCGGACAATCCGAATCTCATTTTCTCCGTCAAATGCATCTTCTTCGTCAAAAAACTCCTGATTGAAAGAACCACCTTCCTGATGTTTGGCAACCAGTTTATTTTTATATTTGCGAAGCTGGCGTTCAATTACTTCCTCAACAAGGTCAATCGATACATACATATCTGTGCTTACCTGTTCGGAACGGATGATATCCCCCTTGACTGGAATGGTTACCTCTATCTTTTGACGCTCTTTCTCCACGCTCAAGGTGACGATAATCTCTGTGCTTGGGGTGAAGTACCGTTCAAGCTTGCCAAGCTTGCTGATAATGGCATCTTTCAGTCCAGGTGTTACGGTCATGTTTCTTCCGCTGATGATAAAATTCATACAATCCAACTCCTTTATTAAGGTAATTTCAGATAAGAAAAATGTCTGACAATTGATACCAGAAATCATAATCTATCTGATATATTGAGTATAGCATGTTTCGCTTCTGTTGTATAGCGTTGTTTAAAAAAGGTTGTAAAAATACGTAACAGTTTGTTACTGTTCACACATCGCCTGCCGGACGCGGATTGAATCAGGAGCATGTCTCTAAGCAAACGGAGTAACATTCCATTGAACTATCAGCTAACGCAGACTAAGCCGCCAAGGAAAGCTTTCGCGCCTAAGCCTGCATAAGCTGCTATTTCAATTCCATGAAAAACACTCCTGAATTGTCTGCTCAGAGACATGCTCCTGATTCAACCCGCTGTTTACCAAATGACCTGTGACCTGTAACTGACAGTTTAATGAAACAGAAAGGTATTTAAGCGGGTTGCATGGATTATTCGTCTGTTGGTTCAGCCACGAATTCCTCCTGCTCCGTATCCGGTTTGGTGAGACTTCTGGAAGGGGAGAAGAGGAACTTCCTGGTGGCAAAGAGTACGGCTATGGCGCAGACTCCAATCAGGCTGGAGACTGCGGAGGAATGACCGACGATTACTTGTCTTGCAATGGCAAATACCAGTACTTCAAATACGGTATCTGAGGTATGGTAGGACATCATACGGATTAACTCGACACCGATGATCAGATTAAAGCAGGTGGTCAGAAGTTCTTCGTAGATTGGAAAAGGCTCTGTTCCGGGCAGATGGAACAGAGAACTTGCCAGACGGATGCACAGCAGAATAATGCCGACAGCCATCATTATAGTAACAAAAAATTCGAGTACTGAAGCCAGCTTTGATAAAAATTGTCTGGATCGCTTTCTCATGGCAGCCTCCTTTTGTATATAATACAAATTTGTATGATTGATAATCAGCCTTGTTTCATAGCGGCTCTTTTACGCATTCTAGGGTCAAGAATCTTCTTACGGATTCTAAGGCTTTCTGGAGTTACCTCCAGAAGTTCGTCGGTATCGATGAAATCCAGGGCCTCTTCCAGACTCAATACCTTTGGCGTGGTCAGACGCAGAGCGTCGTCGGCGCCGGAAGAACGTGTGTTTGTTAAATGCTTAGTTTTGCAGACGTTGACTTCAATATCGTCGGTCTTGCCGTTCTGTCCGATAACCATGCCGGAATAGACTTTTTCGCTTGCTCCAATAAACAGGATTCCGCGCTCCTGCGCATTATATAGACCGTATGTTACGGATTCTCCGGTTTCAAAGGAAATGAGAGAGCCCTGTTTGCGGTACTGAATATCACCTTTATAGGGAGCGTAGCCGTCAAAAAGGGTATTCATGATCCCATTTCCTTTGGTATCAGTGAGAAATTCGCCCCGGTAGCCAATCAACCCTCTGGCAGGGATGGAAAATTCCAGCCGGGTATAGGAACCGCTTCCGGCATTCATATTGCGCAGCTCGCCTTTGCGCTGCCCCAGCTTCTCAATGACGGTTCCGGTAAATTCTTCCGGCACATCAATATAAACAAGTTCCATAGGCTCAAGAAGCTTGCCTTTTTCATCTTTTTTATAGAGAACTTCTGCTTTGCTTACTGCAAATTCATAGCCTTCTCTGCGCATATTTTCAATTAGTACGGATAAATGCAGTTCACCCCGGCCGGAAACCTTGAAACTATCGGTATTTTCCGTTTCTTCTACACGAAGACTCACATCGGTATTCAACTCACGCATCAGACGATCCCTGATATGGCGTGAAGTGACATATTTGCCTTCTTGTCCGGCAAACGGGCTGTCATTTACAATGAACTGCATGGCGATAGTAGGCTCGGAAATCTTTTGGAAAGGAATTGCTTTCGGGTGTTCGGGGGAGCATAAAGTATCTCCAATTGAAATATCCGAAATTCCGGAGATAGCCACAATGGAGCCGATGGAAGCCTCTTTCACGTCTGTTTTTTCTAGTCCGTCAAATTCATACAGTTTGCTGATACGCACTTTTTCCTGACGGCTGGAGTCATGGTCATTGACCACCACCATATCCTGACCTACTCGGATTACGCCGTTGTCGACTTTGCCGATGCCAATTCTGCCTATATATTCGTTGTAGTCAATGGTACTGATTAATACCTGTGTGCCTGCTTCCGGGTCGCCTTCCGGTGCAGGGATATATTCCAGAATCGTCTCAAATAAGGGAATCATATTTTCTGGTCCGTCTTCCAGTTCCAGAACTGCGTATCCTGCTTTTGCGGAAGCGTATACAAAAGGGCATTCCAGCTGTTCGTCATCTGCTTCCAGATCAATAAAGAGCTCTAGCACCTCATCTATCACTTCTTCTGGTCTTGCCTCCGGCCGGTCGATTTTGTTAATACACACAATCACAGGGAGCTTTAACTCCAGCGCCTTACGGAGTACGAATTTGGTCTGCGGCATTGCGCCCTCAAAAGCGTCTACTACCAGAATCACACCGTTTACCATTTTCAGCACACGTTCCACTTCGCCGCCGAAATCAGCGTGGCCGGGGGTGTCAATAATGTTAATTTTTGTTCCTTTATAATAGACAGCCGTATTCTTGGACAGGATTGTGATACCTCGTTCCCGCTCAATATCATTGGAATCCATGACCCGTTCTGCAACCTCCTGATTCGCGCGGAACACACCGCTCTGTTTCAGAAGCTCGTCCACCAGAGTTGTCTTACCATGATCAACATGTGCGATAATTGCAATATTACGGACATCTTCTCTTTTCTCTCTCATAAAAAATCATCCTTTTCATCTCTCTTATCCTGGCTGTAGTTACCTTTCTCCCCATTTTACTGTACTATGCAGGCGCGTTACCTTTACAAAGAAGGGCATCCGGGACGCTATTATATATGGAAGCGAACCCCATTGCTCACGCAATTTTAGGAGCAAAGCATTCCGGAGTTTCTTAAATTATGTTAGCAATAGAATTTGCTGGAATGTTGTTCAGCCTGCTTTGTAAGGGTGACTCGCCTGCATAGTACAGTAAAGCGGGATGATGTGTAAATACCGCCGACTTTTTGTATTGTATCATATATTTGTAAAAATACAACTAAAAGAAAAAAACAGATATTTTTCATATTTGGTTCTAAAGCCGAAAATTCCAGCATAGACTATGTATTGTCCCGGTAAAGATATGCATGTATTAGGGTGGCCCTGGAAGGTGTACCTTGTGAAACAGCCGAATGGCGATATGGGGTACCTGGAAGGTGAACCTTGTTGGGCGGCGGTTCGATAAAGTGTAAGCAGCCGGGAGAAAAAGTAACTTAAAATACGCTTCAGAGGAAGGGAGAATTACAACAATGTCAGATAAGATTATTGAAAACAACCAGGTAACAATTATGGGAGAAGTGGCGGGGCAGTTTGAATTCAGTCATGAGGTGTTCGGGGAAGGCTTTTACATGGTCGATGTACTTGTAAGACGTTTGAGCAATTCTGAGGACCGGATTCCGTTGATGATTTCGGAACGATTGATTGATGTAAGTCAGGACTATACGGGAGAGTATATTATGGCAGCCGGACAGTTCCGTTCCTACAACCGCCATGAGGAACAGAAAAACAGACTTATATTATCGGTATTTGTCCGGGAAGTGGAATTTATCGACGAGGAGCCGGATGGGGCGAAGACGAATACCATTCTTTTGGACGGTTATATCTGTAAGCCTCCGATTTACCGGAAAACGCCTCTGGGAAGAGAGATTGCAGACCTGCTGCTTGCGGTTAACCGGCCTTATGGGAAATCCGATTATATTCCATGTATCTGCTGGGGACGGAATGCCAGATATGCGTCTGCTTTTGAAGTAGGAGAGCATGTGCAGGTACTCGGCAGGATTCAGAGCAGAGAATATGTGAAGAAGCTTTCCGAGTTTGAGACAGAAAAAAGAGTAGCCTATGAAGTGTCAGTTAGCAAGTTGGAATGCATGGATGGGGAATAACCCATAATTGACATTAAAAAGGAATGATGGTATGATTCTTTCAATACATATAGCCAAGGGCACACCCTTATCCATGCCCTGCGGGCAGGCGGACTTCGTCCGGAAAGGTGTAGATATAAGGAAATCAGGAGGAGAATCATGGCAATTTTTACAGGTGCAGGCGTGGCGTTAGTCACTCCTTTTCGGGAAGATGGAAGTGTGAATTACGATAAGTTAGACGAGCTGATAAACTATCACTGTGAGAATGGAACAGATAGTATTATTATATGTGGTACAACCGGGGAGTCCTCTACCTTGTCAGAAGAGGAACATATGGAGTGTATCAAATTTGCAATTGAACGTACGAAGAAGAGAATACCGGTGATTGTGGGTACAGGCTCGAACGCTACATACACAACAATTGATATGTCCAAAGAGGCAGTAGAGTATGGAGCAGACGGCTTGTTGCTTGTAACCCCCTATTATAATAAAGCTACTCAAGAAGGGCTGGCGCTGCATTATAAAGCGGTGGCAAAAGAGGCAAAAGCGCCGATTATTTTGTATAGTGTAGCGAGCCGTACAGGATTGAATATTGCGCCGGAGACGGTGGCGTCTCTAGTGAGGGAAGTAGATAATATCGTCGCCATCAAAGAAGCGTCCGGTAATATTGGTCAGGTGGCGAGAATTATGAATCTGACAGACGGTAAGGTGGATTTGTATTCGGGAAATGACGATCAGATTGTACCGCTTCTGTCATTGGGAGGCGTGGGCGTGATTTCTGTGTTGTCCAATGTGGCGCCCCAATATACCCATGATATATGTGCAAAGTTTTTCCAGGGAGACGCGAAAGGTTCGCGCGAGATGCAGCTTAGGGCCATTCCGTTGATTGACCAGTTATTCTGCGAGGTGAATCCGATTCCGGTCAAAAAGGCTTTAAACTTAATGGGTATGGAATGCGGCGGTCTTCGCATGCCGCTGACGGAGCTTTCGCCGGTACATGAGAAGTCTCTGGCACAGGCAATGAAAGATTTTGGTATACAGTTAGCATAGTGTTTTACAGAGGGCAGAGGGCTGCAAAAAAGTGCGGCGCTCTGTCCTTACATGTATATGTGGAGGTGGATTTCACTTCGTTTGAAAACACCTCTGAATTGTTCTGCCTCTTATATTGGCGTTTTCTGGACGGACAGGGCGCGGCATGTGAGACGAATGAGGGCGGATAGTGTGAAGAACAGGAGAAAAGAAAAGATGGTTAAAGTATTGATGCATGGATGTAACGGGAAGATGGGACAGGTTATCAGCCGGATGGTTGCTGAGACTGAGGAGATGGAGCTTGTTGCGGGCGTAGATCGGTTTCTGGGACGGGAGAATCCTTACCCGGTGTTTGAGAATCTGGAAAAGTGCGACGTACCGGTGGATGTTGTGATTGATTTTTCTAATGCGTCGGCTGTGGATGGACTTCTTGACGGTTGTCTGAAGAAGAAGCTTCCTGTTGTGCTCTGTACCACAGGATTAAGCCCGGAACAGATTGAAAGGGTAAAGGAAGTGTCAGGGGTGATTCCGGTGCTTCGCTCTGCAAATATGTCTCTGGGCGTGAATCTGCTTCTGAGACTTCTTAAGGATGCGGCAAAGGTATTGGCGCCCGCCGGCTTTGATATGGAGATTGTGGAAAAGCATCACAACCAAAAGGTAGACGCCCCCAGCGGAACCGCCATCGCTATGGCGGATTCTATGAATGAGGCGCTGCATGGGGAATACACTTATAATTATGACAGGAGCAGCGTGAGAAAAAAGAGAGAGCAGAAAGAAATTGGTATTGTGGCAGTTCGCGGGGGGAATATTGTAGGAGAACACGAGGTTATCTTTGCCGGTGAGGACGAGGTGATTGAATTTAAGCATACCGCATATTCCAAGGCAGTCTTTGCAAAGGGCGCTGTGGCTGCGGCAGGATTTCTTGCAGGGAAGAAACCGGGATTGTACGATATGTCAGATGTAATTGTTTTGTAATTTTTCCAGATAATCCCAATCATGGAAACGTATATATTTTTGGAAAATGTGTATATTACAGGGTACAAGAATATACATGAAAGGGAGATATGAAATATGAAACAGTTAAAGAAATTAATGGTTATGATATTATGCGTGGGAGTGCTTGGCGGTCTTACTGCCTGTGGAAACAGCGACGACGCAGATAATGGAGCTGTGAATAATGAAACGACCGACAATGCTGGAGGAACCGGAACAAATGGCGACAATATGAATGGAGCTACGAACGGAACCGATGGAACGGTTAATAAAAATGATACTGTGGGCGGAGCTCTTGAAGAGGGCGCGGACGATGTGGGCGACGCAGTGCGCGACGGTGTTGACGATATAGAAGACGGATTGGATGGAAACGATAATCGCAATACAAATAAGAACACAGATAATAATCGCTAGAGCGTATTCTAAAATTGATGTCATTTCAGAATATTGGGAATAAATTTACAGATGCACTCTGGGGCATCGTTGACCTTTTATGGGGCGGAGGATATAATCCTCCGTCTTCCTTTGATACATGCGATTAAAATTCGAGAATATGGGAAGTATGTTTTTGTTTCTATAGGAAAAGGAGAATATATGAGATTCAGACCTTGTATTGATATACATAACGGGAAAGTAAAGCAGATTATAGGAGGAAGTCTCAGGGATGAGGGCAATCAGGCGCAGGAAAATTTTATTTCCAGGTATGACAGCACATTCTATGCCAGAAAGTATAGAGAAGACGGACTTGACGGAGGCCATGTTATTATGCTGAACGCTCCGGATTCTTCCTATTATGAGGCGACAAAAAATGCGGCTTTGGAAGCTCTTGGCGCGTATCCGGGAGGAATGCAGATTGGCGGAGGAATTACGGCTGAAAATGCGTCTGAGTATTTGAAGGCGGGGGCAAGCCATGTGATTGTTACTTCTTACGCGTTCTGCGTCGGGCGAATCCACTGGGAGAATATCAGGAGACTCTGCGAGGCTGTAGGAAGAGAACATGTGGTGTTGGATTTAAGCTGCAGGAGTAAAGAAGATGGTTTCTTTTATGTAGTAACCGATAGATGGCAGAAGTTTACAGATGTAAAACTAGAGATTCCTGTGCTGGAAAAGCTGGGTGAGTTTTGCGATGAATTTCTGGTGCATGGTGTGGATGTGGAAGGAAAGGCTTCCGGAATTATGGGAGATTTAGTGCAGATTTTGAAGACGTATAGAGGCAGAAAAATCACTTATGCGGGAGGAATTGGTTCTATAGAGCATTTAAAGGAATTTCAGAAACTATCGGAGGGGAAGCTGGACTTTACGATAGGAAGCGCTTTGGATTTGTTTGGAGGGAGGATTCCTTATGAGCATGTACTGAAATTTACGGACAAGCCAGATGCCTTTTGAAGAGTAACCATTAAGAACCATAAATGTAACAGACAATTCAACCCATAAACAAAAGTTTTCGTAAGGGAAAGATTGAATTGCCCGCAATATAGTGTTAAAATGGGATTTATATTGTGAGAAAAAATATTAAGGAGTTATAGAATATGGGCCTATTACAGAAATTGTTCGGAACACACAGTGAGAATGAATTGAAGCGGATTTATCCGATTGTAGACCAGATTGAAGCGCTGGAGCCAGAGATACAGAGCCTGTCTGATCCTGCGCTGCAGGACAAGACCAGGGAATTTAAGGAGCGTTATGCAAAAGGAGAGACGTTGGATTCGCTGCTTCCGGAGGCTTTTGCTGTAGTAAGAGAGGCGTCGGTGCGGACCATTGGGCTCCGACATTTTCGGGTACAGCTCATCGGTGGTATTATTTTGCATCAGGGGCGAATTGCGGAGATGAAGACCGGTGAAGGAAAGACACTGGTGTCGACACTTCCAGCATATTTGAATGCTCTGACCGGAGAGGGCGTACATATCGTTACGGTTAATGATTACCTGGCGAAGCGTGACGCTGAATGGATGGGGCAGATTCACGAATTTTTAGGATTAAAAGTAGGCGTTGTCTTAAATAGTATGGATAAGAATGAACGAAGGGAAGCCTATAACTGTGATATTACCTATGTGACTAATAATGAACTGGGATTTGATTATCTGCGGGATAACATGGTGATTTATAAAGAGCGGCTGGTGCAGCGGGGACTGAAATTTGCAGTTATCGATGAGGTGGACTCCGTACTGATTGACGAGGCAAGAACTCCTCTGATTATTTCCGGACAGAGCGGTAAATCAACCAAGCTTTATGAGGCCTGTGATATTTTAGCCAGACAGCTTCAAAAGGGTGAGGCCAGCGGTGAATTTTCTAAGATGAATGCTATTATGGGCGAGGAGATTGAGGAGACCGGAGACTTTATTGTTAATGAGAAGGAAAAGAATGTGAATCTGACAGAGGACGGTGTGAAAAAGGTGGAGAAGTTCTTCCATCTGGAGAATCTGGCCGATCCGGAGAATCTGGAGGTTCAGCATAACATTATACTGGCTCTGCGCGCCCACAATCTAATGTTCCGGGATCAGGATTATGTGGTGAAGGATGAAGAGGTTCTGATTGTTGATGAATTTACCGGACGTATTATGCCTGGGCGTCGATATTCCGACGGTCTTCATCAGGCAATCGAGGCGAAGGAGCATGTGAAGGTTAAGCGGGAGAGCAAGACTCTTGCAACCATTACTTTCCAGAATTTATTTAATAAATTTGAGAAAAAGAGCGGTATGACTGGTACGGCTCTGACTGAGGAGAAGGAATTTCGAGAGATTTACGGTATGGATGTTATCGAGATTCCAACGAATGTTCCGGTGATTCGTAAGGATTTGGATGACGCGGTATATAAGACCCAGAAGGAGAAATACCATGCGGTCTGTGACGAGGTAGAAAAGGCGCATGCTAAGGGACAACCGGTACTGGTGGGTACGATTACCATCGAGGTATCTGAACTTTTAAGCGGAATGTTAAAACGCCGGGGAATCAAGCATAATGTGCTAAATGCTAAATTTCATGAAATGGAGGCGGAGATTGTTGCCGGTGCAGGTCAGCATGGGGCGGTAACAATCGCGACCAATATGGCGGGTCGTGGTACGGATATTAAGCTGGACGATGAGGCGAAAGCGGCTGGCGGCCTTAAGATTATCGGAACAGAGCGTCATGAGTCCAGACGTATTGATAATCAGCTTCGGGGACGTTCCGGACGACAGGGAGACCCAGGGGAGTCCAGATTTTACATCTCACTGGAGGATGATTTGATGCGTCTGTTTGGCTCCGAACGTCTGATGAGCGTGTTCAATACCTTAGGCGTAGAGGACGGAGAACAGATTGAGCATAAGATGCTTTCCAGCGCTATTGAGAAGGCGCAGGAGAAGATTGAGAATAACAACTTTGGAATCCGTAAGAATCTGCTGGAATATGACCAGGTTATGAACGAACAGCGGGAGATTATTTATGAAGAGAGACGTCGGGTATTAGACGGCGAGAATATGAGAGATTCTATCATTCATATGATAACCGAGTTCATAGAAAATGTAGTAGACAGGAATATTTCTGCAGACGCGGAGCCGGAAGACTGGGATTTGACAGGATTTAATGCAAATATGCGGGCGACAGTTCCCATGGAGCCAGTAATCATCGAAGATGTACGGAAGATGGACCAGAAGCAGTTAAAGCATCTGCTGAAAGAGCGGGCAGTGAAGCTGTATGAGCAGAAGGAAGCAGAATTTCCGGAGCCAGAGCATATTCGTGAGATTGAGCGCGTGATTCTTTTGAGAGTTATTGATAATAAATGGATGGATCATATAGATGATATGGATCAGCTTCGACAGGGAATCGGACTGCAGGCTTATGGTCACAGAGATCCGAAAGTAGAGTATAAGATGATTGGTTACGACATGTTTGATGAGATGACCAAGGGGATTACTGCAGATACCATCCGTATGCTGTATCATGTGAAGATTGAGCAGAAGGTAGAGCGCGAGGAGGTTGCCAAGGTAACGGGAACCAATAAGGATGAGTCCGCTGTGCGGGCGCCGAAGAAGCGGGAGAATAAGAAGATTTATCCCAACGACCCATGTCCATGCGGAAGCGGCAAGAAGTATAAGCAGTGCTGCGGACGTAAGTAACAGCGATAATCGGCCTTCGCGGTAGGATTGGTTTCAGGGCAGAGGCAAACAGCATCCCCTCTTACACAAAGCATTAGAGGGGCGCTTTTAACGGAAGTGAAATCCACTGCTTACTTACAGAACCTGCCACTGGCAGCTTCTTCCAGATGCATGGCAATGCAGACTTAGGCGCGAAGGCATTCCTGAGCGTCTTAGTCGTAGTCAGCAGTTAGTTCACTGGAGTGCTGCCCGGCTTTGCGTAAGAGGGGATGCTGTTTGCCTCTGTCCTGAAACCAATCCCCGTTTCACAGGCTGACAGATAGAAGAAAGAATATGGAGAAAGAGGTGATAGCGTGGTTGAACTGGATCAGTACAAAGGAAATTTAAGTGCTTATGAGACGCCTCTCGCTGAAATGAGGGATTCACTTTGACATCCCTGTAAAGGAGCAGAGGATTGAAGAGTTGGAGCGCAGGATGGAAGAGCCCGGATTCTGGGATGAGCCGGAAAAGTCTCAGGAGATTATGAAAGAATTAAAGGGGCTCAAAGCTCAGGTGGATACCATTCGGGGTCTGTATACCAGTTATGAGGATATCGGGCTGTTGATTGAAATGGCGTATGAGGAAGAGGATGCGTCCATTCTGCCGGAGATTGAAGAAGAGTTGGCGGCATTTGAGGAAGCCTATGAGACTCTTCGGATTCAGACCCTGTTGTCAGGGGAATATGATAAATATAATGCAATTGTAACGCTTCACGCAGGAGCCGGCGGAACTGAGTCCTGTGACTGGGCGGCTATGCTGTACCGGATGTACAGCAGATTTGCCGAGAGAAGGGGATTCGGTTTTCAGATGTTGGATTATCTGGAAGGGGATATTGCAGGAATCAAGGCGGTGACTTTTGAAGTCAGCGGCGAGAATGCTTACGGATACTTTAAATCCGAAAAGGGCGTTCATCGGCTGGTACGGATATCGCCCTTTAATTCGGCGGGAAAACGACAGACTTCCTTTGCTTCCTGCGATGTGATACCAGACATTGAGGACGATGTAGATATTGAGATTGCAGAGGATGAGCTGAAAATTGATACTTACCGGGCCAGCGGCGCAGGGGGTCAGCATGTCAACAAAACGTCCTCGGCAATTCGGATTACTCATCTTCCTACCGGTATTGTGGTGCAGTGTCAGAATGAAAGGTCTCAGCACCATAACCGGGATAAGGCCATGCAGATGCTGAAGGCTAAACTGACTCTGCTGAAAGAGCAGGAGCAGGCAGAGAAGGTGTCAGATATCCGGGGAGAGATTAAGGAGATTGGTTTCGGGAATCAGATTCGTTCCTATGTAATGCACCCTTACACGATGGTAAAGGATCATCGCACCGGGGCGGAAAGCAGTAACGTAAATGCGGTGATGGATGGGGCGTTGGAATCATTTATCAATGCATATCTATGTCAGGGGAAGTTGTCTGGAGCGTAGGATTTTTGCGGATTACTGGTTAAAATAGTAGCGTGAATCAGGACTGAAAAGGATAAGAAAGGACAGAAAGAACGATGGTAAAAATAGCGGTGCTTGGATATGGAACGGTGGGCTCAGGAGTTGTGGAGGTTATTCGTACCAATCAGGATATAATTAATCAGAGAGTCGGGGAAGAGCTGGCAGTGAAATATGTTCTGGATCTGCGGGATTTCCCTGGGGACCCGGTACAGGATATCATCACACATGACTTTGAGGATGTGATAAATGATGAGGAAGTGAAAGTAATCGTAGAGGTAATGGGCGGTATCGAACCTGCATATACCTTTGTAAAGAGAAGCCTTGAGGCAGGGAAAAGTGTGGCAACGTCCAACAAGGCGTTGGTTGCGAAGCATGGAGCCGAGCTTCTTGAGATTGCGAAGGCGCGGAATGTAAACTTCCTTTTTGAAGCCAGCGTAGGCGGGGGGATTCCGATTCTGCGTCCTTTGCATTCTTCGTTGACCGGGGATGTAATCGAAGAGATTGTGGGAATACTGAATGGTACGACGAACTATATGATGACCAAGATGTTCTATGAGGGAGCCGGATATGACGAGGTGCTAAAAGAGGCGCAGGATAACGGCTTTGCAGAGCGCAATCCGGAAGCGGATGTGGAAGGGCATGACGCCTGCCGTAAGATTGCGATTCTGTCTTCTATTATTTCCGGTAAGCAGGTGGATTTTGAGGAGATTTACTGTGAAGGAATTACAAAGATTACAGTAGAGGATATGCAGTATGCCAAGGCTATGGGGAAGACGATTAAGCTTCTTGCAGCATGTAAGAGAGAGGGAGATTCCCTGAGCGCTATGGTATGTCCCTGTCTGTTAAGTCAGGAGCATCCGTTATTTAGCGTGAACGGCGTGTTTAATTCCGTATTTGTCCATGGAAATATGTTAGGAGACGCCATGTTCTATGGAAGCGGCGCAGGGAAACTGCCGACAGCAAGCGCGGTCGTAGGAGATGTAGTAGAGGCGGCAAAGCATCTGCAGTGTAATCTGGGAAATGGATGGAGCAGAGAGAAGCTTGTGCTTAAGAAATCAGATGAAGTTTCCCATCGATTCTTTGTAAGAATGAGGGGCGATAAGGAAGCCCTTCAAGAGAAGCTGGCAGAAGATTTTGGAATGCTGCAGTATGTGTCTGTTTCAGGGATTTCCGGGGAATTTGGATTTGTGACAGAATGCATGCCGGAGGGGGCTTATCAGGAGAAAGCTTCCGGGTATGGAGAAAAAGTTATCAGTATGATACGTGTGAAGGAATAGAGTTTTGTACCCATGCGCCCCAGACTACTCTGAGATAGGCGCTGTCAGTGTCTTTTCTTACACAGAGCTGGGCAACGCTTCAGTGAACTAACTGCCAACTTCGGCTAAGGTGTTCAGGAGAGCCTGAACACCTAAGTCTCCGTAGGTAGTGGATTTCACTTCCGCTAAGGGCGCCCTGTTAGGCTCTGCGTAAGAAAAGACACTGACAGCGCCTATCTCAGAGTAGTCCGGGGCGCATGGGGAGAGAGACTTTTGAAAGGAAGTTGCGAGTTGTGTGGTCGCCAGGAGAAGTTCTTTTTCAGGGTTCCAGTTGTACTGTTATTATGTTAGTCTGTAGTGTACGGGGAGGAAGACTTTTGAAAGGGAACTGCGAGTTGTGTGAACGCAGGAGATGTTCTTATTTGCGGGAAGGGATGAGAATGGTATGAAATATGTGATTTTGTTAAGCGACGGTATGGCGGGGAAGCCTTTGGAGGAGTTGCGGGGACGGACTACGTTGGAGGCGGCCAGGACGCCGGTGATGGATGCTTTGGCTGAGAGAGCAGAGATTGGGATGGCTTCTATGGTGCCGGAAGGGATGGCGCCGGGAAGCGATACGGCGAATTTGTCGGTGTTGGGATATGATCCGAAGATTTATTATACGGGGCGCTCTCCGCTGGAGGCATTAAGTATTGGCGTGGATATGGCGGATACGGATGTGTCTTATCGGTGTAATATTGTAACTCTTTCGGAGGATGAAGGAGCTTATGAGGAACAGAGGATTCTGGACCACAGCTCTGGGGAAATCAGTACAGAGGATGCTGCGGTTCTGATTGATGCAGTGAAGAAAGAGCTTTCTAGAGAAGGTTACGAGTTCCATGCGGGAACCAGCTACCGGCATCTCCTGATTTGGAAACAGGGTGAGGTGATGGAACTGACGCCGCCTCATGATGTTTTGACGGAGCGGGTTGGAGCTTATCTGCCGGAACATCCTGTGTTTCGTGAAATGATGGAAAAGAGCTACGAAATTCTAAAGAATCATCCGATTAATGTGGAGCGGAAGAAGTGGGGAAAAAATCCAGCCAATTCTTTATGGTTCTGGGGCGCCGGAACAAGGCCTGCGCTTACTTCGTTTCAGGAGAAGACCGGAAAGAAAGGCGTGATGATTTCTGCGGTGGATTTGCTGAAGGGAATTGCTGTAGGAGCAGGTATGGATAACATTTCCGTAAATGGCGCTAACGGTGGGCTTCATACCAACTATGAGGGTAAGGCAGACGCAGCGATGAAAGCGCTGCTGGAAGACGGTTATGATTTTGCGTATATTCATGTGGAGGCTCCCGACGAGATGGGACACCAGGGCGTAATGCAGGATAAGATTACGGCCATTGAACATGTGGATGGGCGGGTATTGAAACGTATTGTAGAGGCGTTTGACGCATCGAATGAAGATTACCGGATTATGGTATTACCGGACCATCCTACGCCGATATGTGTGCGGACTCATACAGGAGAGCCGGTGCCGTATCTTCTTTATGATAGTAGAACCAAACAGGATGGAATTCATATATATAATGAGAAAGAAGCTGCAAAAAGCAGGCATGTCTGGAAAGACGGATACCGTCTGATTACTCATTTATTCGAGGGCTAATGGCCGGATGAGGCAGACTGCGGCTTATAAAAATGCATTTGGAGGGCACTATGCTGATTGTAAAGAAATTCGGCGGCAGTTCTGTTGCCGATAAGGAGAGAATATTCAATGTGGCGAACCGCTGTATTGAGGACTACAGGGCTGGGCATGACGTGGTGGTGGTGCTGTCAGCGATGGGAGATACGACGGATGAGCTGATTGCACTTGCACAGACCGTGAATGCCACTCCCAAAAAGAGAGAACTGGATATGCTTTTAGCAACAGGAGAGCAGGTTTCGGCGGCGTTGATGGCTATGGCGATGCAGAGTATGGATGTTCCGGCAGTGTCGCTGAATGCATTTCAGGTACAGATGCATTCCACCTCCAGATATGGGAACGCCAGATTCAAACGGATTGATACTGACAGGCTTCAGCATGAGTTAGATTCCAGGAAAATTGTCATTGTGACAGGGTTTCAGGGAGTCAACAAATATGATGATTTGACGACTCTGGGACGCGGTGGCTCGGACACTACCGCAGTTGCGCTGGCGGCAGTGCTTCATGCGGACTTGTGTGAAATTTTTACAGATGTGGACGGTGTATATACTGCCGACCCGCGGGTTGTAAAGAAGGCGATGAAACTTAAAGAGGTTACCTATGACGAGATGCTGGAACTGGCGTCTCTGGGGGCAAAGGTTTTACATAACCGTTCGGTGGAAATGGCAAAGAAATACGGCGTCCGGCTGGTGGTGCGTTCCAGTCTGAACCAATCGGAAGGTACGGTAATCAAGGAGAAAGCTAAGATGGAAAAAATGTTAATTACAGGTGTTGCAGCCGATACAAATACAGCGCGGATTTCGGTAATCGGAGTGGAGGATAAGCCGGGAACGGCGTTTAAGATTTTCCATACTCTGGCCAGGAATAATATTAATGTAGATATTATCCTGCAGTCGGTAGGCCGCGACGGTACGAAGGATATTTCCTTTACTGTCTCGGAGGATGACCTTCAGGATGCGTTGCATGTTTTAGAGGAGCATAAGGAGACGCTGACGATACAGCAGATTACGTCTAACAAGCATGTGGCGAAAATATCTGTGGTGGGCGCCGGGATGATGAGCAATCCGGGAGTTGCGGCGAAGATGTTCGAGTCTATGTATAATTCCAGGGTAAATATTAATATGATAGCTACCTCTGAGATCCGGATTACGGTACTGGTGGATGAAAAGGATGTGGATAAGGCCATGAATGCGGTTCATGATGGGTTTATTATGACAGAATAGATATAGATGCGTATTTAAAAATATCTGAACGCTGTGGAGAATAGGAACACGTATAGTATATAAATATAAATTTTAGACAGAGAAGCAAAAATAGATGGGAAGCCCATAGCGGCTGACCATCTATTTTTTGATTATAAAAAGTATTATGCCTAAATATATCGGAACCTAAAAAGCAGAAAACTTAGGTTCGACTTCTTTTATTCTTTTTTAAATTCATTGCTGGAAAGCAACATAACTCATTGCCATTCTTATAGTAGAATACTATAAGATAAAACGGCACATCTCTTATCTCATATAATATATACCGTAAAATGAGGGATGTCAAGTATCATAGATTGACAAATATATAGAATAGGCAAATCCGTCCTCCTCAGAGGACAGAAACATGCAAAATAAATAACAGGAAGGAAACAAATTATGAAAAAAGTAAAAAGTAACAGGAAAAATGTATTATTAAAACAGGCGTTACGGGAATGGCAAAATTCTAAAAAAGGGTTGGTAAAAGAATCTACTTATGTAAATTATAACAACCTGATAGAACGTCATTTAGTTCCAGATATTGGAGCTTTTGTATTATCCTCTGTTTCAACGGAGCAGTTGGACGACTATCTGAGAAAAAAGTTGTGTTCTGGCCGCCTTGACGGAAAAGGAGGATTATCGCCGAAAACAGTATATGAGTTACGTTCGGTTCTCATACTTACATTAAAGTATGCAAAGCGGTTGGGTTATTCCTGTACGACCACAGATAACCGGCTTTTTTGCCCGAAGGGGAGAAAACCGCAGATACGTGTATTTACAAAGCAGGAACAAGAACGTTTGGAATCGTATCTTTTTCACGAGACAAGTCCGCTTCATATGAGTATTTTGGTTACGCTATATAGTGGGCTTAGAATCGGTGAATTATGCGCTTTGAAATGGGGTGATATTCATCCTGACAGCGGTATCATATCAATTAACCGAATTATTATTCGTATTCGTGATTTATCTCCCGATGCGCTCGCAAAAACAAAGATAATTATTGATATGCCAAAAACAGAGTGTTCCAATCGTGATATTCCTCTTCCAGACTTTATCGCAAATTATTTAAACAAATTCAGACAGGAAAAGGACGTCTACCTGTTAACCGGGACAAAAAAATACATGGAGCCTCGCTCATGTCTCAATAATTTTAAGCAGGTTCTGTCGAAAGCAGGGCTGGAGGATTCTAATTTTCACACCCTACGGCATACTTTTGCTACCCGCTGCGTGGAAAACGGATTTGATGTGAAATCGCTAAGTGAGATACTGGGCCATGCAAATGTCAATACGACGATGCAGCGTTACGTTCATCCATCTATGGATTTAAAAAGAAAAGAAATGAATAAACTGGAGCATTTGAGCGTCTGTGGTCAGGATTTCAGTAAATAATGTATTGCAGGTTTTATGAGTGGCCTGTATTATCAATGCACATTTTCTTATAGTATTCTACTATAAGAAAACATTTAAACATGGAAAAGAAAAAATGGATGACGGTTCCGTCATTCGGCGTATGTGCATAAGCCGTAAGGGGAGGAAGCGTATTGTATAAACTGGATAAATTCAGTGATATGGATATTGTGACACTGGAAGAGTTAGAAGAAGACGACGAAGAACCTGCAAAAATAAAATGGAAGAAAATGAAACGCTGGCAGAAAGTATTGCTGAGTATTCTTATGGTTGCCGTATTTATTGGCATAGGAGGAAGCGCAACTTTTTTTGTGTTACGTGCAAAAGGCGGAAAGAGTCTGAAAGTCGAGGTAAAGCAGGAGAAAGCCGATGAATCCGGCAGTGATAAAGGTTTCTTCATCGTACATAAGGGAAAAGAATATCGTTACAGAGAAGACATTATCAATATTCTGTGCATTGGGGTTGATAAGGAAATTTCAATGGAAGAAAAGGAAGCTGAGGCGGGCAGGTTAGGCCTTGCAGACGTAATTGTTCTGGTCAGTATAGATACAGATAAAAATGCATTGAAGATGTTTGCGATTTCCAGAGATACGATGACAGATGTCCAGATGGCTCACAGGGACGGCACGCTTGCGGAGAAAAAGGAAATGCAACTGACCTATCAGTATGCGTATGGAGTCGATACGGCTCAGAGCGGCAAGCTGATGATGGATACAGTGTCTGAATTAATGTACCGGCTGCCGGTCCATAAATACTGTGCCATTAATTTTCAGGCGCTTCCGGTTTTGAATGACGCAGTTGGGGGTGTAGATATTACACTTGCGGAAGATATGACCTGGTGGAGAGACGGTTACATTGCCGGAACTTCACTTCATTTGGATGGCCAGACGGCTCTGGAATATTTGAGAGAGCGGACCGGAGAGGATGGGGGAAGTAATCAGGGAAGAATGAGGCGGCAGAAAGAGTATGTCATGGCTTATTTAGCGAAGGCGAAGAGCGTGCTTGCCAGTGATTTATCAATTCCTGTTACCGTATACCAGCAGCTTCAGGAACATATGAGTACAAATGTTACATTAGATGAAGTTACTTATCTGGTTTCAGAGCTTCTCAATATATCAGTAAATGCGGATGAGCTTCAGAGCCTTCCGGGAGAGAGCAGGGCAGGAGAGAAGCATGAAGAGTTTTATGTGGACAGGGAGGCCCTAAAAGAACTGATTATTCAAAATTTTTATGAAGAAGTTCCAAATACAAGAGACAAAGTGTAGAAAGAGAGGCAAAGAGAATGATAAAGAAAATATTGATACCGTTATGCGTTGTGTTGGTGTTAGCGCTTGGCGGAATTGGAGGATTTGCAATCTATAACAGCCAGAAAGAGCCAGAAGGACCAAAGGAAGCAGATCCGGTGAAAGCGGAGGAATTATACGTAGAAACAAGAGATACGGCGGTTGAAGGAGATGCTGCCGACCCTTATATGACGCAGGTAGATTTTAAAGCATTGAGGGAACTAAATCCGGATGTATATGCATGGATTAAAATTCCGGGAACCAATATTGATTATCCGATTCTTCAGAGTTCAGGCGAGGAGATTGATTACTATCTGGATTGGACAATAGACGGAAAATATGGACTCCCAGGAGCAATTTATACGCAAAAATACAATACGACAGGGTTTATGGACCCTGTAACGGTCATTTATGGACATAACATGGGCAAGACCGGGACAATGTTCACAGAATTACATAAGTATGAAGAACGGGAGTTTTTTGACGCCAATCCTTACATCTATATTTATCTGCCATCCGGCAGGCTGAAATATCAGATATTTGCGGCAGTAGCATTTGACAACAGGTATATATTAGGAAGTTATAACTTTTCGGATTCTGAGGATGTGAGCAAATATATTTCTGAGCTAAAAGCCTGTTTTCAGGGGAATGTGAACGATGGAGCAGATATCAGAAATCCAATTATTACGTTATCTACCTGTATTACAGGTTCGCCGGAGCAACGGTGGTTGGTTAACGCTGTTCTGGTGGAAGAGACGAGGTATTAAATCTCTTTTGCGGAGATTTGATATAATCACACAAAATAATTAGAATTAGGAGGAACAAAGAAATGAAAAATTTAAAAAAAGTTGTTGCTGTACTTACAGCAGCAACATTATGTCTGGGGATGAGCATGACGGCATTTGCCGCAGAACTGGACAGTGAAACCCCTGGTGAGGTGCAGGATCCGGATCAGAAGCCAGAAGAGACTACGAAACAAGATCCAACAACAATTGTAACATTTGATGAAAATAAAATCGTTCTTAAGGATGCAGATGGAAAAGAAGTAAAGTCTATCATTACTGAGATGAAAGAAGAAACCAAAGCAGCTCTTTGCGAGCCTGAAACCATGAAAGGTATTCTGGAGAATAACGGCCTTGTCTTAAAGGATGATCAGGAAGTAACAATCGTTTCTGCCGGAGACATCACAATGGATAAAACCGCTACGTCAGAAGGCAAAATGGATATCGTTTTTGGTATCACATCTGAGGATGACAAAGAGTTAAAGGCCGGCGATACGGTTTATATTCTTCATGAAGTGAAAGACGGCGAATGGGAAGTATATGGGCCTATCGAGGTTGTAGCTGATGAGAATGGCAATCTTACTGCAACGGCTACAGACGTAGAGAGCTTTTCACCATTTGCTATCATCAAAGTTACGTCTGATGGTAAAACTCAGGTTTTAGATGAGAAGGGAAACCAGATTGGTGAAATCGAGCCGAAACCAGAAGATAAGAATGATGACACAACTGATACAGACAAGAAGGATAACACAACTTCTGCAGATAAAAATGACGATACATCTGTGACAGATAAGAAAGACGCTACGTCAGACAAAGCAGAAGCGCCAGCAGCTGCAAGAGTTACCAGAACAACTACAAGAACGTTATCACCGAAGACGGGCGACCGTTAATTTAGAACAATGTGTTAAGATTATTTTGTGTGGTAAACATATGGGAGACTGTCGCATAAAGAAGCGGCAGTCTTTTGCTTGTTATGAAAGATAGCAGGGCAGAAAAGTATTTCTATTGACATTTTTGAGAATATCTTGCACAATAAATGTGAGAACACATGTAATAAATTAGATGCATGGATGGTATTTCTAAGTGTGAATAATCTGGTCCCTACGCTGATTTTTATGTATGGAGTTGTAGAAGGGAGTATATTGATGCAGAACATTCTGGTTATAGAAGACGATTATGAATTGAATCAGGCTATTTGCTATGCGTTAGATAAAGAGAATTACGTTGTATCTGCTGGATTTTCGATAAAAGAAGCAGAAAGAATTTTTGTAAAAAATATACCGGATTTGATTCTGCTGGATGTGAACCTTCCTGATGGAGAGGGATTTACTTTTTGTAAATGGGTAAAGAAAAGGGCGGAAGTACCAGTTATTTTTTTGACTGCCAGGGATTTGGAGGAAGATGCTCTTACAGGGTTTGACTTAGGGGCGGAGGACTATGTGACAAAGCCTTTTTCTATGAAGATATTGTTAAAGAAAATCAGAGTAATTCTGAAAAGAGCTGGGAATGAAACAGATTTTGTTTTCAATGACGGGTATCTTTCTATCGACTGGAATCGGGTAAAGGTGTTTGCAGGGGGAAAGGAGTGTTCTGTGACACCCACAGAGCTGCGACTGTTAAAAGAGCTTGTTGAGAATCGGGGGCAACTTTTGACTTACAGCGTCCTGTTGGAACGGTTGTGGGATGCCGGAGGGCAGTTTGTAGATAAACATGCGCTGGCAGTAAATATCAACCGGCTCCGTAAGAAAATAGAGGATGAAGAGCACAGGTACATATCAAATGTATACGGGATGGGGTATCAATGGATTGGATAAGCGTCAGCAGTTTGATTCTGGCTGCAGGAACAGTGATAGCAGCCGGATGGAAGATTTGTTTATTAAGAAAAGAGGTCTGGCAGTTTGAAGAAAAGGTGGAGCAGGCTCTGGATGATATTCTATCCGGCCGGGGAATTGCCGGAGACAATGAGGAAATGAAGGATACACTTTGGGGAAAATGCGGTGAGAAGCTTGCGAGAGTTGAGCGAATCTGGCGTAAGAAGGAAGAAGCGGGGCTTCTAGAGAAGAAACAGATGAAAGAGCTTATTTCGGACATTTCTCATCAGACGAAGACTCCCATTGCCAATATCAGGCTGTATGTGGAATTTCTGCAAGAAGAAAAACTGTCGGAAAAGGGGACTGAATTTTTAAAGAATCTGGAAGGGCAGGCAGATAAGCTGGATTTTTTCCTGCAGGGGATGGTGAAACTGTCCAGATTGGAAACAGGAATTATTCAGATTAAAAGCGAACAGGGGAATTTGTATGAGACGCTGACGAAATCGGTAACAGAGATTGTTCCGGCGGCAGCCGCAAAACAGATTGCTCTGTCCGTAGACTGTGAAGAAGTGTATGTTCTTCGACATGACAAAAAATGGACGGAGGAAGCAATATTCAATGTTTTGGATAATGCGGTGAAATATACGGAGTCTTCCGGGAAAGTTCATGTAAAAGTAATCCGGCAGGAGATATTTACCAGAATCAGTATCTCAGATACCGGGAAAGGAATTTTGCCGGAAAGACAGGCGGAGATTTTTACGAGATTTTACCGGGAACCGGAGGCGCATGAAAAAACCGGAGTTGGCATCGGCCTGTATCTTACAAGAAAAATTTTAGAATTGCAGGGCGGGTATATTGAAGTAAGATCACAGGCGGGGAAAGGCGCTGAGTTCTGCCTTTATCTGCCAAACGAATAGCAGTAAATGCATGCCCCATGGGCTAACAATCACAGAATTGTGATAATATATAATTGTGACTGGTTTGTGATTTTTGCCTGCTAGTATAGAGATATCAAAGATAAAGGAGGCAGAATATGAATTCATGGATTGTGGAAACCAGGGGGCTTAAAAAGTATTATAAGTTGGGAGACAATACAGTTAAGGCATTAGACGGTGTGGACTTCCGGGTAAAGGAACAGGAATTTGTTGCAATTATTGGTAAATCAGGAAGCGGGAAGAGTACGCTGCTGCACATGGTGGGAGGACTTGATACTCCTACGGAGGGAACGGTGTCTGTATCTGGAAAGCTCCTGGCAGGCATGACAAAGGAGGAGCTGACAATTTTTCGGCGCAGGAAGGTTGGATTTATATTTCAAAATTATAACCTGGTGCCGGATTTGAATGTGTATGAAAATGTAGTGCTCCCCTTGGAATTAGACGGCCGCCGTATTGACAAAGGTTTTGTAGAAGAGATACTGGATTTGTTGAAATTACAGGAAAAGAAGGAGGCGTTGTCGGGAACTTTATCCGGCGGTCAGCAGCAGAGGACGGCAATCGCCAGGGCAATTGCTTCTAAACCGTCCATAATTTTGGCCGACGAACCTACGGGAAATCTTGATACTGCTACGAGCCACGATGTGTTAGGACTTCTTAAAATGGTGGCAAATCAGTTTCAGCAGACTATTGTATTGATTACTCATGATAACGATATCGCCCAGATGGCAGATAGGATTGTCCGTATTGAAGACGGCCGGATTGTGAAGGGAAGTGATTTTCATGCTTAGGAACAATAATGTGGCCGTTATATCCCGGATGGCATGGAAGTCGTTAAGGAGTAATTGGCGCCGGAGTATTACAATGATATTGGCAGTAATGCTGTCATCATTTTTGTTATTTAGTGTTTTTACGGTAGGTATTACCTATTTTAAAATGCAGCGGCAGCAAAACATCCGTCTGAGCGGCGCGGAGTTTGACGCCATCATGTATGGTGTGACCAAGAAACAGATGGAAACTTTGATAAATAACTCCGATGTGGAAGCGGTTGGCATTGCCGCAGTATCCGGCGCTGTGGAAGAAACAGTTTATGATAAAACGCCGAACGTAGGGCTTATGTATGCAGACCCGGTTTACTGGAATCAGATGATGGCTCCGGCGAGAGAGTCGGTTACCGGCAGCTATCCGGTAGAAGAGAATGAGGTAATGGCAACAAGGGAGGCGCTTGAGGGATGTGGATTTTCCGGGCTGGAGATTGGGGATGAATTTCCTGTCGTTTACGATATACATGGTGAGCTGCGGGAAAAAACTTTTCGCATTTGCGGATTCTGGGAAGGATTCGGAGCAAAAAATGTTTTTTACGTTTCAGAAAGCTTCTATAACCAGACAGGGCTTCAGTTCTCAGACGTGTCTTCTGGGCGGTGTTATATGAAGCTGAAAAAGAAACTTGTATCAGAGGAGTATCAGGAAGCCTTTATTCATTCCATGGAGCTTGATAAGGCTCAGAGGTTGTTTTTTGAGGTAGACACTGGTTATTCGGTGCAGATTTTTACCGGTATTGTATGTCTGGTACTGGCAATCTGTCTCTGTGCGTATCTTTTGATTTACAATATCATGTATTTGTCTGTGGCGGGAAATGTCCGTTACTTTGGATTGCTGCAGACTATTGGAATGACAGGACGCCAGATTTACGGATGGATGAGATATCAGATGTTGTTTGTCGGGGGAATTGGAATTTTTGGAGGGATTCTTTTTGGCGGAGGGTTGTCCTTCGCGTTGATTCCGGGCGTTGTAAAATCATTAGGGATTCGGGCAGAGACAATCGGAGGAATTGATATCTCCTTCCATCCGTCTGTTTTCCTGCTGACGGTTTTGTTCACCGGGATTACTGTTTTTGCGGCCGGCAGGAAGCCTGCTAAAATCGCAGTCGTAAGTTCGCCTATGGAAGCCCTTGGATACAGACCTGAGTCTGGGATTCGGAAAAATCGCAGGATGAAAAAGGGGAAACTTATCTGGAGGATGGCGCAGGAGCAGGTTGGAAAGGATTGGAAGAAATCGGCAGTAGTGACATGCTCTCTGGCGGTCAGCCTTGTAGTATTTTTATGCGTGGTAACCCTTATTTCATCTCAGGGCGCAAGGGAATATTATTTTCATTTTCGGAATCTGGATATGGTACTGAATAATGATACTATGAAAAAACAGGATATGGAAAAACATGTGGAAATTTTTGACGACGCGCTTTTTGAGAGATTGAATCAGATAGAGGGCGTTGAGGAAATCAATCCGGTGATTTATACGGAGATTACTGTTCCATGGGAGCCGGATTTTGCAGATCAGTGGATGCGTGAATTTTATGAAACCTGGATGAATATACCCTATGAGGACGATTTGGAAGAGTACAAAGCGCATCCCGAAAATTTCGGCTCAGTGCTGGTGGGGATTGGGGAATCAGATTTTCAGGCGCTTAATGCTACGCTTGAAGAGCCAGTGTCTGAGGAGGCTTTTTTAAATGGAGAAACCTGTTTGCTATATCGAAATTCCCTGGCTTTTAAAACAGGGGATGTTGTGGGAAAAACATTGACCTGCGCACCCTACGAGGACAGGGGATATAATCGTTCCTTTGAGATTGCAGGATTAACCGATGAAACGGCATACAATGCGCTGGCAACCTATCCTCCTGTTGTGATTGTCAGTGAACGGGCGGTGAAGGAATTTGCGGCGAAACCGATTATTTTTAAAATAGGAATTACTTATGAGGAAGAATTTGACGAGGATACAGAAAAAGAACTGCTTTCTGCTGTAGATAAAATTTCTCAGGCAAAGGATTATTCTTATGAATCCAAAATAGGGCTGATGAAAACGGTGAAAAAAGCTCAGGGAAATATGATGGAGGTAGGAATTAGCATCGTGCTGATTCTGGGAGTTATTGGGATTATGAATTATATGAACACCTCTGCGGGCAGTATTCAGAGTCGCAAGCTGGAGCTTTCTGTTATGGAAAGTATTGGGATGACGGAGAAACAGATGAATGGAATGCTGGCGATGGAAGGACTGCTCTATGCAAGCGGAGCGTGGCTTATCACATTAACGGCCGGGCTTGGCGTCACATATTATCTGTATCAATCTATGAATTATACCGGCGCAGGATTTAAAATCCCGCTGCTTCCGGTGGCGGCGGCAGCGATATTAACGTTTGCAGTCTGCGTGTGTATCCCGCTCGTCGCTTATCGGCAGATTGAGAGAGGAAGTTCTGTGGTAGAGCGAATGAAAGGGGTGGAATAAATTTGTCAGGAATTTTGTGCCTGAGTAAAGCGAAAGGAATGGTTACAAAGATGGATATATTTCAATTTTGGAAAGATGTTTTGAAACAGGATGCAAACGCTATTAGAGGGTATTTCGATAAAGATGCATACATAAATTGGCATTGTACAAATGAGCATTTCAGCGTAGATGAATTTATCATAGCAAATTGTGAATATCCTGGTAATTGGAATGGTGAAGTAGAAAGGGTTGAGACTATAAATGATACATTTGTGACAGTCACTCATGTATATAACCATAATCAAGAATTATCATTTCATGTGACATCTTTTATTAAAGTTAATGCAAATAAAATTGTAGCTGTCGATGAATATTGGGCTGATGATGGCGTTGCACCGAAGTGGAGGCTGGATAAACACATTGGAAAAGCAATTCAAATAAATAGCAGTGCGTCTGGCGTGTAATAATCGATTGCAGTCTGTTTTTGTTCTTGTAATGTTATCGTATTACCTGCTTTCGGCGGAGGTCATTTTAACTTTTGCTTAAAGTACTGTTGTGATATTCCGAAGAGAAAGTAACATCTTCGCCGAACCACTTCGGCGGTGTGAAGGAGTTTGCCGTCTCGACATCCGGAAATTCGACCTCCGCCAGAATTAAATGCTCCAGTTCCCCATGAAAGATATCCAACTCAATCATAAGCGAGCCGTCCAGTGGAATTTCATGTCTGCTTTTTAGAATCAGGCGTCCGTCAATTTTCAATTTCAGATGCTCATAGGCTGTCTTGGTCAAAGGCAGATTATACTCTTCACGCGACATCAGTCCTTTAGACTTATAAGTCAGTTCATATTTATCATTATCCTTCCGAATACGAACCACCGGTTCCGTACAGAGATACCCCTGCTCAATCTCTCTTGTATTCACAATATTTAAATTTTCCGGCAATGTATGAATCAAATATTTACGCTCAATTTCCATAACAGTTCACCCCGCCTATCAGATTTTTTCTTTATTGCGCTCTAACAATGTGAATGTAACAGTCCAGCCTTCCGGTTTCCTGGCGGCTCCGGTTCATTGGCCGCTAACCGCGCAGTAAAGTGCGCGGCTTCAGGCTGAACTGATACATATTAATACAATAAGTGTACACTAACAATTGCATTTTTGGTAGTAGTTTGCTAAAATTACTACAAATATGTAAGTTTATAATAATTGGAGGACGACAATGAAGAGAGTAGCAGTTCTTTTGGCAGACGGATTTGAAGAGATTGAAGGTCTTACTGTTGTAGATATACTCAGAAGAGCGAGTATCTATGTAGACACTGTTTCTATTATGGAAGACTATATGGTGCATGGCGCGCATGGGATTAACGTACAGACAGAGGATTTGTTTGATGAAGTAGATTTTACAGAATTTGACATGGTAGTACTTCCAGGAGGAATGCCGGGAACTACGAATCTGGACAAACATGCCGGCGTTAAACGTGTGGTAAGGAATTTTGCGGAGAATGGGAAATATGTCGCGGCTATCTGTGCTGCTCCTAGTATTTTGGGAGGGCTTGGCCTGTTAAAGGGTAAAAGAGCAGCCTGTTATCCGTCGGTGGAGGATAAGCTTTCGGGTGCGGTAATCATGAAAACGCCTGTGAGTTTGGACGGAAATATTATCACAAGCCGGGGAATGGGAACCGCCATTGATTTTGCCCTGAAGTTGACAGAAGTATTGATAGATAGAGCGAAGGCAGAAGAGATTGCAGCATCCATTATTTACGGATAGATTCTGTTACAGCTTACAGGGTATTTGACTTGCCTGAAAAACTTTGGTATTAAGAGGCGGGACAAGTCAGATACCCTGTGAACTATAACAATTTCATAAAACATGTATAAAAAGATAAAAGTTGGTCTGGTCAAGTGAAATGGTTTGTGCTATACTTGTAAAACGAGTGTAATGAATGTGGTCTGCCAGCGGCGGCCCTCTTTGCATGCAGATATGTAAGTAGACTATCTGTTCTTCTGCTACCGGGGAACAGGATAATAATAGGAGGAAATAGTAATGAGTTTACAGGTGGAAAAATTAGAGAAAAACATGGCGAAGCTTACAATTGAAGTTCCTGCCGGTGATTTTGAAAAAGCGCTGCAGAGCGCTTATAATAAGCAGAAGAAGAATATTAGTGTTCCTGGTTTCCGGAAGGGAAAAGTACCGCGCCAGATGGTGGAGAAGATGTACGGACCAGAGATTTTTTATGATGACGCAGCCAATGAGCTGATTCCGAAAGCATATGAGGAAGAAGTTAAGAATTCGGACTTGGAGATTGTTTCGCGTCCGGTTATTGATCTTGAACAGGTTCAGAAAGGCGAAGCATTTATCTTTACCGCAGAGGTTGCTTTAAAGCCGGAGGTTACACTGGGCGAGTATAAAGGATTGGAAGTAGACGCGGTTTCTGTAGAGGTTACGCCGGAAGAAGTGGACGAGAAGGTGAAGGAAGAGGCTGAGAAGAATGCAAGAACCATTACCGTAGAGGACCGCGGAGTTGCGAATGGTGACGACGTTATCCTTGATTTTGACGGTTATGTTGACGGCGAGGCATTTGAAGGCGGTAAGGGAGAGAACTATCCTCTGACAATTGGTTCCGGTTCCTTTATTCCGGGATTTGAAGAGCAATTGGTAGGAGCTGAGCCGGAGAAGGAAGTGGAAGTAAAAGTTACGTTCCCTGAGGATTATCATGCAGAAGAATTGAAGGGCAGGGACGCTGTATTCAAATGTACGGTTCATGAAATTAAGACAAAAGAAATTCCGGAGATTGATGATGAATTTGCATCTGAGGTTTCAGATTTTGACACTTTGGACGAATACAAAGAAGATTTAAAGGTTAAGATTAAAGAGCAGAAGGAAAAGGACGCCAGAGAGCAGAAAGAAGATCAGGCGGTTGAAAAGGCAGTTGCCAACGCGTCTATGGAGATTCCGGATGCTATGGTTGACGAGCAGGTTCGTATGATGGTGAATGAATTTGCTCAGAATCTGCAGTATCAGGGACTTAGCCTTGAGCAGTACGGCCAGATTACGGGTATGACCAAAGAGAAGATGGAAGAAGAGATGCGTCCGCAGGCAGTGAAGCGTATTGAGAGCCGTCTTGTCTTAGAGGCAGTTGTAAAGGCAGAGAATATTGAAGCTTCCGAAGAGAAATTTGAGGAAGAGATTAAGAAGATGGCTGAAAACTATCGTATGGAGGCCGATAAATTAAAAGAACTTATGGGCGAAGAAGAATTGAAGCATATGAAAATGGATATTGCAGTTCAGGAGGCTATTACACTGCTGGCAGATAATGCGGTAGAGAAATAATTGTTGCTTTGGACAGAGCGGCATATGCGGCAGGATGTTAGAATATTTAAGAAGCAGAGCAGGAGGCGTTTAGATGAGTTTAGTACCTTATGTTATTGAACAGACAAGTCGTGGAGAGCGTTCTTATGACATTTATTCCAGATTGTTAAAGGATAGAATTATCTTTTTGGGCGAAGAGGTTAGCGATGTGGCGGCCAATATTATTGTTGCCCAGCTGTTGTTTTTAGAGGCTGAGGACCCGGAGAAAGATATTCATCTGTATATTAACAGTCCGGGAGGTTCTGTAACGGCAGGTCTTGCAATTTATGATACGATGCAGTATATCAAGTGTGACGTGGCTACTTATTGTATGGGAATGGCGGCAAGCATGGGCTCTTTCCTTCTGTCAGGCGGAAAGAAAGGCAAGCGTTTCGCAATGCCAAATTCAGAAATTATGATTCATCAGCCTTCCGGTGGCGCCAGAGGGCAGGCGACAGAGATTCAAATTGCAGCAGAGCATATTCTGCGGACCCGTGCCAGACTGAATCAGATTCTTTCTGAGAATACGGGGCAGCCATTAGAGGTGATTCAGGTTGATACGGAGCGAGACAATTTTATGACGGCAGAAGAAGCGAAGGAATACGGTTTGATTGATGAGGTAATTACAAATCGCAAGTAGTGGAAGATACACTGGTATTGTGTTGTACAGTACGGACGCTTCATGCATAAGGCGCAGCCCGCATGGCGGGCTGCGTCAAGTGGTTACAAGTTTTATATGATTTGAGAGGAGAAAGTAATGGCAGGGAGAAGTGAAGATTATGTCAGATGTTCCTTCTGCAATAAATCTCAGGCACAGGTTCGTAAGCTGATTGCAGGTCCGGAAGGGGCATTTATCTGCGATGAATGTATCGAGGTCTGCACAGAGATATTGGAAGAAGAGCTTGAGTATGAGGAGAGCGGCAATCCATTTGACGGGATTACGCTGTTTAAACCAGAAGAGATAAAGGCTTTTCTGGATGAATATGTGATTGGTCAGGAACAGGCAAAGAAGGTTCTTTCTGTGGCTGTGTACAATCATTACAAGAGAATTAAGGCCCAGAAAGATTTGGGAGTGGAGTTGAATAAGAGCAATATTCTGATGCTGGGGCCTACCGGATGCGGCAAGACCCTTCTTGCACAGTCTCTTGCGAGAATCCTGAACGTGCCATTTGCAATCGCAGACGCAACGGCTCTGACAGAAGCAGGTTATGTGGGAGAAGATGTGGAGAACATCCTGCTTAAGATTATTCAGGCTGCGGACGGAGACATTGAGCGGGCGGAGTATGGCATCATTTATATTGATGAGATAGATAAGATTACCAGGAAATCCGAGAATCCTTCTATTACGAGAGATGTGTCTGGCGAAGGAGTTCAGCAGGCGCTGCTTAAGATTTTGGAAGGAACTGTTGCAAGCGTACCGCCCCAGGGCGGAAGAAAGCATCCGCATCAGGAATTGATTCAGATTGATACGACGAATATCCTGTTTATCTGTGGAGGCGCCTTTGAGGGATTGGATAAGATTATTGAGAGACGGATTGACAGGAAATCTATTGGATTTAACCAGGAGATAGCTGAGAAACATGAGGACAATGTCGACCGCCTGTTAAAGCAGGCTCTTCCGCAGGATTTGGTGAAATTTGGACTGATTCCGGAACTTGTGGGGCGCGTGCCAGTGACGGTCTCCCTGGAGATGCTGGATAAAAAGGCTTTGGTTCGGATTCTGACAGAACCAAAGAATGCGATAGTCAAACAGTATCAGAAGATGCTGGAGTTAGACGGTGTGGAGCTTATGTTTGATCCGGAGGCGCTGGACGCCATTGCAGAGACTTCTCTTAAGAGAAGAACAGGAGCCAGAGGACTTCGTGCGATTATGGAAAATACAATGATGGATACCATGTATCATGCTCCATCAGACGCTTCCCTTAGAACCTGCCGAATTACAAAACGGGCAGTGGAAGGTGTGGGCGGTCCGGTTTACGGCCGGAATGATTTGCAGACAGAGAGTGCATAGAAAAAGGCGGAGCAGTTACTCCGCCATTTGTATACCTTGTAAACCGGCCGAATGGCCAAAATGGGGTGCCCGGAGGGTATACCTTGTAAACCGGCCGAATGGCCATGATGGGGTACCCGGAGGGTATACCTTGTAAACCGGCCGAATGGCCATGATGGGGTGTCTGGAGGGTATACCTTGTAAACCGGCCGAATGGCCATGATGGGGTACCTGGAAGGTATACCTTGTAAAGGCCGAATGGCCATGATGGGGTACCCGGAGGGGTATATTTATATGTATATGAGACAGGAGAGGATAAATAGATGAGTGAACCAAACAGTATGCCTATGACGGCGTTGAGAGAAATGGTAATTCTTCCGGAAATGGTGGTTCATTTTGATGTGAGCAGGGAGCGTTCAATTCGCGCAGTTGCTGCGGCGATGGAAGAGGAAGGACAGAAGATTTTTCTGACGGCTCAAAAAGATGGAGACGTTGATAAGCCTGGAAAGAAGGATTTATATGAGACCGGATGTGTGGCGTCTATTAAGCAGGTTATCAAGCTTCCCAAGAATATTCTCCGGGTATTGGTGTGCGGTGAGTACAGAGCTGAGCTTCTGGACATAGAATCGGAGAATCCGTATCTTAAGGCGCAGGTGGCCAGACTGGATGATATAGACCGGACAGAAGAAGTGATGGGAAACAGAGAAGGTAATCCTGGAATTAAGGCCATGTTGAGAGGGCTTAAGGAGATATACAACGATTATATCGGAAGGCATCCCAAGTATCCCAGAGATATGCTGAAGCAAATCAACGATTATATGGAACTTAAGAAGTTGGTGGATACGATTGCCGCGAATATCCCTTTGAATTATAAGGATTTGCAGGCAGTGCTGGAGGAGAGGGATATTCTGAATCGATATGATCTGCTGGCGTTTAAGATTGTCAATGAAATCCAGGTGATGGATATCAAGGATGAAATCAAGAATAAAGTAAAAGAGCGGGTGGATAAGCATCAGAGGGAATATGTCTTAAGAGAGCAGATGAAACAGATTCGGGAAGAACTTGGAGAAGAGGATGTGGTCTCTGATGCAGAGGAATTTCGCCAGATGACGGATAAACTGAAGGCTCCAAAAGAAGTGAAGGAAAAGCTGTATAAGGAAATCGGAAGATTTAAGAGCTCTATGAACAGTTCGGCGGAGAACGGCGTAATACGGACCTACATTGAAACGATGTTGGAAATGCCCTGGAACAAAGCGGTAAAGGACAGCAGGGACATTGGTTATGCGAAGGAAATTCTCGATAGAGAGCACTATGGACTGGAGAAAGTGAAAGAAAGAGTGCTGGAATTTCTGGCAGTGCGCGCATTGACAAAGAAGGGGGACAGTCCGATTTTATGTCTGGTGGGGCCTCCGGGAACCGGCAAGACTTCCATTGCTAAATCGCTGGCAAAAGCCCTTAAAAAGCCTTATGTGCGTATATCGCTGGGAGGAGTCCGGGATGAGGCAGAGATTCGCGGGCATAGGAAGACTTATGTGGGAGCTATGCCGGGGCGTATTGCGAATGGACTCCGAAGCGCCGGCGTTAAGAATCCGCTGATGCTTCTGGATGAGATTGATAAGGTGAGCAATGATTATAAAGGAGATACGTTCTCAGCGCTTCTTGAGGTGTTAGACAGTGAGCAGAACGTAAAGTTCCGGGATCATTATCTGGAGGTTCCGATGGATTTGTCGGAGGTCTTGTTTGTGACGACGGCGAATACCTTACAGACGATTCCGAGACCGCTGCTTGACCGTATGGAAGTCATTGAAATCAGCAGTTATACGGAAAATGAAAAGGCGCATATCGCCATAGAGCATCTGATTCCCAAACAGCTTGAGAAGCATGGAATCAGACCGGAGCAGCTCAGTATCAGCAAAGGCGTCGTGTGGAAAATAGCAAAGAACTATACCAAAGAGGCGGGAGTCCGCCAGCTTGAGCGTAAGATTGGAGATATCTGCCGCAAGACTGCCAAGGAGATTCTGGAGGACGGAAAGAAAAAAGTACGTGTGACGGAGAACAATCTGCATAAATATCTGGGGAAGGAGAAATATCTGTACCAGAAGGCGAATCAGACAGATGAGGTTGGAATTGTGCGAGGGCTTGCGTGGACCAGCGTAGGCGGCGATACTTTGCAGATTGAAGTAAATATTATGCCAGGCAAGGGAGAGATAATTCTGACAGGTCAGCTTGGCGATGTGATGAAAGAGTCTGCCAGAACAGGAGTCAGCTATATTCGTTCTGTAGGAGCGGATTATAAGGTTAAGGAAGATTTCTTTACCAGTCACGATATTCACATTCATATACCAGAAGGAGCAGTGCCGAAAGACGGTCCCTCTGCCGGCATTACGATGGCGACCGCGATGCTTTCGGCTATTACCGGATGTAAAGTCAGGGCAGATGTGGCGATGACAGGAGAGATAACCTTAAGGGGACGGGTACTCCCAATCGGCGGATTGAAGGAGAAACTTCTGGCGGCAAAAAGCGCCGGAATTAAAACGGTTTTGATTCCAGAAGAGAATGAGAGGGATGTGGAAGAACTCTCGGCAGAGATTACGAAAGGATTGGAGATTCTTCCGGTAAGCAGAATGGAAGAAGTGCTGAAAACTGCATTTTGCAGTTGAGCATTCTGCGCGTTATGGCCAGATACTTATGATTCGTTGCCGGCATAGTAAGGCACGATAATCGTAACATAGTAAAGAAAGGGGAGAAGAATCATGATTATCCGCAGTCTGGAGTTGGAGACTGTCTGTGGAATTACCAGCAAGCTTCCGGAGAATGTATTGCCGGAGATTGCATTTGCGGGAAAGTCTAACGTGGGGAAGTCCTCGCTGATTAACGGACTTATGAACCGCAAGTCTTTTGCAAGAATTTCAGCTACGCCGGGAAAAACTCAGACTATTAATTTTTACAATATTAATCAGGAATTGTATCTTGTAGACCTGCCTGGATATGGGTATGCGAAAGTATCGGAGCAGGAGAAGCAGAAGTGGGGGAAGATGATTGAGCGTTACCTCCACAGTTCAAAGCAGTTAAGGGCTGTATTTCTTCTGATTGATATTCGTCACGACCCGTCTGCCAATGACAGGCAGATGTATGATTGGATTCTTTCCCAGGGGTACCATCCGATTATTATTGCCACGAAGCTTGACAAGTTAAAAAGGAGTCAGGTGGCAAAGCACGTGAAGGCAATCAGGCAGGGACTTAAGCTGGATGCAGAATCAGTTCTGATTCCTTTTTCGGCAGTAACGAAGCAGGGCAGAGATGAAATCTGGGAACTTGCGGAAGAGCTCTGTGGCTTGCGAAAGGAAGAAGAAGGAAATTTGGGAAGTTGAGGTGTGTTGTATATGGGGGTCAGGGAAGAGCTTGGGGACCACAGGCCTTACTGGAAGGTTGCGGTGAGCCTCCTGTTCAGCCTCGGTGTAACAATTTTATTGATTTATCTCGGAGTTAAGGCAATCTTTTATTTTATGCCCTTTGTGATTGGATGGATTTTGTCAGTAATTGCAGGCCCGGTGGTAACTTTTTTGGAAAAACGGCTGCGAATTATGAAGAAGTTTGGTTCAGCCATTACTATTATTCTGGTGCTGGCAATCTGTATCGGGGGTATCTATCTGATAGGCAGCAGAATATGGAAGGAAATTCTGGCGCTTATTGACAATTTTCCTTCTATGTATGCGGATTTGGAGAGAGGATTCGCTCAGATTGGGAGCATGGGTTCGGAAGTGTTTTCCCGCCTGCCGACGGAGGTGCAGAACGGATGGCATTCTCTGGTAAGTAATCTGGACGAGACTATGGGAGCGCTGATTAGCCAGATTGGAGAGCCTACGATAGAGATTGCCGGGAATATGGCGAAGAGAATCCCGTCTATACTGGTTGGTATAGTTGTGGCGCTTGTATCTGCTTATTTCTTTGTATCTGAAAAGGATAGCTTAAACGCATGGGTAAAGCGCGTAGTTCCGGAGCCGATTACCAGTCGCATGAGCATGGTCGCGGATAACTTAAAATATGCGGTAGGCGGATATTTTAAGGCCCAGTTTAAGATTATGGCGGTGGTATTTACAATTCTGCTGGTTGGTTTTGCTTTGATTGGGATTCATTATTCCATTTTGCTGGCGCTGGGAATCGCATTTCTGGATTTCCTTCCATTTTTCGGGACAGGGACGGCTTTGATTCCATGGGGGATATATAAATTTCTGGTGGGCGACTATCGCACGCTTGTGGCGCTGGCAATTCTGTATGGCGTAACCCAGCTGGTGAGACAGTTGATTCAGCCCAAGCTGGTCGGCGACAGTATGGGATTAAATCCTCTGTATACCTTGTTTCTTCTGTATCTGGGATATCGGCTTGGAAGCGTACTGGGTATGATTTTTGCAGTACCTTTGGGACTGATTGTGATAAATTTGTATAAGGCGGGCGCTTTTGACTATATTCTGGATGATGTGAAGATTCTCACAGAGGGAATCTTAAGCCTGAGGAACAGGGATTAGCGCGTCGTCTGCAATTATATCCAGCTTTGCATGATATAATAGCAGGCCAAGAAGTTTCGGGAGCTTCCCACAGGAAAAGGATTTATTGTATCGTGAAAGGTGAAAAGACGCCAGTGTAACATTGAAGAATATAAATTATAATCGAAGATAAGAGACGGCTAAAGGTAAATATTTTGTCAGCCGTCTCTTATTTTGTAACAAAAGGCAGTTTTCCCGGTCTAATAGATAAAGGGAGGATAGTCGTAGTTTACTGGGTGTATGGCTTGTCCGGAAAGCCTCGGCATAGACGAGGGGTGAAACGGCATTCCATTGAAGGAGGTGCAGACCATGGATTTTGAAGAAATATATATTACATATTTCCGGGACATTTATCTGTTTATCCTTGCTATGAGCAAGGACGCGCAGATTGCCGAAGAAATTACGCAGGAAACATTTTTCAAGGCGCTGAAGAATATTGACAAATTCGGGCATATCTGTTCGGTAAAAACCTGGCTGTGCCAAATCGGAAAGAACACTTACCTGTCGTATTTAGAGAAGCAGAAGCATTTTGCCAGAGAGGATTGGAAAGACGTGCTGGAGAATGACAGAGATGGGAAGGACGGGCGCAGCCCGGAGGCGCTCTTTCTGAAGAAGGAAGAAGTTCTTTCGTTATATAAGGTTCTTGAAGTTTTAAGGGAGCCTTACAAAGAGGTTTTTACCCTGCGGATTTTTGGAGATTTGTCCTTTCGTGAAATCGGGGAAATCTTTGGCCGGAGGGAAGGCTGGGCGCGTGTTACGTATCACCGGGCCAAACTAAAAATACAGGAAACTGTCAGGAGAGAGGAGGAATAGACGATGAATAAGATATCGTGTAATGTCATTCGTGATTTGATGATTCTTTATGAAGACGATGTGTGCAGTGAAGAGAGCAGAGGAGTGATTGAGGAGCATATCGAAGAGTGCGAGGAATGCCGCAGGATATGCCGGATGGCCAGACAGCCGCTTCCGGAGATATCCCTTGGACAAGAAAGCAGTGCGAAGAAAGAGGACGGCGATGAATTTTGGGAGATTGCCAGACGTGCTGTCAGGAAATTTGAGAGGAAGGTGACTCTGCGGCAGACGATGATTTTTGCTATTGTCCTTGCGGTGATTTTGATGGGCGCCAGTGTATGGGACGGATGGCTGCAGTATCGGATTTTTGTGGTGCCTTCGGAGGAGGTGAAGGTTACGGAGCTGTATGAATTGGAGAATGGCGATATCTTTTGTACCTTTACCGGCAAAGAACTGATTGGAAGGGTGAATACCAGTGAACTGAAAGTTCCGGTAGAAAAAGGATACCGGGATTATGCTCAGGGATGGTATGAGATATCCTTTCAGTATCCGATGCCTCATGAGAAGGATATAGAAGAAGCCGTCTACAGTAATGAAGTGAGCATGGTTTTTAAAAGGGAGGAGCGAGAAATTGGAAATTGGCTTGAGGATGAGGAAGGAAATATGATTCCGGATGAGTCTTCTGTCAGAAATACCACAACCTGCGCTTCGATATATTATTATGGAAAAAATAAGGAAGATAAACTGTTGGTCTGGGAAGAGGGGCAGAAAATAGAATCTGCGCCGGATACAATTGAAAAACTAGTCAGAGACGATGAGGAGAAGAATGGCGTATTCTGCTGGGAATATACAACGCGGCGGATAGATAAAGACAGATAAACATGGATTTCGTTTAGTATCCATTTTGAATGTGGAATAGAATATGCTCCTGCCGGTGCGGTTGATTGACAAAAGGAACAGACTGCCGGCAGCAGAGAGTTGCGATTGGCCGCGCGCTGATAACCAGGCCGGAGATTATACGTTTACTGAAACAATTTAACCGCAGGCTGAACCAGAAATCATGATTAATCTATGATAACTGGTTCAGCCTGCGGGCGTAAAATCTGTATGGAGGACGGGGAGATTAAATCCCCCTGAAGCGGAATGTAAATGTGAGCCGCTTATCTGCATGTATCAGATATTCTGGATGGGTCGGCGCGCCCCAACTGTCGTCTCCGGCAATTCCCATCTGCATCAGCGCCGTCCGGATGACGGTGTAATGTACCTGAGGCAACTCGTAGGGATGGCGAGCGTTCTCCATCTCGTGAGGAGTCCAGGGAAGGGCCGAAAAGTTCATGTTATCACCTGTAAAGAGGAATCCCCGGCCTTTTCTGTCGGTTACCTTTGCCCAGCGGACGCCTATTTTATTGCCGGTTTCCTGCGGCACGATGTAATCGGCCACATTGTCGGATATCTGATTCCGATAAATACCAAGCTTTGCGCCCTTACAGCGGTCTGCGTAGGTCTCGGCGGGTCCCATGCCGTACCATTCCAGCTGATTATAATCTGCATTTATTTTCATAATCATGCCAAATTCCGGCATATTTTCCAGTCCTTTTACCGGGTCGTGAATCAGCGTAGTCTCGATGGTTCCGTCGCCGTAAACGGTGTATATTACCCGGCAGTAAGAGGCGGGAGTGGTTGGAAGTACATAGTTATAGGCGATGGAAGCATAGGTTTCATGAACTTCTAACGTCGGGTCGCCGGGATTATATCCTGACTGTTCGGGAGTGATAAAATCCTTGTGGGACAGATAGAGGCTGGCAAGCTTCCACTGGCCGTAGAACATGGGCATTCCATTTCCTTCATCATTATCTACCGGAGCTCTCCAGAAATTCGGCTTTGGAATACTCTCTATCATCTCGACGCCGGCGTAGCGGTAGGATACCAGTCCTCCTGCCAGATAGGAGAACAGCGCGTCGAAGTTCTCTCCCTTTACTCCGATATTTAGCTTACCCCTGACAACCTTGACTGGTTTGATGCAGTGGTATTCTTTTTTTGTATTTGTTTCTGTTATCGTATATACATTCTGACCAAATGCCACCTCGTGTCCGGCTTCAGCCCAGAGAGTATTCTTCTTTAAACGGAAGGAAACCGTAACTGTATATTCGCCTGGCTTTTTTGGCGTTGGGAGCGGAAGCGGATATTCCTGCTCTGACAGGGGGGCAACGGCTGTGACAAGCTCCGCCTGTTTGATAAGGATTCCGTTCTTTGCCAGAGTTACGATGCAGCGGAAATCCTCTGTATTGACAAACAGATTCTTATTCTTTACAAGAACTTTCTTCTGGCCCACATCGGCTGTTATATTCTGATAATTAAATTTTATTTCCTGCATCTTTGGCGAAGGTGTTCTGTCGCTTCCGTATACGATTCCGTTGGCGCTGAAATTATAGTCCGTAGGACGTTCGCCAAAATCGCCGCCGTAGGCCTGAAATTCTTTGCCGTAACGGTCTTTCTTTGTGATAGTCTGATCTACATAGTCCCAGATAAAACCGCCCTGATACAGAGGCTCTGTGTCTGTCAAATCTGTATATTTATGCATAGCGCCGCAGGAATTGCCCATAGCGTGGGTATATTCGCAGCAGATAAATGGTTTATCCCTATGTTTGGAAAGAAAGTCTTCAATCGTAGAAACAGGGGTATACATCTGGCTTTCTATCTCGCTGGTTTCGTTATAACGGCGGTCATGGGATACGCCTTCATAGTGAATTAGCCTGGTATCGTCCAGTTCCCGGAATTTATCCGACATTTTTTTGATAACCAGCCCGCCGTAGGACTCGTTTCCACAGGACCAGATTAGGATAGAAGGATGATTCTTATCTCGCTGGTACATGGAATTTACACGGTCAAGAAGAGCGCCTTCCCATTCCGGCTTATCTCCAGGAATAGCAAATTCATAATTACCGCTCCGCATTACTGCGTCCCAGGAGCCATGAGTTTCCATATTAGTCTCGTCAATTAGATAAATTCCATATACGTCGCAGAAATTATACAGCGGAGAATCGTTCGGATAATGGCAGGTACGGATAGCGTTGATATTATTCCGTTTCATAGTGATAATGTCCTGAAGCAATTCTGCCGGTTGGGGAACGCGTCCCGCTATGGAACTGAATTCATGGCGGTTTACGCCCTTGAATACGATTCGCTTACCGTTTAAACACATAATATGATTTTTCATTTCAAACCGGCGAAAGCCTACGCCGGAAGCAACGACTTCTGTTATGTGCCCCTGTTCATTGGTGACAGTCAGGAGCAGTTCATACAGATTTGGTTCTTCGGCGCTCCAGAGTTTCATGCCTTCCAGCGGAAGGGTAATCTTTCCGCTGCCGTCTGATAAGGAAAATTCAGCCTTTGCCACTTCTTTATTCGCAGCTTCTCCTAAATCGGTTACAGAGCTTCCTGGGAAACGGTATAGCGGCATCTCAGAGAGAATCATCTGTATAGTTCCGCGTCCCTGGGATTGGATGTCTATTTTTAATTCACCTTTTGTTAAGCTGTCGTCAAGGAGCGCCTGAATCTTTAAGTCATTGATGTGCACTGCAGGTTTCGTATAGAGATACACGTCCCGGAAGATACCAGAGAAACGGTAAAAGTCCTGATCTTCCGCCCAACTGCCGCTGGTCCACTTATATACCTGCAGGGCTAATTTGTTCTCTCCATCGGTCAGGTAAGGCGTCAAATCAAAATCAGAAGGAGTAAAACTGTCTTCGCTGTAGCCCACATATTGTCCGTTCAGCCACAGCGCCATGCCGCTTTCTACGCCCTGAAAGGAGATGTAAAGCGCCTGTCCTTTCATATGCTCTGGTACATAAAAATATTTCACATAACTGGCGACAGGATTAAATTCAGTGGGAATCTCGCCGTCCCAGATATCCTCCCGGCCGTCCCATGGATACTGGGTGTTCACGTATGCGGGGATATCATAGCCCTCCATCTGGATGTGGGCGGGTACCCGGATGTCGCTCCAGTTCTTACAGTTATAGTCAGTCCTCTCAAAGCCCTTTATTGTTTCGTCCATATTTCTTCCATAGGAGAATTTCCAAATACCATTTAAGGAATAACGGAACGGATTTTCCCCGGCCCTTAAAGATTCTTCATCCGGAAAATATACATGGTCGGAATGTGCCGGAAGGACATGTTCCTTGTAAAATGTGATGTCTTTGATTTTGTTGTAGTCAAACATAGCTAACCTCCTGCGGAATCTGTCCGGTTTGTCGGGAAGATTCCATAATCTTTCTATCCATTATATTGTTAATTCCATTATGTGATTGACGCGTAGAATATGCAATATAAAATAGGTGCAAAAACATGGAAAAATGTTGCATAAAGGGATGATATATTACTGGGAATACGTAGAATTATCAAATAAAAATGAACCGTATTTCAAAATACAGGGCGGGTGTCTCTTTGAAAATATTTTGTGCATGTTTGGCGATAATAATTGAATTTGCAAGTTTTTTGATTGAATATAAACGCAATGTAGAAAAAGAAATCAGTATAATCACATTTATGAAGTCAGAGTAAAAGGGATACTTCATGTGCCTATAGATATTGTACAATACAGAGATTCTGATAAAGGTATGTGATTTCGTATCCAGAAAGGTTCGCTTTGTACATTCTGTTTCTCAGCTCTTTACAAATACGCTCTACTACGACAACAACTTGTTTTCAAGCAGTTCCAGTGAAGAAACCATACAATTGTTTACAGGCTTATTCTGATACTATATTCGGTTAGACATGAAATGTTCTGTTTTATATCTGGAAGTGTGGAGCATCCATATATGCAGAAAGGAAATCGCTATGTCAGATACATACAGATATGCTTATTACGCGTCAGACAGGCAGTTAAACTCTCTGTCTGTATACAATACAGGTTATGAAAAATGTCACCCCGGTTATCAATGGGGACCTGGCGTAAGGGATCATTACCTGCTTCATCATATTATTTGCGGACAGGGATGCTACAGAGTGGGGGGGAAGGAATACCACTTGAAGGCTGGAGATACTTTCTTATTGTTTCCACAGGTGGAATCCAGTTATCAGGCTGACAGACAGGAGCCTTGGGAATATGCATGGGTGGGATTTGCAGGGAACGACGCTTATTCTATAATTGCAAATACAGATTTTTCCAGAGAACGCCCAGTATTGAATCAGTTAGATATCAGTGAAGAGCTGTTTGGAAAGATTCGGGCTGTTTATGAGGCGAACGGTAATACTTTTCAGGATGCGGTATCCATGACTGGAGCAGTATATTCGTTGATGGGATTCCTTATGAAACATTCTAAGAGGGAGAAAAGAATGGCAAATCTTCAGGCAGATTATGTGGAGCGGGCGAGGCAGTATATTGCTGAACAGTATTCTTATCCCATTACGGTGGAGGATGTGGCGTGTTATACAGGAGTCAGCAGAAGCTATCTGTTTCGGTTGTTTCAGGGGATAATGAATCAATCGCCCAAGGAATATCTGCTGCAATATCGGGTTGGACAGGCTTGTCAGCTTCTGAATCAAACGGACCTTCCAGTAGGAAGTATTGCCCATTCGGTTGGCTTTGAGGACAATCTGTATTTTTCAAAGGTATTTAGAAAATATAAAAACTGTACGCCCTCGGAATACCGAGGATTGCAGGGATAGAACAGGGGAGATGCGTCATGGCGAAGAAGAAACCAAAGCTGCAGTTTCGTTATTATGAGATGGGCGCTCATGAACAGGTTCTGGCGCTTCTGGGGGAAGACTGGCGGAGACCATATGGAATTAATATCAGCGATCTACATTTTCACAATTATATGGAGGTTGGAATCTGTTATGAAGGGCGTGGAAAATGTATTCTGCGCGATACGATTGAAGCTTTCGAGGCTGGATGTATGACGATTGTGCCTCCGAATTATCCTCATAATAATGAGACAGAACCCGATGAGACTGCATTCTGGGAATGGATGTATTTTGATTTGGACAGTGTGCTGCGGGATATGAAGGAACTGTCTTTTAATAAGCTTGATACCGAGTATATTTCCAACGCTTTATATGAATCAGCGCTGTTTTTTCATCAGGATATGCATAGGAAAATTAGTAATATTATCCTGGAGATTAGAGAGGAATGCGACAGGAAATCTTATATGTACAGGGAGAAGTTAAGAGGGTTATTGCAGTCGTTTGTGGTGGAGCTTCTCAGAATACATAATGTAAACAGTGATATGCCCAGGAAGAATCCAAGAAGTTTCTAGATTGCTCCGGCGCTTGCTTATGTAAAAAAACACTATAATGAAGAAATCCGTATCCGGGATCTTGCAAAGGCATGCAATATTAGTGAAAGTCATTTCCGAAGGATATTTCAGGAATGTATGAACATGACGCCGAACGATCATGTGAATGTGGTACGGATTCAGGAGGCAAGCAGGCTGCTCTTAAAGAGTCACGCCACAATGGGAGAGATTGCATATCGTGTGGGATATGGAAATGTATCTACATTTAACCGTAATTTCAAAAGGATGCTGGGAATGACGCCTTATCAGTGGAAGAAATCGCCGGATAATTATGCAGGGCAGATGTTGAATTTTATGATTAGCGCATTGAAAGGGTGGTAGAAGATGATGAATTATAAAATGGTAAAAGAAGTTCACAGACGTGTGAAAACTTCCACGAAAGTTCTGAGTAAAACAATGATTGTGCTGTGTGTATTATTTTTGCTTGCAGGGATTGTAATGGATCGAGGTATGCTGTTTTTATCCCTGCTGACAGCGGGTATGTATTTCATATTTGAAGCGTACAGTGTAAAGGATTATGAATATGTAATGGAAGGGAACAGCTTTACGATTACGGTAATTCATGCCAGACGCCGCCGGAGGGAAGAGCATATGCTGAATCTTAAGGAACTGGAGGTGGTTGCTCCTAACTGGCACGAAGCAGTGGCAAAGTACCGGTTAAAGGGCGGTACGGAAAAGCTTCCCAAATATGATTATACTTCCTATGAGCCGGAAATTCCTTATTACACCATGATTATTACAGAGAACCAGAAAAAAATAAAGCTGCTGTTGGATCTTCCAGAAGATATGCTTCAGGCGATGAAACGTATAAATCCTCAGAAAGTCTTTGTGCACAATTGAGCGACTTGGTTGAATATGCATGTTTTTTGATTGAATATATACACATTGAAAAAGAGAAATAAGTATAATTATACATAGAAAATCAGTAACAGAGAGGAAAAAATCTATACATTATGCACAATGAGTGTAAAGTACTTTCTGAATAAACTGATAGAAAAAGGAGGACATAGAGAATGAAAAAGAAACTTATTTCAATGCTGCTTGCAGGAACTATGGTTCTTTCCCTGGCTGCATGCGGCGGCGGAAGCGCCGATGGCGGGGACGCAGGCGATGGAGAGGATGCAGGAGCAGCAGAGATGGGTACAAGTGACGACGAGAACACACTGACAGTTGCAGCGTGGGACCCGAACTTCAACATTCCAGCTCTTGAGGCAGCGGCGGCTGATTACAAGGAGAATGTAAATCCTGATTTTGTTCTTGATATCAAAGAGCAGTCCGGCTCAAGCGATGTTGAGACTGCAATTACAACGGCGGCTTCATCAGGGAAATATGAGAACCTTCCGGATATGGTTCTGTTCCAGGATCATTGGATTCAGAAGTATGTGGCGGACTATCCGGATGCATGGCAGAATGTGGATGATATTGATATTAACTGGGACGATTTTTATGCTGAGAAGCTTGACTATTCTACAATTGACGGCGTTCACTATGGCGTTCCGGTAGATGGCGGTACGGTTATCATGGCTTATCGTGTAGACCTTCTTGATGAAGCCGGTTATTCTATGGATGACATGAAAGGGATTACATGGGAGAAATTTATCGAGGTTGGCAAGGCTGTGAAGGAGAAGACAGGCAAAGCGCTTCTGTGTATGAACAGCGACGGTAACGACTTGATGTATATGATGCTGCAGGCTGAGGGCGTGTCTCAGTTTAAGGATGGCAAGCCGGATATTACAGGAAACGATAAGGTAAAAGAGATTGTTGAACTGGTAGTAGAGATGGTAAAGGAAGAAATTCTGCTTCTTCCAAATAGCTGGTCAGATTACACAGACAAGGCAATCCAGGGCGACCAGGTTGCAGGCGTTATGAATGGCAACTGGATTATTCCTACCATTCAGGCTGTAGAAGCTAACAATGGAAAGTGGGAGATTACAACAATGCCTACGCTGACAGGCGAAGAAGGGTATGCGTCTAACGGAGGTTCTTCTCTGTATATTACCGCAAACTGCAAGAAGACTGATCTTGCAAAGGATTTCCTTGCTTATACATTTGGTAAGAGTACTGTAACTTATGACAATGCATTGAAGAACGGCGGTGTTGTTTCTACATATATCCCGGCCGGTAAGTCAGAAGTTTACAATGAGGGCGTAGCATTCTTTAATGATACACCGATTTATGCACAGATTTCAGAGATGGGCTCCCATGTGCAGACCATTGAGCAGAGTCCGTATCACTATACATGCCGCGAGAAACTTGGCGCTGCCGTTATTAACATTGTAAATGGCGGAGATGTTGATGAAGAACTTAAGAATGCAGAGGATCAGCTAAACTTCGAGATGGGTAACTAATTTCGGATAATAAATAAAAATATAAAAAAAGAACGGGGAAAACGGTTTGCCGTTTTCCCTTCTCTATATAAAAAGGAGGATTCCAGGTGGAAAAGAAAAAAGGAATGAGCCTGCTTGATAAGCAGTCGAGGGCCGGCTGGATATTCTTGGCTCCGGCAACTTTAATGATTGCCGTTATGAGCTTTTGGCCGATGTTCAGTGCGTTTCTCACTTCGTTAAAGACTGGCTCCAGTGCGAGTATGGAGTGGGCGAGCCCAATTTTTTATAACTATACCAGAATGTTTGCGGATCAGCTGTTTTTGCGCTCCGTAGGCAATACCTTCCTATATTTGGCGATTCAGGTGCCGATTATGCTGGTGCTTGCAATTCTGCTGGCGCAGTTATTAAACAATAAAGACTTGAAATTGAAGGGATTCTTTCGTACATGTGTGTTCCTTCCTTGTGCGACTGCATTAGTTTCCTATTCGCTGATTTTTAAATCATTATTTGCTACGGAAGGGCTGATTAATACAGTTCTTGTAAACCTTGGTATTTTATCTGAGAATTATAACTTTCTGGGTAATTCTACCAGTGCAAAGGCAGTTATTATCATTGCTTTAATCTGGAGATGGACCGGTTATAATATGGTATTTTATCTGGCTGGTCTGCAGAATATTGAATATTCCGTATATGAGGCCGCTAAGATTGACGGGGCTAATGGATGGAAGACATTCTGGGGAATTACCGTTCCGCTTTTGAAACCTACGATAATTATGACATTTATCATGTCAATCAACGGTACTTTACAGCTCTTTGACGAGTCTGTGAACCTAACCAACGGCGGACCGGCGTTCTCGACCATTACGATGTCGCATTATATTTACAACAATACCTTTGGTACTGGTGTCGCAAACTTCGGATATGCGACTGCCATGGCGTTCTTTGTATTTATTATGGTGGGTATTCTGGCATTGATTAATATGAAAGTAGGTGATACACGTGACTGAGAAAAAGAACAGAAGTATGATTCAGCGCCGGTTAATTCCGACTTATATTTTCCTGGCAATCGTATCATTTATTTCCGTATTCCCATTTTACTGGATGATTTCTGCGGCTACCAATACATCCTTTGATGTGGCGCAGGGACGTATCCTGCCGGGCGGCAATCTGGGAGTAAATTTCCAGAATCTGATTGGAAGTCAGAATCTGTGGAGAGCAATGGGCAATTCTTTCCGGTATGCCTTTGTGCAGACGATTCTTGCGCTGTTGATTTGTTCGCTGGCAGGTTTCGGTTTTGAGCTTTATCATGATAAGAAAAAGGATATGGTATTTACGATATTACTTCTTGCCATGATGATTCCTGGGGTTGCAACAATGATTCCTCTGTTTAAGATGATTGCGGGCATGAATATGTTAAATTCTGTATGGGGGTTCATCCTGCCGGCTATCTCTACGCCGTTTTTGATTATGATGTTCCGGCAGAATTCAAGAAACTTTCCGATTGACGTTATGGAAGCGGCGCGCATTGACGGTTTGACAGAGATTCAGATTTTTTTCCGAATGTATATGCCGATGATGAAATCTACCTATGCGGCGGCAGCGGTAATTACTTTCATGAATGCATGGAATGCATACCTGTGGCCGAAGGTAATCATGACGGACCCCAACGCGCAGACGATGCCGATGCTGATTGCCAATCTGGCGGCGGGATACACGACAGATTACGGTCTTTTGATGTTAGGCGTATTATTCTGTTCTGTTCCTACGATGGTCGTATTCTTCGTATTGCAAAAGCAGTTTGCAGAAGGTATTACAGGAGCAGTGAAGTAGGAAAATTCTATTTTGTGAGAAACTGCGGATTTTAACTGGCGAATGATACTTTGACAATGAAAGTGTGCTTGTTATGGCGAGACGGGTGAAAATGATAAAGAACCGGAAGACCAGATGAATTATTAGATGGTTGACGCATGTGCAGAATTTTGATACAATCATTGACAGGGAGATTTCCATGGAAATTACTATATAATATTAATATTTCTTATGGAAGAATCCCTAAATAAATATGAGTGAGGTAAGAAAGATGGAGCAGAAGTTTTATATTTGCGAGCATTGCGGGAATATTTTTGCGATGGTTAAGGATGCAGGAGTTCCGCTTATGTGCTGTGGACAAAAGATGAAAGAGCTTGTTCCAGGAACCACAGATGCCGCTGTAGAGAAGCATGTGCCGAAGTATAAGGTGGAGGGAAATCTTGTTACGGTTACCGTTGGTTCTACCGAGCATCCGATGCTTGAAGAACATTCTATCGAATGGGTATCGCTGCAGACAAAGCAGGGAAGTCAGCGTAAGGCTTTAAAAGCAGGGGGCAGGCCGGAGGTATCCTTTGCATTGTGCGATGGAGACGAGGTAGAGGCGGTATACGCTTACTGCAATTTGCATGGTCTCTGGAAAGCGTAAAAGCAGGTGGAAAATCGGGTAGGTTTGTCATAAAGGCATAACCGGTAGATTACAGTAGAACGTTGATTAAGGGAAGTGCATCAGGAGGAAAGATTATGAAGTACGTATGTGATGTATGCAGCTGGGAATATGATGAAGAACAGGGATATCCGGAAGGTGGCATTGAACCAGGTACAAAATGGGAAGATGTACCGGAAGATTTTGTATGTCCCTTGTGTATGGTAGGAAAGGACCAGTTCTCCGAGGCATAAAAGCAACAAAAATTCCATTGTCGAAGGCAATCTTTAATGAATTTTTGGAAATTACTGGTCACTGTGTGGACAGTAACGTAAAAGAGGCGGTCAGGAACGGCTGTCTCTTTTGTTATGCTTGATTTTATGGGCGTACTGTTTTACAATATATCCTATGGGGATTTGGGAAATCCTTAAGTGTAAATAGGGAGGCAGCGTTATGCAAAAACGGATTTTAGTAGTGGATGATGACTCAATGAATTTGGTCAGAACAAAGATGATTCTAAAGAAGCATTATAATGTAATTCTGGCAGAGTCGGGGGAAGAGGCTCTTAGAAAACTTAAGAGTGAAAAAGTAGATTTAATTCTTCTCGATATTGCAATGCCAGGGATGGATGGTATTGAAACTTTTGAACGGATGAAAGACTATCCGATTGAGATTCCTGTGATTTTTCTGACAGCATCGGGGGATGAAGATGATGTAAAAAGCGCAATTAGGTTGGGAGCAGTTAATTATTTGAAAAAGCCGTTTTATCCACAGGAATTGCTGAAACGAATCGCAAAGGAGTTTGAGAAAGAATGAGAACAGAAGAGCAGACAAGTATGCACCTGCTTCTGGCCGTCATTGTCAGTGTGTTCAGTGTGATGTTGTTTTTAATTACGGCGGCATTGTCATGGGAATTGTGGACGATTCCGTTGATTATGACAGGGTGTTTTAGCGTGTGGTGTCTTCATATTGGAAGAATTGGCTCGGAGTTAGTATATGAAAATATATGTGCCGGAGTGATGTTGACAGAGTTCTTTTTCTTCGGCGTGCATAGCACAAGTCTTTTTGATATACCGTCTGTTGTGTGTATTATGATATTGGTTTTTTCTATGTTTGACAGGAAGCGGCTGTTATATATGACAGCCGCCTTATATGTCCTGATAGTGCTGTATCATTTTCTGTTCTTTCAAACAATTAATTATGACATGGAACTGGAAGAGATACTGCGTCTAGGACTGGGTCTTACCGTAATGGCAGGGGCGGTGGCAATTGCAAGATACCGGATTGACAGAAGGAAAGCAGACAGGATAAGATATGAGACTGCTTTTTCAGAGTTAGAAACTGCGGGACGACAGAATGCAGAATTTCTATCTAACGTATCGCACGAGCTTCGAACGCCTATTAATATGGTGTTGGGAATCAGTGAGGTTACGCTGGAAAAGGATATTTCCTCAGGAGTACGGACAGATATGCAGTCAATCCAACTGGCAGGGAAACGTTTGTCTAACCAGATTAATAATATGCTGGACTATACGGAAATTGTAGAGGGTACGTTGATTCCTGCAAAGGAAGAATATATGATTATCTCGGTGCTCAATGATGTAATCACGATGACTGCGATACAGGGAAGCAGGAATCAGTTAGAATTAGTATTTGATATCAATCCAAAGACCCCGGCGGTTTTGATTGGTGATGCAGAGAAGATTTCTCATGTACTGAAAATACTGTTGGAGAATGCAATCAAGTTTACAGAAGAAGGCGGAATTAATGTCTGTATTGAATTTCGGCGAGAGCAATATGGCGTTAATCTGATTATTGATATTTATGATACGGGTATTGGAATGACGGATTCCCAGCTTACGCAGATTTATGATGATTTTTATCAGGCGGATTCAGGGAGCAGCCGGTTTGCAGGAGGACTTGGACTTGGAATCCCTATTGCCAGGGGGCTTCTTAACGCTATGGGCGGATTTATTCATTTTGAAAGCGTAGGACAGCATGGTTTACAGGCCCATATCGTCATTCCCCAGGGGGTGGCGGATGATACGCCTTGCGTTGTGCTTCCTAATGCAGATGAACTTTGCATTGCGTGTTATTTCCGGCCGGAGAAATATAGCTGCGATGAGGTCAGGAGATATTATGACAGGCTGATTCTGCATTTAATGGAAGGGCTTAGTATTGAAGGATATCAGGCTCATAATTTTGAAGGTCTGTTGAAGCTGCAGCGCAACTATAAGTTAACTCATGTATTTATTGCTCAGGCTGAATACGAAGAGAACTATTCCTATTATGAGGAATTGGCAGATACGCTCAGGGTAGTAGTAATTGCAGAGAAAGAGTTTAACTTAAGCAGAGACAGCAAATTGCTTGCAATACATAAGCCATTCTCTGCTCTCTCGGTAGCGAATCTTCTGAATGGAGAGGCATGGGAAAACGGATTTGAAGAAGCGCAGGCGGCGGGCCGTAAACCGTTTTCCTGTGTGGGAGTCCGGGTTCTGGCGGTCGATGACGAAGAGATGAATCTTGTGGTAGCCAAGGGCGTTATGGGCAGTTACGGAATGGAGGTGGATACCTGTCTAAGCGGAAGAGAGGCAGTGGAACGATGCAAAACCACTTCCTACGATATTGTTTTCCTGGATCATATGATGCCAGGTTTTGATGGTGTGGAAACTTTGAGACGTATTCGAGAAATGAATAATGGAATTTACCGGGACCTGCCAGTGATAGCTTTGACCGCAAATACGATTAGCGGTGCGAGAGAGATGTTCCGCAATGAGGGCTTTACAGAATTTATTCCAAAGCCGATTGAGCGTTCTGTTTTGGAGAGGGTACTGCGCAGAGTTCTTCCGAAATCCAGTATTAAATATGGTACGCAGCCTGAGCCGGAGGAGAAACTGGAGAAAGGAACGGAGTCTGCAGTGAAAGATACTTTGGCAAAAGAGAAGCAGCCGGAGATGGAAGAAAGAGAGCCTGGATTGTCAGCTCTGGAAGAAGTTCGGCAGGAGAATGAAGGAAATTCAGAGGTTCCTGCATGGGAAGACAATTCAGATTCACAAAAAGTTCAGCCTTTTGACCTTCTTAGTCAGTCTGGGATTAATGTTCAGATGGGGCTGGATTATTGTTGCGGAGAGGAAGAATTTTATCTGGAGATGCTGCGGATGTTTCATTCTCAGAGTGCAGAAAAAAGAGATGAAATTATTTCTCTGTATGAGGCGGCTAATTGGCCGGACTATGCGGTGAAGGTTCACGCGTTAAAGAGTACCTCGCTGACCATAGGAGCGGAACAGCTTTCGGCTCATGCAAAGGCGCTGGAACAGGCTGGAAAAAAGGGAGATGCAGAATATATCAGGGAGAATCATCCTATGCTGCTGCGCTTATACGAGGAAGTCAGCGAGAGCATCGCCGGATTGTAATATAGTCTGTTTTTGCGAAAATGTCCATTGTTGAGAGGAGGAAGTTTTGGGTGTTAAAAAAATGGTTTGAAATAATCTATGACCGTAGAATCAGTTTAAGGGAGAGATTGTTTCGTGCGGGAACTGGTATCTGTATGGTTGCGGCGGTGTTTGTCCTTCCAATGGGGAGAAATTTAATAAATTATCTGATACTGGCGGCAAGCCTTATCTTTATGACGCTGGTTGTAAGGGTGAGTATTCATAAGGACTGCATTAGTAAAGGGGCTACAGCGATTTCAGTATTGATTCTGGTACTTTTTCCGGTAAGTTTTTTTACGGCGGGAGGGTTCTACAGCGGTGTGCCGGAATGGCTTGTGATTTATTTTATCTATATTAGTATTACCCTGACAGGAAAACTTAGACTGCTGTTTTACCTTCTTTGTGTGGCGGAGACCGAAATGTGTTATTACATTGCGTTTCGTTTTCCGGAATTTGTTGCACAGAATACACAGAGAAGCTCTTTTTTTGATTCGGCGTTTTCTGTTATTCTGGTTGGGACACTTGCCAGCACGCTGCTTATATTCTTAAACAGACTTTACGAAGAAGAAATTGAGATTTCCAAGCGCCAGAAGAAAGAGATTGAGGAATTGAATAAGGCGGAGAATCATTTTTTCTCCAGTATGAGCCATGAGATTCGCACGCCGATTAATACAATTATCGGATTAAACGAAATAATTCTTCGAGGAGATATTCCGGAAGATGTTGCGGAGAATGCAAGGAATATTCAGGCTGCCAGTAAGATGCTGCTTACTTTGATTAATGATATTCTGGATTTGTCCAAGATTGAATCAGGGAAGATGGATATTGTCAATGTTTCCTATGAGACGGGAGAGCTTTTTTCGGAAATTGTCAATATGATATGGATTAAGGCGAAGGACAAGGGATTGGAGTTTAAACTGCATGTGGATTCTTCTATTCCAAGCATGCTCTGCGGAGATGAGGTTCGTATTAAGCAGGTTTTGATTAATTTGCTTAATAATGCTGTCAAATACACCAGCGAAGGTTCCGTTACACTTTCTGTTCGATGCGAGCGGGTGACGCTGAACAGGGTGCGGGTCTGGTATTCGGTGGAAGATACCGGGTTGGGAGTGAAAAAGGAGAATATCCCCTATATTTTTAATGCATTTAAAAGGGTGGATGAAGAGAAAAACCGTCATATTGAGGGAACCGGATTGGGACTTAGTATTGTTCAGCAGATGGTAGAACTGATGGGCGGGGAGATTAGCGTCAACAGCGTCTATACAAAAGGCTCCAAGTTTGTTGTCATGTTAGAGCAGGATATTATTGACGATAAAGAACTGGGTACATTTACTCTGACGTCTCGTAGAAAGAGCCATGGAGGGGAGCAGTACAGACAGAGCTTTGAAGCGCCGGACGCGCATATTCTTGTGGTAGACGATAATGAGATGAATCTTATGGTGGTGCGTAAGCTTCTTTCCGAGACGAAGATTCAGATAGACACTGCTTTAAGTGGGGCAGAATGTTTGAGGCTGACGCAGAATCTACATTATGACGCCATCCTTATGGATCATCTGATGCCAGAGATGGACGGGATTGAGTGTTTTCATGCACTGCGCATTCAGCCGGGAGGGCTGTGTCGGGACGTGCCTGTTATTGCGCTGACGGCCAATGCGGGAAGTGATAATCAGCTTCTTTACCGGAAAGAAGGATTTGACGGTTATTTGGCGAAACCGGTTAGCGGTGCGCTGCTTGAGGCGGCTGTACTGAGTATTTTGCCAAAAGAACTTGTGAAGTTAAGCGAAGCGGCGGATCAGGACGAAATAGGAAAGGATGTGCTGATTTTTGAGCAGACCCACAGGCTCTCTATTATGGTTACAACGGATAGTGTATGCGATTTGCCGGAATCTCTTATAGAAGAATTTAGAATTTCTGTATGTCCGTATTATGTATGTACGGAAGAGGGACGTTTTCTGGATGAATTGGAGCTTAATGCAGATGAATTGCTGATGCATATTTCAGAAGGCCGGAGTGGAAGCTCTCAGCCTCCGGAAGTAGAAGATTATGAACGGTTTTTTGCAGATAAACTGATAGTGGCTCAGAATGTGATACATATCACAATGGCGAAGCATGTCAGCCAGGGATACTATAATGCCGTTGAGGCGGCGAAGTCTTTTGAAAATGTTACGGTACTTGACTCCGGACATCTTTCCAGCAGTATGGGACTGGTCGTACTGTATGCCGCTTCCATGGCCGAGAATCATGCTACGAAGACAGAAATTGCAGATGCAGTGAAAAAATTAAAGCACTATATTTCATCCGCATTTATTATCGACAGTACCCATATGATGGCTCGTTCGGGAAGGATTTCAAGAAGAGTACAGATTCTTTGTGATGCGTTGCTGCTCCATCCGGTTATTATGCTTCGTAAGAGCAGGATAGTGGTGGGAGGCTTGACTTCCGGCGATTTTTCGCGGATGGTGAAGCAGTATATGCGGAGAGTATTTCGCACTGGGGGAAGTATTGACCGTCGGATTCTGTTCATTACTTATGCGGGACTGGATGAACAAAGAGTTCGGTATATTCGGGATTTGGTACAGCAATACTGCCCATTTGAAAGGGTTTACCTGCAGAAAGCTTCTTCGGCAGTTGCCAGCAATTGTGGTCCTGGGTCTTTCGGTCTGCTGTTTATGAGAAAGAATGAAGTTGCGATATCTTTCTCTGAGGCGTCTAAACAGTCGGCATCGGATTAATTTTCTTAATGATATATATTTTCTGATTTTAAATATTAATGGCAGCAGGCATAAAACAAGCCTGCTGCCACTGTATTTTTATTTTCCTATTAAAATCATAACGCTTCTGGGACGGACGGTAATCTTGTCGCTGGAGATTCCGTAAATATTCTGCTGTTTTTCCCATGTATCGGCGGCTACATGCCAGCACATGGATGCGGGAAGTTCCGGCAGGGTTACGTCAAGAGATTCCCAGTAAGCATTGGAAGCGATGTAGATAACCTGCGGCCCGTTTCTCTTATCCTGTCCGGCGAACATAACGCCTACATAATGGTCGTATTCTTCAAAATGCTCCACCCATGGAGTAACCCCATGAAAACTGGTATCTGGGAAAGCGAATACGCCGCCGCTGACATTGGTACGCAGTATCTGATGTTCCTTGCGGAACCGTATCATATAACAGAAAAACTGGAACATATCCTGATTCTTTTCCAACAGGCGCCAATCCAGCCAGGAGGTAAGATTGTCCTGACAGTAAGCATTATTGTTGCCGAACTGGGTATTGCAAAATTCGTCTCCGGCAAGGAACATAGGAATCCCGCGACTGCACATAAGCAGAGCAAAGGCGTTGCGGCACATTCGCTGTCTCAGAGCAAGAATTTCAGAGTTATCGGTATCGCCCTCGACGCCGCAATTCCAGCTGTTGTTGTCATTCGCGCCGTCGGTATTATTCCATCCGTTCTTTTCATTGTGTTTTTCATTGTATGAAAACAGGTCATATAACGTAAATCCATCGTGGCAGGTGATGAAGTTTACGGAAGCATTTTTCCGGTTACGAGCTTCGTAAATGTCTCTGGAGCCAACGATGCGCATAGCGGCAGCCTGGGCCATGCCTCCGTCGCCTTTTAAGTAGCGGCGCATATCGTCGCGGTAAATTCCGTTCCACTCTGCCCACCGATTCCAGGAAGGGAAGGTGCCGACCTGATAGAGACCGCCTGCGTCCCATGCCTCGGCGATTAATTTTACATCGCCCAGAATCGGGTCAAAGGCAAGCGATTGTAAAAGAGGCGGTTTGTTCATCGGCGAACCATCTTCATTGCGTCCTAAAATAGAGGCTAAATCGAAGCGGAATCCGTTGATGTGATAGGTGGTGACCCAGTAGCGCAGACAGTTTAATATCATCTGATGTACAATCGGATGATTACAGTTTAAGGAATTGCCGCAGCCGCTGAAATTATAGTATTTTCCATCCGGAGTCAGAAGATAGTATATGTTGTTATCAAAGCCCTTGAAAGAGAAGAAAGGACCATGTTCATTGCCTTCTGCCGTATGATTAAAGACCACATCTAAGTATACTTCGATACCATGCTGATTGAATTCTTGTATTAAGTGCTTTAATTCGTTGCCTTCTCTGTTATATTCAATACTTGCGGAATAGCTGGTATTGGGCGAGAAAAAGCTTACTGTGTTATAGCCCCAGTAATTGTAGAGTTTCTCACCGTCTACCTCGCGGTAGTCCTGCATCTCATCAAATTCAAAAATCGGCATCAGTTCCACAACATTTACCCCAAGTTCCAGAAGATAGGGAAGCTTCTCCCTGAGGCCTGCAAAGGTTCCAGGATGTGCGACGCCGGAGGAATCGTGTTTGGTAAATCCTCTTACGTGAAGTTCATAGATAATCAAATCTTCTGTGGGAAGCAGAGGAGTCGGCGCGGCGCCCCAGTCAAAGTCATCTTTGACAACCCTGGCTTTGTAGTGCTGCTGACCTTTTGGGGAAGTGGCGCCCCACTTGCTCTGGCCGGTAACGGCTCTGGCATAAGGGTCTAAGAGATATTTATTCCGGTTAAAAATGAGTCCTTTGTCCGGCTCGTAGGGTCCGTCTACCCGGTATGCATATTCAAAGTCTTCAATATTGAGTTTAAAGACAATCATAGAATATACATTACCGATTCGATAATGTTCCGGAAATGGGATTTCCACGAAGGGCTCTTCCTCTTCCCGGTGGAAAAGCAGCAGGTCAATGCTGGTGGCGCCATGAGAATATACGGTAAAATTAACGCCGCCGGGAATAGCTGTTGCTCCGTTGATATCATAGAATCCGGGACGAATGGAGAAACCGTTCACATAGTCTAAAGGAACCATGTGGATGGTGCGTGGAAGACTTAATTTATCCATTATTTCTTCCGAATGCGGTTTATTAGGCGTCGGGTGTGGCTGTATTGTATATTCCTTACTGTTCATATGAAACCTCCTGAAAGAAAACGGCTCAGGAGAGCAGTTTTCCTAAATTATGAGATAATTATATAATATATTTTTATATTTTGCAAAATATATAACAGGAATCCAATCCTACGCTGCAGTTTTTGCGTTCACCTACCGGACGCGGGCTGAATCAGGAGCAGGTCTCTGAGCAGACGGAGTAACATTCTATTGAACTGGCAGCTAACGCAGACTAAGCCGCCAAGGAAAGCCCTCGCGTCTAAGTCTGCAAAAGCTGCTATTTCAATTCCATGAAAAGCACTCCTGAATTGTCTGCTTAGAGACCTGCTCCTGCTCTGTAGTACTAATTAGAAGTGCTGTCACATGGATGTGTTTCTTCAGTTTTAGGTGTTTCGGTTTCAATATTTCCGTCGATGAGAAAATCATAGGATACGTTGAAAATCTCGGACAGGGCTTTTAATTCCAGATCCGTAACATAGCGCTTATTGGTCTCAATCCTTGTAATTACATTTTTATCCATGTCATATCCGGCAAGCTGCAGTTTGTAGGCCAAATCCCGCTGGGAATAATCGTTTCGTCTGCGAAGTTCAATTAATTGCTGGCTGATAAGATTTTTTTCGCCGGTCTGTGCCTTTGGTCTTGGCATGATGTATATCCTCCATATGTCATAATGATTGTTTGTCTCATTTTTTGAACCAGTTTTGTTGATTTTACTAGCTGAAATATGTAAAACTGGTTGTAAAAGTGAGACAATCATATATAATTGTATTTGTACAGGAAATATCAATGATTACTCCCTTGTAACTACATGAGAACCAGCGCTTGAAAAGGCAGGAATCCGGGTTTTGTATATGAATTTTTGAGAAGAAGACATACATATTAAATATTATATGTGATTAAGTGAAAAAAAATAAAATTTTTCTGTCACACAGGTGGGAAATTATCGTCTAATCATGTATGGAAGGGAATACTTTGATTAGGAGCGCATCGAGAATTCCGGTACATGATTTCCGTATGAAAAAGGCGCTCCAGAAAAGAGGAGATTATGGGTAAATTATCAAATGAGGAATTGATAGCATTGGTCGAAAAGGCTGTGGCAGGGGATAAGAAATCTCTAGAGACGGTACTATCAAGCGTACAGGAGCTGGTTTTTAACCTTTCCCTGCGAATGCTGGGAACGTTTCCGGATGCTGAGGATGCGTCCCAGGATATCTTGCTTAAGGTTATGACCCACCTGTCGTCCTACAAAGGAGAAAGCTCTTTTACCACCTGGGTGTTCAGCATTGCGGTTAACCACTTAAAAGACTACAAAAAGCATATGTTTGCGAAGTTCCCGCTGAGTTTTGGGTTTTATGGAGACGACATTAAAAATGCAGACATTCATAACGTGCCGGATTTGACGCAGGATGTGGAAAAATCCATTCTGGCAGAGGAACTGAAGATGTCATGCACGAATGTTATGTTACAGTGTCTGGATGCCGAGAGCCGATGTGTTTTCATTTTAGGTACGATGTTCAAAATCGACAGTCGGATTGCCGGGGATATTCTGGGAATTACCCCGGAGGCTTACAGACAGAGACTGGTGAGAGTACGGCGGAAGATGGCGGACTTCCTGTCCGAATATTGCGGTGAATACGGAGGGGGTAAATGCAGATGTTCAGAGCGAGTAAATTATGCAATCCAAAGCCACAGGATAATACCGAAGCAGCTAAATTATACATCGGCGGCTTTTTTGGGACAGACTGCGCTGGAGGTAAAGGAGGCTATGGAAGAAATCGATAATCTGTCCCAGACGTTTTCTTTCTGTAAGGCTTATCAGCCGCCGGAGAGTCTGAAAGAATTTATAATAGAGTTTTTGAACGGTGCGTCGTATTCTGTAGTGACCAATGCTTAGGGAGGAAAAGAGAAAGATGAATACTCAGTTGATTTTAAATTATCTTACGGAGCTGAATAAATTTAATGAACGTGAATGGTATCATGCGCATAAGGCGGAATATAAGGAAGCGAATGCGGAGTTCGAGTCACTGATACAGGAACTTATTTTCAGGATTGGGGAGTTTGACAGCAGCGTTCTCCAGAATCAGCCGAAAGACCTGACTTTCAAGCTGGTGAGGGATACGAGGTTCAGCCATGATAAATCGCCTTATAACCCGGCGTTTCGCGCACATATTTCCTCTAAAGGGAAACTGCCGGTTCCTGTGGGGTATTACCTGATGGTGAAACCGGGAGAGCAGTCCTTTTTGGGCGGCGGGTTATTTGCAGATATGTTTAAGGATGCGACGGCGATGGTACGGGATTATATAGCGGCTAATGGCAGGGAGTGGGAGGAGATTCTTGACGCTTCTGATTTCCGGAAGCATTTCACACTGCGGGGAACGGCTCTTAAAAGAGTTCCCGCCGGTTATGACAAAGAGCATCCGCAGGCAGAGTTCTTGAAATATAAAAGCTGGTATCTGGAATATCCGATTACAGACGCCGAATTTGGAGACGGGGAAGCGTTTCTAAATCATGCAGTTACAATATTTCGGATGATGAAACCGTTCAATGATTATCTGAACCGGGCGCTTGCGGACTTTCGGATGCCGGAGAGAAAATAAAAGCTCCGGGCAGATATCGTGCGATTTCATATTTTTTATCAGTTCTTGTTTTGCTCTGAAACCGTCAGTATTGGGAAAAAAGAGGAGACAATATTTACATATTATACCGGCGTTCTTTTGTCTAATTATGTGGAAATATGACTTCTTCCATGTTATAATGAGTCAGATTCTTTGGACTGAAAGATGATAATTCTATACCCGAAAGGATGCAAAGATAAGATGACTGATAAGATAAAATGCCGAATCAAAAAATTACTGAAGATTGCCGGAACTGTAATTGCCGTACTGATATCGGTTGCGGCTGCAATTTTGTGCCTGAGTATCGGATGGATGTTTGATACATGGAGTAATCTTTCCATGGATGAGTTGATGTATCATTTGACTGCGCCTTTGGAAGGAACGAATATGGGAATGGTAAAGGAATACATTAACTTGTGTATTGCGCCGGCAATTCTTGTTTTGCTGCTTGCATTGGTAATATTTTCCGCATTTCGGAAGGAAAAGAAGTACTATATAGCGATGGCGGCGGGAATTATAGTACCGCTTGCCGTATCCGGAATCATTGTCCGGATGGCGTGGAATAAGCTGGATGTAAGCGCATATGCGGAATCACAGGGCGTATATTCTACATTTATAGATGATAATTATGTATCGCCGTCGGATGTGAATCTAATATTCCCGGAGAAGAAGCGTAATCTGGTATATATATTTTTGGAATCAATGGAAACAACCTATACGGATATGGAAAATGGAGGGGCGTTTGAAGAAGATGTAATTCCGGAATTGACAGCTCTGGCGCAGGAGAACGAGGACTTCTCCGGTGAAAATAAGGAGCTGAACGGAGGATATGCAATGCCCGGAGCGACATGGACGATTGCGGCGATGTTTGCGCAAACGTCCGGGATTCCGCTGAATATTTCAATTGAAGATAATAGTATGGATACGCAGGAGTCCTTTTTCCCTGGAGCGGTTACTTTGGGCGATTTGCTTAAGCAGGAAGGATATTCGCAGACTTTGATGATTGGTTCGGACGCAACGTTTGGAGGAAGAAGGCTTTATTTTACAGAGCATGGTAATTATGAGATTGTGGACCATCCCTATGCCTGTGAGTCTGGGATGCTTCCTGAAGATTATCGTGTGTGGTGGGGATATGAGGATAGTAAGTTGTTTTCTTTTGCCAGGCAGAAATTAAGAGAGTTATCCAGGCAGGATGAGCCGTTTAATCTGACTTTGCTGACGGTAGATACTCATTTTGAGAACGGATATTTTTGTGAGATTTGTGAGAATGACTGGGAAGATGATCAGTATGCGAATGTATTTTCCTGTGCAAGCCGTCAGGTAGAATCTTTTGTCCGCTGGATACAGAGACAGCCTTTTTATGAAGATACCGCAATTGTTATTGTGGGAGATCATCCAACGATGGACAGTAATTTCTGTGACGACGTGGATAGTGAGTATGTCAGAAAAGTCTATACAACCTTTATTAATCCGTCGGTGGAAGTGACGGAGAATATCGAGAGGAATTATACAACGTTTGATATATTTCCGACTACGCTGGCGGCGATGGGCGTAGAAATAGAAGGGAATCGTCTGGGGCTTGGAACGAATCTTTTCTCTTCTGCACAGACTTTGACGGAGCGGTTTGGCGTTGAGAAAGAAAAACAGGAAATTACCAGAAAGTCGGTTATGATGGAAGAACTTGCTGATATAAAAGTGGAAAATGTAGAAGAAAAGCATAGACCGAAGGCGGAGCTTCAGGTTGAAGCATATCGGGAAAAGATAGGTATTCTGCCGGTAACGCTGAGGAATATAACAGACGTTCCCAATGGGATTGCTTCGGCAATGATTGCTGTTTGGAAAAATGAGGATCAGAGCGACTTGCAATGGATTCAACTGGAAGAAATCGAAAAAGGAGTTTATAGTACATATGTCAATATGGCGTCCTTCGCGGAAGCAGAGGGAGAGTACCAGATTCATGCTTATGTGATTGACGAGGCGGGAGGACAATATAACGTCTATAGGACGGATACGGTTATAAAGTAACGACAGGGCAGTTTGTCAGATACTCAGTGAATAGTAACCACACATCGCCTGCCGGACGCGGATTGAATCAGGAGCGTGTCTCTAAGCAGACGGAGTATCATTCCATTGAACTGTCAGCTAACGCAGACTAAGCAGCTCAGGAAAGCCTTCGCGCCTAAGTCTGCATAAGCTGCTATTTCAATTCCATGAAAAACACTCCTGAATTGTCTGCTTAGAGACATGCTTCTGATTCAATCCGCTGTTTACCAAATGACCTGTGAACTGTAACCGGCAACAGAAAGAAAAAAAGTAACAGTTCAGCCTGCAACTGCGCACTTGCTGCGCAGTTAGCAGCCAATGAACCTGAGTAGCCAGGAATCCGGAAGGCTGAACTGTTACAGAAAAAATAAATATAAACAGAGAAGTGTTGAGTAATTGGTATAAATATGGTAAAATTTAATAAAAGTTTTATAGATAAGTTTTTGGATTTACCATAATTTCGTATACCTTCCAGGCATCCCGTTATGGTCATAATGGGATGTTTTTGGGTATAGACTTGAAGAATGTGAGATTACGAAGTGAAAAGAGTATTTATTCATGCTTATGCGGCGGGAAATCTGGGGGATGATTTATTAATCAGGATTCTGTGCGAGAGATATCCGAAGACCAGATTTGTCATTTGTGCAGATTCTTCTTATAAGAAGAGATATGCGGATTTGAAGAATCTGCGTGTATTCTCGCCGGAGGATAAGACGGTGCGTTATATGGACAAGATACTGAAGCGGATAAAGAACTGCGATAATGGTATGTGGAAGCTGTTGCTGAAGAGCTCCTATGCCGCGGTTCATATTGGCGGCTCTGTTTTTGTTCAGCATCAGGACGATTTTACTGCTGCATATCATCTGGACTGTCAGTTGAGAGCATTGAGCAGAAGGTTATTTGTTGTGGGGGCCAATTTTGGACCGTATACGGATGATAATTATTACCGTTCTTATAGGAAGCTTTTAAGTTCTTATGAGGGAGTATGCTTTCGGGATCGATATTCTAAGAAACTTTTTAACGATTTTCCAAATGTAAGATATGCGCCGGATGTTGTATTTAATTACAGGCAGACTGAGAAGATAAGAACGAAAAAGCAAGCTTTATTTTCTGTTGTTTATCTGGACAACAGAGGCGGAAAGTATAGTATCAGTCAGTATGCGGAAGAATATTATAGCTTAATGGCAGAACTGGCAGAGCAGTGTATTGAAAAAGGGTATTCGGTTAGATTTGTATCATTTTGCAGAATGCAGGAGGATGAAAAGGCTGTCAGTATTATCGTTGACAGAATGGGCGACAAGTATAAAGAAGCGGTCAGTACCTTTTTTTACGATATGAACGAGAGGGAATGTGTGAAACAATTCTATGAATCGGAACTGATTGTGGGGACCAGATTTCACAGTATTATACTGGGCTGGCTGGCTGAGAAGAAAGTGCTGCCGGTTGTATATGATAGAAAGACATTGCACACACTGGAAGATTTGGGAGTAGAAGATTACATTCTTCTGGAAGAGTTGAAGAAGATTCGTGCAAGTGAAGCGGTGGAACATCTGATAGACGGAAACGTGATGGATGTGAAAGGATTGAAGAGTAAGGCAAGGCTGCAGTTTGCAGATTTGGATCGGTTGTTACGGTAGGTATCCCGCCAGGGCGCCCCATGATGGCCATTCGGCTGTTGATTGCTTTTATGGAGGGCGGAGTGATGGAAGAACCTTTGGTTAGCGTTCTGATGGTCAATTACAACCATGAAGAAACAATAGGAGAGACAATCGAGAGTGTTCTTGGACAAACCTACAAGAATATTCAGTTTATTATTGTAGACGACGGCTCAACAGACGGTTCCTGTGAGGTGATAGAATCTTTTCAGGATGAACGGATGGAAGTTTACCGGCTGGAGTCAAACAGGCATATTTGCTATGCGACAAACTACGGGTTTGAGAAGGTAAGAGGAGAGTATCTTGCCCGTATAGACAGCGACGACGTCTGGTATCCGGATAAGCTAAGCCGGCAGGTAGAATTCTTAAAGGGCAGCGAACAATATAAGATTTGCTTTTCGTGGATTGATTTGATTGATACGGATGGAAATAATATAAATGATGGCAATGCAGAGCTTCTGCATCTGTTTGAGACGGAATTTACGGGTCAGGAGGACTGTCTATTGACGTTTTTCCTGATTGGCAATTGTCTCTCGCATCCTTCCGTATTAATGGAAACGGAGGTGATGCGGGCAGTCGGCGGATTTAATCCCGGTTATATGCAGTCTCATGACTTTGATTATTGGATTAGAATTGCGAAGAGGTATCCGCTGTATGTAATGAAAGAGCGTCTGCTGGCTATGAGGCGGTTCGATGACAAGAGCAGGCTTCAGAACAACAGCAATGTATCCGATATTAGTTCGCTGCGTTTCTACAACGAATGTGTGGATATAAGAAGACACTTTTTCGACGATATGAGCGGCGAATTATTTCAGAGAACGTTTCGGAGTGAATTTCAGAATCCGGATGCAAAATCTTATGAGGAGCTGGAATGTGAGAAAGCTTTTCTGCTATGTAAACCGATTCAGCCGTCCCAGGCGGTACAGCCGGCAGGGACAGAAAAATTCCTTGAGATATTTGCAAACCCAGCGATAAAGGATGTACTGGAAAGCAAATATGGATTTTATGAGAAGGATTTTTACAAGCTGATGGGAACGCATATCTATTATGATAGGTATTTGCATGACAGAGAAGTATCCTTGAGAGAGCAGTTTGAGGTTGAAAAAGCTAAGAGGCTGGAGGCCGAGGAAAGAGTAAAGGAGGTGCTAAGAGAAAAGAAGCAGATTATCAGAACGTATGAGAGCTCCACGAGCTGGAGAGCGACTGCTCCGTTACGGTGGACAGTCAGGAAAATGAAAGGAAAGAAAGGAAGGTAACAGATTTATGAAAAAGACTATGAAAAAAGTGTTGTCAGGAATGCTGGTGTTTATTTTTCTGCTGAATTTTGCAATTTTACCTGCAAATGCAGAGGAGTATGCCTCACCGGATATCGGAACGGCTGAAAAAATTGGCCAGTCAGAAGGCGAGGAGACTGCGCTAGAAGATGTGGGTGTACCGGAAGGACTTGTGGAACGTATTGAAGGGATGGAGAATCTGCCGAAATTGCTTGAGAGACCGGATGATGGAGTACAGGCATATTCAGGAGAAGAACTTCAGTGCAAACCAGAAGAATGGGAAGTATTGTACCTGACTAATTTTACACGTATGTATTTGGGAATAGAACCTCTGTCTATGATGATGAATATGCAGGCAGCGGCGAATGTGAGAGCCAATGAATTACCAATACGCTTTGAACATGTCCGTCCAGATGGAACAGGACCAGAGACAGCTTTAGCCGAACAAGGAGTATACTATAATTATGCTGGCGAGAATATTGCGCAAGGACAATTAAATGCATATGATGTATGGGAAGACTGGCTGGAGAGTCCGGGACATTTGGCTAATATGATTACGGAAGAATATACTCATCTTGGCGTCGGCTACAGTGAAGACGGGCCTTCCTGGGTACAGTTGTTTACCGGTTCTTGTACACCAACAAGTATTTCGATTTATCAGGGAAGCAATGTTTCTTATTTAATGCCTCCAGGAAGGTCTATCGACGACATAGGCCTTGCGCTTCAGGTTGAATGTGAGCATGGTACATCTTTTATGCCGATTATGGAAGAGATGTGCAGTGATTTTGATTCAAATCTGTATGAGAAGCAAGCAGTTACGGTAACTTATAAAGGACTTACAGCGCAGTTTAATGTTTTACCATGCGAAGCACTTCCATTTACAGATGTGACGGAAGATGCGTGGTTCTATGGATATGTAATGGAAATCTATCATTATGGAATTATGACTGGGCTTACATACGATACGTTCGGACCTGGTGAGGAATTATCCAGAGGCCAGTTTGCAACCATATTGTACCGGATGTCCGGTGAGGAGCCGAAGGTGCCTTATCAGCCTGTATTTTCGGATGTACCGGATGACGGCGCATTTTATAAAGATGCGGCTATATGGGCATGGGCAACAGATGTGATTACCGGATATGAGGACGGTAGCTTTGGTCCCGCTGACCAGATAACCCGGGAGCAGATGGCAACAATGCTGTACCGCTATGCAGGCAAAGTGGGAGAGGATGTTTCCAGCAGTGTAGATTTAGGGGCGTTTCCTGACAGTGGCAATGTAAGTGATTTTGCATGGGATGCGATGAGCTGGGCAGTAGCGACAGGACTGATAAGTGGAGAAGGCGCTGACGGAAGTCTGAATCCACAGGGTAATGCAAGTCGTGCTGTGTGCGCTACAATTATGAGCAGATTTATAAATAATGTTATTTCAGAGTAGCATGAAGGCAACTATTATAATTACATGAGATTAAGCGAAAGGAAATACGTAACATATGAAAATAAAGAAAATTGGAATAAGTTTTATAATGATGGCAGCGGTACTGTTTACGGCTATGCCAGGATTTACTTCTAGGGCAGAAGAGGAGAAGCTTAGTATAAAAATTAATCCAGTTGGAGAGATTGAAGTTGGAAAAGAGGCTACGCTGCAGGTCGATATAGAGAATATATCTGAAGAAACCTATGAGGCAAATGTAGTGCAGATACTTGTTTCTGATGATTCAAAGACAGTTGCAATTGAAAACGGCTGGAACATTATTGAAAATGATGCGGTTAGCAAAAACTATGGCGAACATGATGGCGGAGATCCTAAAGCAGTGCTAAAAAAGGATATGGCGCCTGAAGATAAGATTACGTTTGAAGTGACAGGAACGGTTGAAAAGGAATTTGACGAGACCAATCCATTCCATGTAAATGTTAGAGTAAAGTCTGATGCGAGCACATGGACTTCAATAGGATATGCTTCCTATGAGTCAAATGCTGGAGATACAGCCTTTGAAGGAACGTTTACGCCATCAGAGTTGACTGTAAAGCGCGGTGAAGAAGTAGAGATTGGAGTAGCGGTTACAAATACAACAGAAGAAGAGGTGGATGCTCTTTCTTTTGAATGTTCATGGACAGCTTCCATGATGAAGGGAGCATGGGTAGATGATGTGAAACCTGCTCTTACGTGGAAGAAAGAACTTACTCCAGAAGGAAAGCTTGTTTTAGCAGCAGATGAGACAGTAGAAGGAACACTTACTGTAAAAATACCAGAGAATGCAACGCCGTCCTGGTTTGAATTTGGAGTAGACGTATATTCTGGTACGGAAGAGGCGGGAGACTTAAAAACCTATTTTTCTGGTTCAGCCAGATTGAATATGGAAGGTGGAGTTCTGAATCCATATCCAGATGTAAAAGTAGACAATGGCGATGAAAAAGGAGACTGGTATGCAGAATTTGCTTTGTTTATGCTTGAACAAGGAATTATGACCGGTGAAGATAACGGCATGTTTAACGCGGGCAGAGAAATGCATAGAGACGAATTTGTTACAATGCTTTATCGTTTTGACGGAGAAAAAGAGGTTGCATATGATCCAGAAGTCTTTCCGGATGTAGAAGATGGGCTGTTCTATACAAAAGCGGCTATGTGGGCAAAAGAATCAGGTGTAGTTGAAGGCTATGCAGATGGAAATTTTGGCGTAGGAGATGCTATCACACGTGAAGACATGGCAAAGATGTTACTTGGCTATGCAAAACATATTGATTTTGAGCTGGCGGAAGAAGGAGATTTAAGTAAATTCCCAGATGCAGACAGTGTGAGTGGATATGCGGTAGAATCCATGAAATGGGCAGTTGGAAATGGGTTTATTACTGGTGATGAAGGCAACATCAATCCACAGAAATATGCAGAGCGTGGACATTGTGCAAAAATTATGACAGTTTTTGTGCAAAAATATATGGGACTTTAAATATTTAAAGTAATGAAAGGCTGAGAAAATTCCTCTTCTCTCTGGAGCGTTGATTCTGGGGAGAGAGGGATTTTATTTTGGGGAAAATGTGAATAATTATTTCTCAAAGAAAGAAGATTGAAAGGCCGGTTCTTTTTTAGTATAATAATACCATAGATTTATTGAAGGTAGTATTATTTAATTATAGACATAAAGTTTGTGGGAGAAAGTTATGAATAAAAATAGACTGTTTATATATTCCATACTGTCTGCAGTTTTATTCTCTGGTTTTTTTGTAGTAGGGAGGATATTACAGAAGTATCATTATATATCCTGTCTGACGATAAAAGATTTTTTAATCTTTTGCCTGGGGACATGTTTTTGCGCGTTTGGGATTATGATTTTGTTCATGTGGCTTGACAGATTTTCCGGTGGAAAAAAAGGATATATGGATGCTGTTGGGGCGAAATCAACTTTGGTGATATATCTAAAAAAACATGTGTTTTTCACATCGTTTTTAATAGTTTTTATCTGCTATATCCCTGTGTTTCTCGCCTCTTTTCCGGGAGTGTTTTCCTACGATGCGCCTCATCAGGTGTGGCAGTTTGTGACTGGAAATATAGGTAATAATCAGCCGGTCATCAGTTCAGCAATCATATATGGCATAATGACTGTTGGAAAAATGATATTTGGAAGCTGGGAAGGAGGAGTTGCATTTTATATTATTTTGCAAATTATTTTTGCATCGGTAACTTTTAGTTATATTATTACTCTGATTTACCGAAAAACAGACAGTATTTTGGTTTATGTTATTTCGCTGGCTTTCTTTGCGCTTCATCCCATTAATCATTTGTTTGTAGTAAATTGTGCGAAAGATGTTGCTTATGCGTATTTTACTGTTTGGATAATAGTTATCTTTGGCGAAGGAATATATTCGGACGGTATGTCTTTGAAAAAAATGAAAAAAAGCATTTTATTGACTGTTTTTCTATTTCTCTTTTTGTTTTATAGGAGTAACAGTGTTTATGCATTGATTATATTTTTACCGGTTGCCTTTATTCGCTGTAAATATGCCAGAAGGCGGTTGGTTATAATATTTTCGCTGGTAATTTGTATTTATTTTCTGATTACAGGACCCTTGTATGAGCATTTAGGGGTGATTTATGGAAGAAGTATTAATGAAATGATGTCGATTCCGACTCAGCAGATTACTAATACTTATATTAAGCATGGAGGTGATTTTACAGAAGAAGAAAAGAAAGTTATTTTTACTGTTTTTCCAGAGGGGACAAGGGAGGATTATCAGAATATGTATAAGCCGGAAAATTCGGATATGATACGTCCATATCTGGATTCTAAGGAGCTTAAAAAAATGGGACTTGGCAGATTTATAAAGGTCTGGGCACAGATAGGTCTGAAGTATCCGGGAAGTTATATTGAGGCAGCGCTTAATAATACAAGGGGATATTGGTATATTTTCCATGAAATATCTGGAGAATATTCCGACCGCTATATTGAATATACGAATTCCAATTATAAAACAGGGATTCATACGAAACGTTATCCACTGCTGAAAGGGCTTGCGGAGCAATACAGGAAAATCGGTGAAGAATATTCTCCGGGAGCAGTGAAGGGATTATGCTGGCTGTTTTCTATAGCGTCAACATTGCATTTGTATTTGTTGCTAATTTGTTATGTTTGTTATAGGAGAGATTACAAAGTATTGTCTGCGCTTGTTCTGCCCATGTCCCTTTATCTGACTGTTTTGGCCGGTCCTCTGGCGCTGCTTAGATACGTGTATCCAATGATGTTGGGGCTGCCTTACTTTTGGGGACTTGCACTGAAAGCAGAACTGCCAACTTAGACAGAGTTATTATGAAATCAAAAATAAAAAGAATAAGAAGGAGAGCATTGTATGAAAAGAAAAATTAGCTTATTTATGATACTGTTGCTGTTGTTGACATTTGTGCAGCCGTTTACAGTTTATGCAGAGGAAACTGTGGAAGAAACAGTAGTCTATCCAACCGGGCCTTTAGAGGATGTATCCCAATATGAGAAGGTAGATCCGGACGCTTCCCGGTGCGGAGAAGTTGAGGCGTTTGAAGAATATAATGAGATTCGGCTTCTTCTTGAACTGAGTCAGAAGATAAAGAATGCATTGTTGGCAGGGGAACAGGGTGTAGACGTCCAGGGGATGGCGATTGATGTTAACAGGTACCAGATTAGCGAGCTGATTGTTTTTTCACCTTATTTGAGTAATGGAATCAACGCGGATTTTTATTATAGCTATGATTCAGGAGCCTGGACCTATATCAAGTTAACTAATCCGATGAACCATGAAGAAACAAAAGCCCATATTCTGGCGGTAGAGGAAGAGATATCTGTGATTTTGAATCAGGTGTCGGAGGGGATGTCTGAGGAAGAAAAGGCTCTGGCTGTACATGATTATTTTGTGTGTCAGTATGAGTATGATGAGGATAACTACAATGCAGGTACGATTCCTTCCGATTCTTTTCGGTCAGGCGGTCTGTTTATGAACGGGATTGGAGTCTGTCAGGCATATGCGGAAGCATACAAATATATTTTAGGTTTGCTGGGAATGGAATGCCATGTTACCGGAAGCAACGGGATGAATCATGCATGGAATATTGTTAAGGTTGACGGAGCTTATTATCACGTTGACTGTACCTGGGACGATCCCATCAGCGATAAGTTGGGAAGAGCTTATCATGAGCATTTTTTGCTGAGTGACGCTATGATAAAGCAGCGGAAACATTTCGGATGGGATTTGACGAATCTGGTATGTAGCAGTACGAAATATGATAATGCCTATTGGATGAATATTACATCGCCGATTGTTATGAATGGGGAAAACAGATTTTATGTAGAAGGGACATCCCTGTACAGACAAAATAGAAACGGACAGAATAAGACTGCGCTGAAAGATTTGGGGAAATGGTATGTCTGGGGCAGTAATGCTTATTATACAGATGCATTTTCAGGTTTGTTTTTGCATGAAAATGAACTGTATTACAATACGGCTTCTGAGATTAGAAAAATCTCCCTGGATGGGAAGGGAGACGCGCTTGTATATAGACCAGACGAACAATTGAAGAATGGTTACATTTACGGTATAAAAAAGAGAGCCGGAAAAATCGAATATCAGATTTTAAAAGATCCGGCTAAAAGTGAAAGTAATGTGTACGTTGCCCCTGTTGCGTTAAAAGAGGAGGTGTCTGGTATTTTTCTTAGCCAGACTGTTTTACAGATGAAGGAAGGAGAAAGCTTTTATCTGGAATACCATCTTGCTCCGCAGGGAATCAAAGCGCAGGTTACGTGGAATACGAGCAATTCAAATGTAGCGGGAGTAGAGAACGGAACGGTAACAGCTTACGGCGCGGGGGAAGCGACAATAACGGCAACAACAGATAATGGGAAACGAGCAAGCTGTCAGGTGATAGTTACGAAAAATGAGACGAATGTTTCACTTCCTTTTGTGGATGTTAATGACGGAGACTGGTATCAGGATGCGGTTAAATTTGTATATGCAAGAAATATTATGACTGGTATGAACGAAGCAGAATTTGGTCCAGGGGTGAGATTATCTCGGGCGCAGTTTGCAACGATTCTTTACCGTATGCAGGGAACGCCAGAAGTTTGGTATGACTGGGAAGCGTTTTCGGATGTATCAGAAGGGCAGTTCTATACGGAAGCGGTTATGTGGGCAAGGGATACCGGAGTAATTACTGGATATGAGGATGGAAGATTTGGACCGGCAGATGAAATTACCAGAGAACAGATGGCTCTTATGATGTTCCGGTATGCGAATTATCTACAGTTGGATACAGCGGCGAGAGGAAATCTTTATGAATTTCCGGATGCAGACAGAGTAAGCGGATTTGCATGGGAGGCGGTAGAATGGGCCGTTGGCGGAGGTCTGATTACTGGAGACCAGGGAAATATTAATCCAAGAGGAAGCGCGGAACGTGGTCAGTGTGCTATAATCATAATGCGGTTTATGGAAGGCTACGGGCTGTAGCAAAAAATTTCAATTTATAATAGATGTCCTTTATGAGCAGGGTAATTTTTAGGAAATGTATGCTTATAAAGGACATTTTATTTACTATTTCCAGAGTACTTTTCAGACATATTGAAATATAATATCATTGTACAGGGTGTGATAATGTGTTGATTCTGAAGAATTTCAGATAAGACAAAAAGAGTATCCGATAAGATAAAAAGAAATTGTTGATTGGCAGAATGAAGTAAGTTAAAATATATTTAATACTATACCTTAACGGACGTCAGTAGTCCGTTAAATATACCTTATGAAACGGCCGAATGGCCATAATGGGGTGCCCTTGGGTATACCTTATGAAACGGCCGAATGGCCATAAAGGGGTGCTTTTAGGTATAGATATTTAGGAGTTAGTTAAAAACTGATGCAGTAAGGATATGGCTTGAAATTATTTGAAGGAGACTGGGAATGAGAGGTAAGAAAAGAGTTAGAAGTATTGCTTTGTTTATGTCGATATGTTTGTTGATGATGGGATTATCTGTTCATGCAGAAGAAGTGATTTTGGATGTAGAAGGAGCGCAGGAAGAAATGGCTTCCGATGCAGAGATAGTCCAGGATGAGGAAATGGTTCCGAATGAGGAAGTAACGCAGGATGAGGGAGAGGTATCGAATGAGGAAGTAGCGCAGGAAGAAGGAGTGGCTGTAGACTCAGAGACGGAACAGGTAGAAGAACAGACTGCTGGTTTAGAGGCATTACAGGCAGAGGAGGCAGGAATAGCTTTGGCAGATGAAAATTCTGTACAGAGGGCTAATGGATTAAGCCTCAGCGTAGAGTATCCTTCTCAGATTAAGTGCGGAGAACCAACGACTTTCCGCATGAAGGCAGAAGGAGGTTCTGGGAATTATAAGTATAAAATTACAGATCTTTCCATATATGACGGCTCTGAACGAGTTTTTGTATATGATATTAGTTTTGGACAAAATGGCGAATTTAAAGAGAGCAATGAATTTGTATTTACGTTTTTTGCATCTGGAACATATTATCTTCGGTTCAGCGCTATTGATATGAGTAACTTTCAGTTCGTGACTACAGGATTATTTGATCACGTCCTTAAAATAGAAGATAGTCGTTATCCAGCCGTAGATCAGCTTGTGAATACTATAGCAGATCAATGTCTCAAGGAATGTTCCACAGATTTCGAAAAAGCATTATGGCTGCATGATTGGATTCTGGACAATGCGGATTATGACTATTCTTATAGTTATTGTTCTGCTGAAGGCGTGCTCGCCAGAGGAACAGGAACTTGTGAAGCTTATCACAGGGCCTATGTTATGCTTTTGAATAAAGTTGGTATTCAAACCGGGCGGATTACAGGGAATGGTCACGTATGGACTGCTGTAAAAATGAATGGGAACTGGTATCAGGTTGACAGTACATGGGATGATAAGGGTGAGAATGTTTTTTATGAATATGAGGAACATCTGTATTTTGGAATAACAGATTCTATTATGGGACTTGTTCATTCGGACCACAAGGCAGCTGTACCAGGATATGAATCAACGGCATTAGAGAATAATTATTTTATTTACACTGGAGAGATAAGCCGATGGTCTGATCCTTTTAAGGATAAAATTAAACAGAAGATTGCCTCTGGGCAGACAGAGTTTGTACTGGATGTAACGGATGGTATGCCTGACAGTTATAAGAATGTTATTTATAATCTTGTGGCATATCAATTATCTATAGAGAGTTGGGGGGATGTGGTGCTATCGGCTGCTTATTCGCCTGAAAACACACAAATTTCGTGTAGAACTACCAAGAATGATAAACCGATTACAAAAGTAAGTCTGAATCAGGCGCAGGTGGATTTGATGAAAGGGGATAGCAGTGTACTGACAGCTACAATTGAGCCGGCGGATACAACGGAAAGCAAGGCAATAAGATGGAGCACAAGTAACGCGGCGGTAGCCACAGTAGTGAAAGGAAAAGTGACTGCTGTTTCGGCTGGAGAGGTAACGATAACGGCAGAGGCAGGAACTGGAAAGAGCGCCAGCTGCAAGATTACAGTGATGGAAAAGCCGATCACAAAAGTAAGTCTGAATAAAGGCCAGCTGGCGCTGACAGAAGGAGAGAAAGGAACGCTGACAGCCACAGTCGAGCCGTCGGATACAACAGACAGCAAGGTGCTAAGCTGGAGCAGCAGCAACACAAAGGTAGCCACAGTAGCGAACGGAATGGTAACGGCAGTTTCAGCCGGAGAAGCAACGATAACGGCGAGAGCAGGAAATGGAAAGAGCGCTGCTTGTAAAGTTACGGTAACGAGGAAAGCAAAGCCAATTACAAAAGTAAGTTTGAATAAGAGCCAGCTGACGCTGACAGAAGGTGGGAGAGGAACGCTGACAGCCACAGTCGAGCCGGCGGATACAACAGACAGCAAAGTGCTAAGCTGGAGCAGCAGTAACACAAAGGTAGCTACAGTAGCGAACGGGACGGTAACGGCAGTTTCAGCCGGAGAAGCAACGATAACAGCGAAAGCAGGAAATGGAAAGAGCGCTGCTTGTAAAGTTACGGTAACGAGGAAAGCAAAGCCAATTACAAAAGTAAGTTTGAATAAGAGCCAGCTGACGCTGACAGAAGGTGGGAGAGGAACGCTGACAGCCACAGTCGAGCCGGCGGATACAACAGACAGCAAAGTTTTAAGCTGGAGCACAAGTAATGCGAAGGTAGCCACAGTAGCGAACGGGACGGTAACGGCAGTTTCGGCCGGGGAAGCAACGATAACGGCGAAAGCAGGAAATGGAAAGAGCGCTGCTTGTAAAGTTACGGTAACGAGGAAAGCAAAGCCAATTACAAAAGTAAATTTGAATAAGAGCCAGCTGACGCTGACAGAAGGCGGAAAAGGGACACTGTCAGCCACAGTCGAGCCGTCGGATACAACGGACAGCAAAGTGTTAAGGTGGAGCAGCAGCAACACAAAAGTAGCCACAGTAGCGAACGGGACGGTAACAGCAGTTTCGGCCGGAGAAGCAACGATAACGGCAAAATCAGTGAATGGAAAGAGTGTTAGCTGCAAAGTTACAGTGAATAAAAAAGAAACAAGTACGCCAAAGCCTCCGGCAGATACAGGAACAGAGAATCAAAAACCGGATAATACCCCCCCCCGTATTTTCCCTGACGTAAATTCCGGAGACTGGTATCAGGAGTCGGCAGGTTTTGTATCATCCAGAGGGATTATGACTGGAATGAGTGACGGCAGATTTGGTCCAAGTGAAAAATTATCGAGGGCGCAGTTTGCAACAATTTTGCACCGTATGGCGGGAACGCCGGAGCCGGCATATAATCTGGAACCATTTCCGGATGTGCCGGAAGGACAGTTTTATACAGTGGCTTCCGTATGGGCAAAAGAAACGGGAGTTATTTCCGGTTATAACGATGGAAGATTCGGTCCTTCTGATAATATTACAAGGGAGCAGATGGCGGTTATGATGTACCGTTATGCGATTCTTCTGCAATTAGATGTGTCAGAGAGAGGCGACTTAAGTAGTTTTCCGGATACAGCGAAAATAAGCGATTTTGCGTGGGAAGCATTGGAATGGGCAGTTGGTAAAGGTCTGATTACTGGAGATCAGGGAAATGTAAATCCACGGGGAACTGCCGACAGGGCGCAGTGCGCAACAATTATTATGCGATTTATGAACTCGTATGGCATGTAAGAATACACATGTATGAAACCAGAAAATCCAGCCTTTCTCTTCTGGAGAAAGGCTGGATTCTGCCATTGTATACAGACTTGTTGGTATGCAGCAGTATTGATTGACATTATTTACTGCTTGATTGTAAGAAGAGATTGTTTTATAATGGTTTATGTATATTGTTGAGGAGTTAATAAGGAGGATGAATATGTACAAGAAGATTTTAGCAAGTATGCTTGCGGTATGCCTGTTGTTTGGTAATGTTATGCTGGTTTCGGCAGAAGAGCCAAATGACGGTGCGGTATCTGAGGAAAATCGGGAGGATTACGCTCCTGAACCAGATATAAAGATGCCGGAAGATCCAGCAGAGAACAGCTGGCGTTACAGCGACGGAGAAAAAATTGATTTGGAAGAGCCTGCCCTTCCAGAAGATGAAGAAATTCAGATTCGGGCGGCGGGACGTTCGGTTCTCAGAGGTATTGACGTTAGTGAGCATAACAAAGAGATTGACTGGGAAAAAGTGAAAGCTTCTGGGATTGATTTTGCAATTATTCGTTGTGGATATAGTTTGAATACAGAAAATCGCGATGATAAACAATGGGAGAGAAATGTATCTGAATGTGAGAGATTGGGAATCCCTTATGGAGTATATTTATATTCATACGCGCGGAATGACGAAGAAGAAGGAGTTACAATTACCAGCGAGGAATGGGCGTTGAGCGAGGCGGAACATGCGCTGCGTCTGTTGAAGGGGCATAAGCCTGATTATCCGGTTTTCTATGATTTAGAAGACGAACTGGTTGATAAAGAAAATTTAGATAAACTTGCATCTGTTTTCTGTAATAAGCTTGAGGAAGCCGGGTATCAGGCAGGGGTTTATGCGAACCTGTACTGGTGGACGCACTATTTAACTGATGAAGAAGTGTATTCTCAGTGGGACCGCTGGGTTGCTCAGTATAATGAGGTATGCGATTACAAGGGTAACTATGGCATATGGCAGTATACCAGTAAGGGTACTGTGGACGGAATAGAAGGCAATGTAGACTTGAATTATTTCGTTGTAGAAAGCGATACGCCGATTGGAGACAATATAAGAAGTCCGTTCTTTGACATCTATCCCGGAGGATGGTTCTATCCATATGTTGAATATGTGGCCAATGCCGGAATTATGACGGGTATGACTCTGAACAGATTCGGGTATGAGGATATTTTGAGCAGAGCTCAGTTTGTAACAATACTTTACCGTATGGAAGGAGAACCTGAAGTACATTACTCAGAAGTATTTCCGGATGTGGCGGACGGTCAGTTTTATACCAATGCTGTAATGTGGGCAAAGCTATCTGGGTCCGGAGTAGTGGAAGGTTATGAGAATGGAACCTTTGGGCCTGCTGATGATATTACGAGAGAAGATCTGGTGCTTATGATGTATCGCTATGCGAAAAGTATCGGCAAGGATGTATCCGCCCAGGCTGATTTAAGTGTATATCCAGATGCAGATAAAGTTAGTGATTTTGCGAAAGAGGCCATGGAATGGGCGGTAGCTATCGAGATGGTTAAGGGTGACAGCGGTCTGCTTAATCCGCAGGGCAAGTCTAATAGAGCTGTGTGTGCGACGATTATTACGCGTTTTATGGAGAAGTTTGGCGAAACTGAGGGAGATAAGACTGAGGAAGGCGATGATGGCGGAGTAGACGATGGCAGTAATCAGGACGATGGAAATAGCCAGGGTGATGAAAGCAGTGAAAGTGACGGGAGCAGTCAGAGTGATGAAAGTGGCGACGCTGGTGAGAATAGTAAAGGTGATGTAAGTGGTGGAAATGAAGGCGAGAATAGCGAGGGCAATATATAAAGGTAAGCTGATTATTTCCTTTTTTTCGGTATGTTTCCTGTTTTTACAAATTTCGATTTCTGCTTTGGCAGAAGAGGAAACTGGGGAAGAATTTACGCAGAATGAAGTGTTAGTTCTGTATGAGACCGGATATGTTAGCGGTGGAGAAGTTGGAATATATGAGATTTCTGATGAAGTAGAGATTCTTTCCGAGTCTGAAGAAGAGACAATAGCGTTGGTAGAACTCCCTGACGATATGACAGTGGACGACGCCATTGAAGAATATGGAAAGGAAGCGGGGGTAATTGCGGTTACCCCCAATTATACGTTAGAGCTTTATGACAACACAGGAACAGGGCCAAATGACGAAGGAATGGGGCGGCAGCAGTATTTGGAGCAGATTAATGTATGGGAAGCATGGAATTGTGTTTCTTCATTTCCCCATCAAAAGGTCAGAGTTGCGGTTCTTGATACCGGCGCAGATATCAATCACCCAGATTTGCAGAATATACTGAATTTGGATATAAGCGGAGAAGTGTTAAAGGATGGAAGTCTGGGACCGTTAAAGGGCGACGATTATACGAATGGAGAATATATTGGAACAGGTGTCGGACATGGTACGCATGTCTGCGGCATTTTGGCGGCTGAAGCCAGTAATATGCAGGGCATTGCTGGAGTGGGAAGCTGCATAGATAATTCTGCGATTGAGCTGATGGTGGTAGATATTTTCTCTAATGTTAAAACAACAAGTATAGCTAATTTGATTGCTGGAATGGAATATGCGGCGAGTCAGGGAGCGAAGGTAATCAATTTGAGTCTTGGAATTGATTTGGATAAAATAGATGATACTATTTTAAGAGCAGAATGCAGCCGGCTTTATAATAATCAAATTACTCTGGTCTGCGCGGCTGGGAATGAGGGCAGATATGACGGAGGTCAGATTAGCGATGTACCCAGTGATTATAGCTCAACTATCGGCGTTATTTCGGTAAATGAGAACAATGTAAGGGCGGGATTTTCCAATTATGGGACAAGGAAGGATATCGCAGCGCCAGGTACGAGGATGTACAGCACCTTAAAGAACAGCTCATATGGATATAAGGAAGGAACATCCATGTCTACGCCTGTTGTATCGGCAACCGTAGCTATGATGTATTCCCTGAATCCTTCTTTAACCACCAGAGAGGTTAAAAGAATTATAAAAAATACTTCTTCGGCATTGCCAGGAGAGACACCGGGGGTTGGGTTGATTAACTGTGGGAAGGCAGTGACGACAGTGAATCATATGACTCAGGCAGGCCAGGAATCTGACATTACACTTCCGTTTAGCGATATAGAGAAAGGAACATGGCATTATGAGCCGGCCTGTTATGTCTATCAGCGAGGAATTATGACCGGAATGGATGAAGTTCATTTTAATCCGTCAGGCAGTGTTTCCAGAGCCCAATTTGCAGTAATTCTTCATCGTATGAATGGAGAAGGTTCGATGTCTTATTGGAACGCCTTTCCTGATATAGAAGCGGGAACCTGGTATACAGACGCTGTTTTGTGGGCAAATTCACAGGGGGTTGTGAAGGGATATGATAGCGGTATGTTTGGACCGTCAGACTATATCACCCGCGAGCAGATGGCAACGATGCTGTATCGGTATGCTGAAAGGCAGGGATATGATGTAAGCGAGAAAGTCAGCTATAATTATTTTGCGGATGCGTCGAGAGTGAGCGGTTTTGCGTCAGACGCAATGCAGTGGGCAACGGGCACAGGAATTATAAGCGGAAAGGATTCAGGGACAAGAATTGATCCGCAGGGGAATACAGCGCGTATTGAATGTGCTATAATGATAGAGAGATTTGAAGAGAAATATGTTATACAGAGGGAGAACTGATTATGGATAAAATAGCTGTTTTGATTCCCTGCTATAATGAGAGCAAAACAATAGAAAAAGTAGTAACAGATTTTGCGAGGGCGCTGCCCGAGGCTGTAATTTATGTGTATGACAACAATTCATCAGACGGAACGGACCGGATAGCGAGGCAGGCCGGTGCAGTCGTGAGATATGAATATCAGCAGGGAAAAGGAAATGTTATCAGAAGGATGTTCCGGGAAATTGATGCGGAATGCTATATTATGGCGGATGGAGACGATACCTATCCGGCGGAATTTGCACCGAAGATGGCGGAAAAAATATTGGAGAGACATGTGGACATGGTTGTAGGAGACAGGCTTTCCTCGACCTATTTTACAGAAAATAAACGGCCTTTCCACAATTTTGGTAATTCTCTGGTCAGAAAGAGTATCAATGTCTTGTTTCATACGGATATTAAAGATATTATGACAGGGTATCGGGCATTCAGCTATCAGTTTGTAAAGAGTTTTCCTGTCTTATCGAAGGGATTTGAGATAGAGACGGAAATGAGCATTCATGCTGCTGATAAGAATATGTTTGTGGAGAATGTTGTGATTGATTACCGGGACAGGCCCCAGGGAAGCGAATCGAAGTTAAATACCTATTCCGACGGGATGAAAGTGCTGCTCACGATTGCGAAGCTCTACAGAACCTATAAGCCGCTGGGATTTTTTGGAACACTGGCTTTTGCTTTAACCATGATTGCTGCAATTCTGTTTGCGCCTATCGTTGTAACATTTGCCAAGACAGGGGAGGTTCCCAGATTCCCGACTCTTATCGGATGCGGATTCATTCTGATGTCGGCTATTCAGGCTTTCTTTTCTGGAATGATTCTTCAGACGATATCGCAGAAGAACAGGCAGGATTTTGAGATGGAGCTGCATAGAATAAGGGTACAATTTGATGAAATGAGATAATTGAAAAAACAGTCTATGGAAGAGTTTTGTTTTTGGGATTAAGGAATAATTATAGTAATTATTTAGAAAAAGATACAGATGGTAGTAAATAAAAACACATCCGCCGCTTAGCAGTGGATGTGTTTTATTATGTGTAGTTTACACTTACATAAAAAATGTTTTATGTAAGAAAAAGAGATGCCCGCTTTTTATTGGCGTTTCCTTTTAAACTTATCCTACAAACTGGATAGTACCTGATACGATGCCATATGCATTGTCCCAATCCTGTTCGTCAGAAAGTCCTGTAATGCTGCCGTCAATTACGATTGCCCTATCAGAGTTAAATCGACTGTCATCGGAATATATGCCAGGATTCGAGTCAAAGTTGTGCGTTCCCCATGTTTTATCTGACTGGTATACGCCCTTTCCTTTTAAAGAGATGTTAGAAAATTCTGCGTGAACAGAGTCTCCATTTTTGCGTCCGGATCCTTCCACACGAAGAGCCAGTTCCTGACCTGCGAGTTCTGTATTTATTCCGCTTCCTACACATACGCCATTTACATATACATCGAATGCGCCGTCTTCCTGAACTGTAAGCATAAGATGATATGTATTATCTCGAAATGCATAGCCTGTTCTGATATACTCTTGTCCACCCTGATCGTTTGAGTGCACATTCTCAATTAAAAACGTCGTTTTATCTGTATAGGGAGGTTCGCCCCACTGATCGTACTGAATTCCGAAGCTAACGGCGCTTGTTGGGGTACATGCAACCAGTTTTGCATGATATCCGGTACCGGAACCTGTCAGTCTTACATCCGCTTCAATCGTATACTGGGAATTTGTATTTGAAATATTAGATGCTTCTTCCCGTTCCGTATAGGAGACAAAACGCTGTAAAATAGTAGCGGTCTGCGCACGATTTGCAAATCCGGTAGGATGAATGTATCCCTGGTCTCCGCGAATTAATCCGGCTCCCAGCGCATACTGAACACCTTCGCGGGCAAATGGCGATACACTGCCGCCGTCCGGCCATGCATCCGGTTCTCCGTTCGCTGATGTGTCGCTGCTTGTCATGTTTTTCGCATAGCGATACAGAATAGTAGCTGCCTGCTCTCTGGTAACTTTATCAGTTGGTCCAAAACTTCCGTCTTCATAACCTGTCATTACGCCTGTACTGTGGGCCCATGTAACAGGAATACTATAAAACCAGCCGTTTTCCACATCTGTGTAGATACCGTCTTCAAAGTTTTGTTCCCATTGCGCCCTTTCATCTTCGGGAACTGCCATACGGTACAGGATTGTAATAAACTGTCCCCGTTCCAGAATATCATCAGGACCAAAAGTGCCGTCTTCATATCCGGTTATAAGCCCGGCGTCAGACGCCCAGTTTACCGTATCATAATACCATGCTTCTGGTCCTACATCCGGAAAAGAAGCAGCTAATGAAGTGCTGCCAATTCCTCCGCATATGCCTGTAAGCAGGGTTAGAAACAATACGATTCCAACTGCTTTTTTCAGTCTTTTTTTCATAAATAATCTCTCCTTTCCAAATTATAGACTCCAAACAATTATATCATATAGAAATTTACTGTGCAATTGAAATATTACCCTATTCCCAGCAGAGTAAACTGTAATAGTTACTGTTCGCACGCCGCCTGCCGGACGCAGGTTGAATTCAGGAGCATGTCTCTAAGCAGACGGAGTAACATTCCATTGGACTATCAGCTAACGCAGACTAAGCCGCTCAGGAAAGCCTTCGCGTCTAAGCCTGCATAAGCTGCTATTTCAATTCCATGAAAAACACTCCTGAATTGTCTGCTTTGAGACATGCTCCTGATTCAACCCGATGTTTACCAAATGACCTGTGAACTGTAACTGATTCGGGAGCTTACGCGGAAATTAATGTGTTGTACTATTGATGTTAACACAATAAAATGTTATAATGCGAAAATAAGTTTATGTTATTGAGGAGACTTTGGGAGGTATTATGTCAGTTTATATACAGAATTTTATGAAGTTCAGACCGCTTCTTAACGAACTGGTTTCCAGAGATGTAAAGATCAAGTACCGCAGGTCGGTGCTTGGAGTTTTGTGGACTTTGTTGAATCCCCTTATGATGATGATTATTCTATCGGTTGTATTTTCGAATCTGTTTAAATTTGATATTGAGAATTTCCCATTATATCTGCTTAGCGGTCAGATTATCTTTAATTTTTATAATGACGCTACGTCGAATGCTATGTCGGCTGTTATTGGCAATGCTGCTTTGATTAAGAAGGTATATGTGCCGAAATATCTGTTTGTTATTTCAAGAGTGTTTTCCAGTTTTATAAATTTGCTGGCATCATTTACAGCTTTGATGCTGGTTATGATTGCTACCAGGGCGGAACTGCACTGGACGGTTTTATTATCGGTTATTCCACTTGCACTTTTAGTGGCGCTGTCACTGGGGATTGGATTGGCTCTGGCGGCTCTGACAGTAAAGTTCAGAGATATTATGCATCTATATTCGGTATTTGTTACCGCGCTTATGTATTTAACGCCGGTGATTTACCCTATGTCTATTCTGCCGGGTTGGTTGTACAAGATTGTAATGCTGAATCCTCTGACCAATATACTGACGATGTTCCGGAGCGTTATGTTTAATAATACGGTGTTTGGTATGGGAGATTTGATTCTTGCAGTGATAGAGACTGCGGTTTTTCTGGCGGCAGGTCTGTATATTTTTTACAAGAATCAGGATGAATTTATTTTGAACATTTAGGAGCATGTAATGGAGAATGAAGTAATCATAAAAGTTGAGCATGTATCAATGAAGTTTAATCTTGCTACAGAGAAGTTTGATAGTTTTAAGGAATACGTAATTCGTAGTATTAAAAAACAGATATCATATAACGAATTCTGGGCGCTTAAAGATGTTTCCTTTGAAGTCAAAAAAGGAGATTCTTTGGGGTTAATCGGTTTGAACGGCAGCGGAAAAAGTACGATGCTCAAGACAATTGCGGGGGTATTGAAGCCCACCAAAGGAAGCGTCACTGTATATGGAACGGTAGCTCCGCTTATTGAGCTTGGAGCAGGGTTTGATTTTGATTTGACGGCGAGGGAGAATATTTATCTGAACGGCGCTATCTTAGGCTATTCAAGAGAGATGATGCGGGAATATTATGAGGATATCGTTGATTTTTCCGAGTTGAGGGAGTTTATGGATGTTCCTGTTAAGAATTTTTCTTCCGGTATGGTGTCAAGACTGGCTTTTGCGATTGCTACAATCGGAACTCCTGATATTCTGATTGTGGACGAGGTTCTGTCTGTAGGTGATTTTCGTTTTCAGGAAAAGTGTCATGCAAGAATCAGGAGGATGATGGAGCATGGGACGACAATTTTGTTTGTTTCGCATAGCATTGATCAGGTTAAGTCTATTTGCAATAAGATTATCTGGCTTGAAAGAGGCAGTATGAAGCGTTTTGGAGATGCGGAACCTATTTGCAAAGAATACAGCGAATCATAGAATCTTAGTTTAAAGAAGGAAGCAAGATGAAGAAAGTAAAGACAATCATAGGAATTATAGTTGTGTTGATAGCTGCTTTTTTTTATGCGCATATCGCAAAAGCAAATGAGATATACGACAGAAGTGTGGATAGCAGTGAGTATATTGGTACGGGAGTTTTTGAGGAAATTATTGAGCAGGAGTTTGTCTGTAAAGAAGATACTCTGGATGGGATTTCTGCAAAATGTCAACTTCAGGGAGACGCTGCCGGTATGTCTGTGAATCTGGCGTTGATTGATAATAAGACCGGGAATATTGCAGCTGAAAGCAGCCTGCGGGCTGAAGACATAAAAAACAGTAAGTTTAATCTCTTTTCATTTCCAACAGTTGAGAACTGCAGAGGGAATTCCTATACGGTTCGTTTTGAAAGCAAGGATGAGATTCTGGAGGAAAGCAAAGGGATTGGTCTGGTGTATCAGCCGGAAACGATGAAAGATACGAAATTAGAAATTGGAAGCAGAGAAACGGAAGGTACGCTGATTATCAAGGCGGTTACGAACCGGTTTGACTTGGAGACCTATTGTGTGCTGCTTATTTTTATTATTTATATCTTTATTTTTATCAAATTTCTTTACAAATTATTTAAGTAGGGGGAAGAATATGGGAATCAGATATCATATTGATGAAGTGAAATACCGTATTAAGCCGGGCGAGCGGTATATACGTGTGAACGGCTGGGGATTTGGTACCAGGGGAGGAGAGATTCGCTGTGCGGCGGTTCTGAATGGAAAGAAGGCGGATGGCGTCCTGGAGAAAATTTGCAGAGAGGATGTTGTTTTAAAGTACCGGAAGTATCATGTGGACGATAAGAACGGTTTTTGCCTGAAACTATATCTGGAAGGAGGCGAGATACCGGAGAGCTTCCAGCTCTATCTGCTGAATGGGAAGGAGCGAAAGCTTGCCGTTAACTTGAATCAGAAGGGTATCGTACAGGCAACGGATTCAAGTACGATGTCCTACAGGATTGACGGAATCAGACTGGATGATAGGAAGGTGTATGTCAGCGGATGGATTGCATCGGTAAAAGGTAACGACGCGGTACAGATTGACGTTCTGAATCAGGATGACAGGAAAGTAGACGCCAGAATACAGAAAGAGGCCAGAGCGGATTTGATTGAAGCGCGGCTTGTAAAAGAGAAGGATAAATACTGTGGTTTCAAGCTGGAATTTTTCAGGAGCGACGGAAGGGATTTTCGTCTGGTTTTTTCCGATGGGCTAAGAAGGAAATATATCAGGCTTAATCTTGAAGAAGTGTGGAGGAAACAGAAGATTCGCTCAAAGACCGGATTCGCGAGGGAAGCGTTGAAGCATGTGAAGCCGAGCGCCGCTCATGAGATTCTGTCTTATGTGAAGGAGAATGGAGTTCATGGCCTGAAGGAATACATCGTTATGCGTGTGAATACTTCGGGTAAGCCATATAAGGTCTGGTTTAAAGAGAACATGCCCTCTGAGAAGGAGTTGCAGGAACAGAGGGATACGGTATTTGACAGGCAGCCGAAGATTAGTCTTATTGTGCCGACTTATAAGACGCCGGTACATCATTTGCAGGAGATGATTGAGTCCGTCCGGGCACAGTCCTATCCGAACTGGGAGTTGTGTGTCGCGGACGGAAGCGAAGGCGACCCGGCGGTTGAAGCCGAGCTTAAGAGATATCATATGCTGGATGAAAGAATCAGGTATAAGATTCTGGAGAAGAATTTCGGAATCGCCGGGAATACGAACGGAGCTTTAGAGCTTGCATCGGGAGAATATATCGGGTTGTTTGACCACGATGATATTCTGGCTCCGAATGCGTTATATGAAGTTGTGAAGTCTCTACAGGAAGATGATTATGATATTATTTATACAGATGAAGATAAGGTGACAGATGAGGAAAAGGAGCATATTGACCCGAATTTTAAGCCGGATTTCAGTATTGATTTGTTCCGCTCGCATAACTATATTACCCATTTCTTTGTGGTGAAGGCTGAAATTATGGAGCAGGTCGGAGGTTTCCGAAGTGAATATGACGGCTCGCAGGATTATGATTTGATGTTCCGATGCATTGAGATTTCAAAGAAAATTAAGCATATTCCGATGATTTTGTATCATTGGAGAATCCATATGAATTCCGTCGCAGGCAATCCGGAAAGTAAGATGTACGCCTATGAGGCAGGAAAGAAAGCTATCGAGGCTCATCTGGAGAGAATGCACATCGACGCGACTGTGGAACATCTGGGATTATGGGGGATGTATCATGTAAAGTATGCTACGCCTGGGAATCCATTGATATCTGTTATTATTGCAAATAAGGACCATGCGGAGGATTTGGATACCTGTATCAAATCGTTGTTTGAGAAGAGCAGTTACACGAATTTTGAAGTCATTATTGTTGAGAATAACAGTGAAGAGGCGGAAACTTTTGAATATTATGAGCGAATCAAAGCAGAACATGAACAGGTAAAGGTTGTTGTGTGGGAAGGAGGATTTAATTATTCTGCGATTAACAATTATGGGGTTCGGTATGCGAAGGGAGAATATCTTCTGTTCCTGAATAATGATACGGAGTTAATTGCGCCGGAATCTATGGAAGAGATGTTAGGATGCTGTATGAGAGAGGATGTGGGCGCTGTGGGAGCGAAGCTACTCTATGGCGACGATACGGTTCAGCATGCGGGCGTGGTGGTAGGATTCGGCAATTATGCGGGTCATGTGAATACGGGAATCGGCAGAGACGATTACGGTTATATGGTACGAGCCAGAATCAACTGTAATTACAGCGCGGTGACCGCGGCATGTATGATGACGAAGAAATCCTTGTTTGAGAAGGTCGGAGGATTTGACGAACAGTTTGTGGTGGCTTGCAATGATGTGGATTATTGTCTGAAGCTGAGAGAACTTAGAAAGATGATAGTCTTTAACGCCTTTTCAGAATGGTATCACTATGAGTCCAAATCCAGAGGATATGAGGATACGGAAGAGAAGTTAAAACGGTTTGAGGGAGAAATAGATAAATTTCAGATTAAATGGAAAAGGATTCTGGAAGAGGGAGATCCTTTCTATAACAAGAATTTCCCTGTTACAAGGGCGCCGTTTACTTTGGGGTGAGATTAGTTATTGTTTAGATTATGAGCTGGAATTTACGGTAAATTTTGTGAGAATGAACACAGCGAATCATAAATATTCGTTGCACAGGAATCAATGATAAGTTCTATGAGTAAGCAGGAGGGAATGAGATGAGGAAAGTTAAGAGAAGCGTAGCTTTGCTCTTGGTTGTATGCTATTTATTTACAGGGACTGTATTTGCAGAGGGAGATATTGCGTCAAAAGATACAGGATTAGAAAAAAACCTGTTGGAAGAACCCGTATCAGGAGAGACGCCGCCAAAAGAGGCTGTGCCGGAAGGGCCGATAGCGGAAGGGATTCTGCCGGGAAGTGTGTCACCAGAGAAGTCTCTGGCAGGAGATGAGGACATACAGCAAAGCGATAGTATGAATGAACCGGCGGCAGATACCAAACAAAATGGTAACAAAAATGAAACTGTGGAGGGCGTCCAACCGGATTTTTCTGAAAAGAAGACGGGGAAGGAAGATGCGGTTCTGGAAGAATTACAAGAGAATGTGATGGAAGGGCAGACTGCCGTTGACGGTTCCGGCGCTGAGTTAGAGGAGGAGAATGTAGAATCTGACCTGACAAAGCCAGAGATTTCGTTAATTGAGGTGGATGAGAGCAATAAAGAAAACGGGAAAATCCGTATTCTGATTCATGATGTTACCTCCAATGAACTGGTAGAGCATATTCTGGTTTCGGTTTGGAGTGATATGAATGGCCAGGATGATTTGAAAGAATATGAGGCAGAATACGACGGAGTTGGAAATTATATAGTGGACTTAGACATCAAGGACCATAATTACTCCTACGGAAAGTATATCATTAATGCATATATCAGAGAGCGTTCAGGCGAACAGTATTTGGCTGGAGAGAGTGAATTTGAGATTGAATGGAATCCGGGGAAAGTGACTCTCGAAGAGACCAAAGATGGCTTTAATATTTATCTGACTGATGTAGAGATTCCCGGAGGAGAGCGGGAGATTCTGTTCCCGGTCTGGGAGAAAGGAGACGGTCAGAATGATGTTACGTGGTATTCAGCCACAGAGATAGAAGACGGAAGGTATTTCTGCAGCGTCAGATTCAAGAATTATAAAGGAATGAATGCATACTCACTTGATGTATACGCCAGGAATAAAAGTGATATTTTATGTTTCCTTGAACAGGGGCCTTATAAAACGGACGGTTCTGTGATTGGAAATGATATAGAAATTGAGAATGTAAACAGGAGTCAGGGAACGTTTCGGGTAAAAGTTGCAGGCGCAACGGATGCTTCGCCCTGTATAATCAAGGTTCCGGTATGGTCTAAGGCGGACCAGAGCGATATTGTGTGGTACAGAGGTGAAAGAACCTGGTACGGTGATTATCTTGTGAATGTTGACATCAGTAATCATCAGTATAATGCAGGAGTCTATAATGTTCACTGCTATCGGGAAGATGCAGACGGTGTGAATCACTGGGTAGGAGGAAGCTCCTGCGATATGCAGATGGGATATTCTTCCATAGAGGCGGTTGATACAGATGGAACGGAGAGCGCCTATTCTCTGCAGGTGAAGGGCTTAGAAGTACCAGGAGGGGCGAATGAAGTTTTATTTGCGGTATGGGGAGATCAAAATGGTCAAAATGATTTGACCTGGCATCAAGCAGACTGGTGGGGAGACGGAACCTATGGCGCGAATGCTTATATAGCAGAACATCAGGAGGCGGGGATTTATCGTGTTCATGCCTATGCAAAAAATAGGTATGATATAATGCAGTATATAGGCGAGACCGCCTTTGAGGTGGGTCAGCTTCCCATGTCCGCAGGACTTGCCGTTACGAATATTGATGGAAACAGAGGTACGTTTACAGTTACGATGTCCGGTGTGTTTGCACCGTCGGGAATTAGCCGTGTACAGATACCAATGTGGTGCGCGGATGACCAGAGCGATATCTGCTGGTATGATGCATGGCAGGTTGGAGAGGGTATGTATGCGGTGGAGATGAACGTAGCAAATCATCAGTTCCATTTTGGAGACTACAAAGTGAATGCTTATCTCACTATGGGAAATGGTATCAGGGTTTATGCAGGCAGTACTGTGGCGAATATCAGTCCTTCAAATTATATATACAGTCAAAGTATCAGTTCTACACAGACAGAAGTATGGATGCTGGGAGTTTGGGGAGAACGGGTACAATTTCCAACATGGAGCAATGAGTACGGACAGGATGATATTGTCTGGTATGAGGGTACAAATCATGGCTGGTGTAATTGGAGCGTAGTCGTTGACAGTGCAAATCACAATAGCGGCGGAGATTTTACGACACATGCATATGTAACTGAAAATGGAAATACGTATTTTGCCGGAGAGACGGGATATTATCTGGAGCAGATGCCGGAAGAGGCCCGGTATATGCACCTAATGGCAAATATGTATTCCAGCCCGACGCCTTATTTTATCGCGGTTGATACCGGCGCGCACAGAGTCGGAATTTTTCAGGGAATGCAGGGAAGTTGGAAATTAGTTAACTTGTGGGATTGCGGCGATGGAGCGCCGTCTACCCCGACGGTTAAAGGCGTGTTCAGCGTTGGAAGCAGAGGATATTACTTTAACTCGGGGGCATACCGGTGCTACTGGTGGACGCAGTTTTATAATGATTATCTGTTTCACTCTGTTTTGTATGACTGGAATGGAGTTCTACAGGACGGACGTGTAGGTATGGGACTTTCTCATGGCTGCGTACGCCTGGAGATTGACAATGCTAAGTGGATTTATGACACAATACCTTCCGGAACAACGGTAGTAGTATACTAAAATACTAGAATATGTTTTGATATTATAATGCATAATAATATGCAGCGTTAAAGGGAAATGCCAGGCCCTGACAAAGACCTGGCATTTTTGTTCTTATATTATTAGGAAACTTCGTTCCCTGCGGGAGGATGCGCGCTGGCGTGAAGGCGAAAGATGTCGCAAGCGACCTCGCCGGGTGCATTCTTTGTTTTAGAAAGACATTTTGTGAAAGACAGGTATGATATTTTTATGGATATGAATAAGAAGAGACAGGTATGGAGGTTTTTTGCCGGCTGTTTTATAGCGATTCTATTAACCTTAGGGACAGCGGTCTATGTGGGTATCATTGAAGTATGCGCCGGGAAAATCAGTGCGGGAAACATATGGGGATTAGTGCAGGGGGCAGTTTACAATCCCAGATATATTGCGATGTTTGGGATGATTTTGTTAATTGTTGTGAGTGGTAAATGGAAAACTGCTTTGTTGCTCATTTATCAGCATCGTTTTTTATTTGTGGGCCTTATATTTGTTATCTGCATATTACTGGAGATAAATGGTTCTTCGATTGGAATGTGGAGTTTGATATTTGGAGAAGCTGATCCGGGTATTCTGGCCGGGGCGTCGAGAAGTTTACGGACGGATGAATGGGCTGTTTCGACTCCTATGGCCCTTTCCCAATATTATGATGCAGCAGGGCCTTTTTCTTACTTCAGTCACGTGGTCAGAGGAACGGCGACAGATGTATTTCTGGAATACGGACAGCCAGTAAGGGATATTGCGGTTTTATTTCGTCCCTTTCACTGGGGATACTTATTTTTATCTCCAGGAAAGGCCCTGTCTTTTTTCTGGTGCGGGAGATTCATCGGGTTGTTTTTAGTATCCTTTGAGTTTGGTATGCTGCTGACAGAAAATAGAAAAAGGCTTGCGGGTGCATACGCAATGCTTATGGCTTTTGCTCCTGTGGTTCAATGGTGGTTCGCGGTTAACGGTCTGCTGGAAATGCTGATTTATATCCAGCTTTCCATTCTTATGCTTGTAAAGTATATGAGAACGGAAAGTTACCGGATTAGGAGTATATGTATCATTACTATTGTTATTTGCGCAGGCGGATATGTATTTACCATGTATCCGGCATGGATGGTTCCGCTGGCTTATGTATTGCTTGGACTGGGAATATGGGCTTTTATGGAGAATATCAGGGACTGCAGGATGAGAAAGGCTGACTGGCTGATGATTCTGGCAGGGATTTTGGTTCTTGGACTGCTGTCAGGATATATTTTGTTAAAATCCGGTGATACGATTGAGGCGATGATGAATACTGCCTATCCCGGTAAACGGTTTAAAACCGGAGGCACTATCAGGCAGGAAATCTGCAATTATGTATCAAATATCTGGTACGCGATGAATGCAGAATATATCGGGACAAATGTATGCGAAAGTTCGCAGTTTACAGCTTTCTTTCCGATGTGCTATATCTTACCGGTTTATGTCATATGGAGAGAAAAAAACAAGGACAGGCTGCTGCGTATTATGCTGCCGATTAGTATTTTTTTGGGGATTTGGGTGGTTATAGGATTTCCGAAGATTTTTGCAAAGTATACGTTGATGAGTTATACGACCGATTTAAGGACTTTGCAGATTATAGGAGTGGTAAATCTGATACTGATATTCCGCTCTATGGCAGTGATGCATAAGGCGGTAAAGAGACGCATCTCTCTGCCTTTGGCAGCGCTTTCTGGCGTAGGCGTGGTGTATGCGGGTATCATTCTGAATGATGAGTTTTTTGGTGTACCGGAGTTTGTAGTTACGCTGATTGTATTTACAGCGGCTTTTTATTTGGCGCTTCGTATTCCAAAAGAGCGGGCGCAGAATGTATTTGTAGCTGAATGCTGTCTGCTGGCGCTTGTAAGCGGACTTTTAGTTAACCCGATACGTCAGGGCGTGGATAATATCTATGATTTAGAGATTGTGCAGAAGATACAAAGGATTCAATCAGAAGATCCGGAGGCTTTATGGATTTCAGAGGGTTTGGGATTTCCATTTACAGAGACCAGTATTGTGACCGGGGCGCCTACGCTAAATTCAACAAATGTATATCCGGCGATGGAAACCTGGCGGAAGTTAGATCCGGAAGGAAAGTACGAAAAGATCTATAATCGGTATGCGCATATAAAGATATTAATCAAGGATGAAGGACAGGCGGAATTTCAGATGAATAAGAAGAGTCCGGATAATTTTTGGATGAGTATAACTATAGCGGATTTGGAAAAGCTTGGCGTAAAATACATTTTTACAAATACAATGTTTGATTCTCAGAAAGAAAAGGAGTATAATCTGGAATTGCTGGACGAATGGAAAGGTTTCCGAATCTACAAAATGGGGTAAAAAAGGGTTACTGTTCACACGTCGCCTGTCGGACGTGGGTTGAATCAGGAGCATGTCTCTAAGCAGACGGAGTAACATTCCATTGAATATCAGCTAACGCAGACTAAGCCGCCAAGGAAAGCCTTCGCGTCTAAGTCTGCATAAGCTGCTATTTCAATTCCATGAAAAGCACTCCTGAATTGTCTGCTTAGAGACATGCTCCTGATTCAACTCGCTGTATACAAAATGACCTGTGAACTGTAACAAAAAATAAAGTAGGATAAGGAAATATTTCGCAAAAGAACTTGAAGGAGGGCATAGTTACCTTTATAATGTTTATAGTAATTTGAAGTTGTGTTGAATGAGGAAAATTTGTAAATACTAAAGAAAAACGTATGATGGAGGTTACAAATGAAAGGAATTATTTTAGCGGGAGGATCTGGAACACGTTTATATCCGCTGACCATGGTAACATCGAAACAGTTGTTGCCGATTTATGACAAGCCGATGATTTATTATCCCATGTCTGTGCTGATGAATGCGGGAATTCGCGATATCCTGATTATTTCTACGCCGCAGGATACGCCGAGATTTCAGGAGCTTTTGGGAGACGGGAGCCAGTTTGGCGTAAATTTGTCCTATGAGGTACAGCCAAGCCCAGACGGGCTTGCTCAGGCGTTTATTATCGGGGAGAAGTTTATTGGCGACGATACGGCGGCTATGGTGCTGGGGGACAATATCTTTGCCGGGCATGGATTAAAGAAACGGCTGATGGCGGCGGTTGGGAATGCAGAGTCCGGTAATGGCGCGACGGTATTCGGATATTATGTGGATGATCCGGAGCGGTTTGGCATTGTAGAATTTGATCATGCGGGAAAGGCGGTTTCGATTGAAGAGAAGCCGGCCCATCCGAAGAGTAATTATTGTGTGACAGGCCTGTACTTTTATGATAATAAGGTTATTGATTATGCAAAAAACTTGAAGCCAAGCGCCAGAGGAGAATTAGAGATTACAGATTTGAATCGAATTTATCTGGAAAAAGGGAAATTGAATGTGGAACTTTTAGGGCAGGGATTTACCTGGTTAGATACAGGAACTCATGAAAGCCTTGTGGATGCAACTACTTTCGTGAAAACGGTGGAGACTCATCAGCATCGTAAGATTGCTTGTCTGGAAGAGATTGCCTACCTAAACGGCTGGATTACGAAGGACGACGTGCTAAAGGAGTACGAGCTTCTGAAGAAGAATCAGTACGGACAGTATTTGAAGGATGTTCTGGATGGAAAATATCAGGAGAATTTGTATTAACAGAATTCTGATGAAGCGGCGAAAGCGAAGGAATGTTCCGGTGTGTTTTTTGGTGTTTAGCGGTGGAATCCTGAGCGGAATAGTAGAATATTGTTTTCGGCCCGTCTGGGTCAGGAAACGGACGGACCATGCAGAACAGTTATGACTGCGGTAAGATTAAGAAGAAAGAGGAGATAATTTTATGACGATTATTGTAACCGGCGGAGCCGGATTTATTGGAAGCAATTTTATATTTCATATGTTAGATAAATATCCGGATTACCGGATTGTATGTTTGGACTGTTTGACCTATGCGGGGAATTTGTCGACCCTTGCGCCTGTGATGGACAACCCGAATTTTCGTTTTGTAAAGGAGAGTATTACAGACCGAGAGGCGGTATATCGGTTATTTGAAGAAGAGAAGCCGGATATTGTAGTGAATTTTGCGGCGGAAAGCCATGTAGACCGCTCGATTGAGAATCCGGAAGTATTCTTAGATACGAATATTAAGGGTACGGCGGTTCTTATGGATGCCTGCAGGAAGTATGGCATCACCCGTTATCATCAGGTCTCTACTGACGAGGTATATGGGGATCTGCCACTTGACAGACCAGACCTGTTTTTTACAGAGGAGACGCCGATTCATACCAGCAGTCCCTATAGTTCGTCGAAGGCGGCGGCAGATCTTCTGGTGCTGGCATATCACAGAACCTATGGTCTGCCGGTAACCATCAGCAGATGTTCAAACAATTATGGCCCATATCATTTTCCGGAGAAGCTGATTCCGCTTATGATTGCCAATGCGCTGAATGACAAACCGCTTCCGGTATATGGCAAAGGTGAGAACGTACGGGACTGGCTTTATGTGGAAGATCACTGTAAGGCAATTGATTTAATTATTCATAATGGGCGTGTTGGTGAAATATATAATATTGGTGGCCATAATGAGATGAAGAATATTGATATTGTTAAGATTATCTGTAAGGAGCTTGGCAAACCGGAGAGTCTGATTACTTATGTGACAGACCGCAAAGGGCATGATATGCGCTATGCGATTGATCCTGCCAAGATTCATAATGAGCTTGGCTGGCTTCCAGAGACGAAGTTTCAAGACGGAATTGTGAAGACAATTCAGTGGTATCTGGACAATAAGGAGTGGTGGGAGACGATTATTTCCGGAGAGTATCAGAACTATTATGATAAGATGTATGGGAACCGCTAATAGGGAAAGGAGCTATTTCCAGAGATACAGCTTTTGAAAAGAAGAGGGGATTTTATTAATGGAGGTTAAACAGATGAAGGTATTAGTTACTGGTGTCGGCGGTCAGCTTGGCCACGATGTGATGAATGAACTGGCAAAACGAGGCTATGAAGGCGTAGGCTCTGATATCAAAGAGGTATACAGCGGCATTCAGGATGGAACCGCGGTTACAAAGATGCCCTATATACCGATGGATATTACAGACGCAGAATCTGTAGAACGGGTTATGAAAGAGGTAGAACCTGACGTGATGATACACTGTGCTGCATGGACGGCGGTGGATGCTGCGGAAGATGAGGACAAGAAAGAACTTGTTAAGGCAATTAATGCCGACGGAACCAGGAACATTGCGAAGATGTGCAAAGAGTTAGACTGTAAGATAGTTTATCTGAGTACCGATTATGTATTTGACGGACAGGGTACGGAGCCATGGCTGCCGGATTGTAAGGATTACGCGCCATTGAATGTTTATGGGGAAACGAAGCTGGAAGGAGAATTGGCGGTGTCTGAGCTTTTGGATAAATATTTTATTGTTCGTATTGCATGGGTATTTGGAAAGAACGGAAAGAACTTTATCAAAACTATGTTGAATCTGGGAAAAACACATGATAAAATTACTGTTGTAAATGATCAGATTGGTACGCCAACCTATACTTTTGATTTGGCCAGGCTTCTTGTGGACATGATACTTACGGATAAATACGGCTATTATCATGCTACCAATGAAGGAGGGTATATTAGCTGGTATGATTTTACAAAAGAGATTTTCCGGCAGGCAGCAGAGCTTGGATATTCGGAATATGGGGAAGACCGTTTGAGTGTTGTTCCGGTAACTACGGCTGAGTACGGCGTATCAAAAGCGGCAAGACCATTCAATAGTCGTCTGGATAGGAGTAAACTTGAGGAAAATGGATTTACACCCCTGCCAACCTGGCAGGACGCGCTGGCAAGATATATTCGGGAGATTGAGTTATAGAGCGCGTTGCGTATTATACCTTCCAGGTACCCCATTATGGCCATTCGGCCGTTTCACAAGGTATACCCTTCGGGCACACCTAATGGCCATTTGGCCGTTTCAAAAGGTATGCACCCCTAATGGCCATCCGGCCGTTTCACAAGGTATACCCTTCGGGCACACCTAATGGCCATTTGGCCGTTTCACAAGGTATGCACCCCTAATGGCCATCCGGCCGTTTCATAAGGTATAATATCATATCTGTCTACGCATTATGCAGTTAATCCAGGATTTATGTGACGATGTGCTGGCGGACAGAGTCCCAAGAAGGTATCAGTTACACCTGATACCTTCTTGGGGTAAAGGATGTAATAATTTTATTGTGTATTTAGGAGGACAGGAAGCATGGGACAGATTAAGGTGGAAAAAAATGCGGGCGGAATAGAAGGTCTTTGTGTGATTGAACCGGCGGTCCATGGCGACGCCAGAGGATATTTTATGGAGACCTATAATCAGAGAGATATGGAAGAAGCAGGCCTTAATATGGTATTCGTACAGGACAATCAATCCTGTTCTGCCAAAGGAGTTTTGAGAGGACTTCATTTTCAGAAAGAATTTCCGCAGGGTAAGCTGGTAAGAGTGATTAAGGGAGCTGTTTTTGACGTGGCGGTTGACCTTCGGAAAAATAGCAGTACATACGGCAAGTGGTATGGCATCGAATTGACAGAAGAGAATAAGAAACAGTTTTATATTTCACAGGGATTTGCGCATGGATTTCTTGTTTTAAGCGACGTGGCGGAGTTCTGTTATAAGTGTACGGATTTTTATCATCCGGGAGATGAAGGCGGCCTTGCATGGAATGATCCGGAAATAGGAATTTTGTGGCCGGGCGTGATTGGCGAATACAAGGGAAGTGCATCGGCAAAAGGATATCGGTTTGAGGATGGGACGGCGCTGAATTTGAGTGACAAAGATCAGAAATGGGACGGCTGGAAGGATACATTTAAATTTTAGAATCTGTTAAATTCCTTACTTCATATACCACAGCTTGCGTACGGGTGCACTGATATGATTTAAATACCTATACCCCAGGGCACCCCTTAATACAAGCCTATGTCAGGGCAGGCGGACTTACGTCCGATAAGGTATAGCCAAGGGCGCACCCTAATGCAGGCCCTGCCTCAGACGGCGCATGCATGTTTATACAGGAGAAAGAATGGATACTTATAAGATTAGCTGGATTAAAATAATAAAAAAGTTATCGCCCTATAATGTAAAAAAGGGTTTGCTTTACCTGAAACATTTCGGACCAAAGGAATTCTGGATTCGTTTGACAGAACGGTTTCAGACTGACGATGTGAATTATGAGGAATGGTATCAGAACCATAAGCCTTCCGGCGAGGAGTTACAGAAGCAGAGGGAGAAAATCTTTTCTGATATGCCATTAATCAGCATTCTCGTGCCGGTGTATAATACTCCAGAAGGATTTCTGAAACAGATGATTCAGTCTGTGAGAAAACAGACCTACGGCAATTGGGAATTGTGTATTGCTAATGCGAATCCGTCGAATGAACAGGTATCTGATATTTTAGATATAGCAGCAAGAAAAGATAAGCGGATTCGGGTAGTCCACGTACCGGAGAATGAGGGAATTGCACAGAACACCAACGCGGCCCTGCGAATAGCAAAGGGAGAGTATGTGGGTCTTTTGGATCATGACGATTTGCTTACGCCAGACGCTCTGTATGAGATGGTAAAGGCGTTGAATGAAAATGGCAGGCCGGAGGTGCTTTATTCCGATGAGGATAAGGTGAGTACAGATTTATCCGAGCATTTTCAGCCTCATATGAAGCCGGATTTTAATAAGGATTTGCTGCGTTCCAATAATTATATCACACATTTTTTTGTGGCTTCTAAAAGTCTGATAAACCGTATCGGCGGTTTTGACGGGGCATATAACGGCGCGCAGGATTACGATTTAATTTTGAGGTGTACAGAGCAGGCGGAGGGGATTGTGCATATTCCCAGAATACTCTATCACTGGCGTGTTCATAAGGCGTCTACAGCAGATAATCCGGCCAGCAAGAAATATGCCTTTGACGCTGGGAAACACGCCGTTGAGGCACATTTGAAACGATGCGGCGAGACAGGGGAGGTAAGTCATACAAAAGATCTTGGATTCTATCAAGTGAAGTATTCTGTGCAGGGGAAGCCGCTTGTGTCCATTATTATTCCGAATAAGGACCAGGTGGAAGCGCTGGCGCAGTGTCTGGAATCTGTTGAGAAATCAAGTTATCCGAATTATGAAATTATAATTGTAGAGAATAACAGTGAGAATAAGGAGACGTTTGCATTTTATCAGAAGATTCAGTCAGAGCGGATTCGGGTTGTAGTCTGGGAGGGAGAGTTTAATTATTCCGGAATTAATAATTATGGTGTTAAATATGCAAAAGGTGATTATCTGATTCTTTTGAATAACGATATAGAAGTGATTGCAAAAGACTGGATGGAAGAGATGTTAGGCAACTGCCAGCGAGAAGATGTCGGCGTTGTCGGGGCTAAGCTTTATTATCCGGATGATACGATTCAGCATGCCGGTATTGTAGTCGGTATCGGCGGAGTAGCGGGCGCCGTATTTGTAGGAATGCCTGGCGCTTATTCGGGATATTTTCATAAAGCGTCAATTCAGCAGAATTTAAGTGCAGTGACCGCTGCCTGTATGATGGTGAAACGTTCAGTGTATGAAGAACTGGGTGGGCTGGAAGAGAAGCTGAAAGTTGCGTTCAACGATGTGGATTTTTGTCTGAGGGTTCGGGAGAAAGGGTACTTAGTAGTATATAATCCGGCTGTGGAGTTATACCACTATGAATCCAAGTCCAGAGGGGTAGAGGATTCAAAGCAGAAAGTACGCAGATTTCAAAATGAGATTGAATATATGCGGAAACATTGGCTGAAGCTGCTGAAAGATGGCGATCCCATGTATAATCCGAATCTAACGCTGACCAAGTGGGATTATACGTTGAAAAACAATCAAAAAGGATAAATATATGTGTGAAGTTACGGTTGTGATACCAAATTATAACGGGCAGAAATATTTGCTTCCCTGTTTGAGGGCATTATATGAATCGTCAAATGTGGAGATGCATGTAATTGTAGTTGACAATGGTTCGGAGGATCAGAGCATTACAGATGCAAAAGAGCTATTTCCACAGGTAAACTATATTTTGCTTGACAGGAATTATGGTTTCTGCCGGGCGGTTAATGTAGGAATCCGGACGGCGGATACGGAGTATGTGCTTCTGCTTAACAATGATACGGAAGTGTGCGTTGGATTTGTTGAGAAACTCTTACGCAGGATTAAAAGGAATCCGCTTATATTTTCTGTAGAGGCTAAGATGCTGCAATATGGTAACCATGAATTGATTGATAGCGCAGGAACTTATTATAATGCGCTGGGCTGGGCGTTTGCCAGAGGGAAGGATGCTTCTGTAAGGAAGTATAATAGACAGTGTCGGACCTTTGCTGCGTGCGCAGGCGCGGCGATTTACCGGAAAGCAGTGTTTGAGGAAATCGGGTATTTTGACGAGAAACATTTTGCTTATTTAGAAGATATTGATATTGGGTATCGTGCAAGGATTTATGGATATATTAATCTGTATGAACCAAAGGCACAGGTGATCCATGTGGGAAGCGCTGCGAGCGGCTCCAGATATAATGAATTTAAGACCAGATATTCTGTGAGAAATAATATTTATCTGATTTATAAGAATATGCCTGTCTGGCAGATAGTACTGAATCTGCCGTTTCTGATGATAGGATTTTTCATTAAAGCGCTATTTTTTTGGAAAAAAGGTCTTGGCAGCGTGTATTTGAAAAGTTTGAAAGATGGTTTCGCAATTTGCGACGCCGGCAATAAAGTGATATATGACAGAAGCCGCTTAAAGAATTATCTGCGAATCCAGGCGGAACTCTGGATAAATGTGGCGCGAAGGCTTTCCTGAGTATCTTAGTATCCGTTAGTCGGCAGTTCGCTGGAATGTTGTTCCGCCTGTTTGGAGAGATGCTTCTGATTTAATTTGCGAATGTTGCTGTGAACGGAGTGAACAGTAACGTGAAAGTAATTCCTTAAGGGACCTTAAGACTCTGTGTATTGCCCTTTTGCGGGAAATATAGTATGATAGTAGAAATGTAAAAACAAAAGACGGTGATATTTTGATTAAGAATAACCAGCATATTTTGAATCGGGCGCATATTTTTCTGGATGCAGCAGTCATTATCGTATCCTATGCTCTGTCATGGTATTTACGGTTTAAGTCGGGAATATTTCCGGTAGACGCATGGTATTTATCGATAAGGGTATATATGTCTGCCCTTATTTTTATTGTTCCCGGGTATTTAATATTGTATTATGTATTTCAGTTATATACGCCGAAGCGGGTGCAGGGGCGCAGACTGGAAGCATGGCATGTGATTCAGGCTAATACCATAGGGTTTATGGCGTTTATTCTGATTTTATATGTGCGGCATCAGACAAATTTTTCCAGGCGGATGCTGTTTATATTTTTCTGCATTAATATATTCTTAGAAGTATTGATGCGTAATGTGATTCGGATGTTTTTAAGAAAGATCCGAAGCCGGGGCTTGAATCAGAAGCATATTCTTCTGATTGGATATAGCAGAGCGGCAGAACAGTATATTGACCGGATTCTCCAGAATCCCCAGTGGGGATACACCATTCGGGGAATTCTTGCAGATAATTCGCCGAGAGGAACGGAATATAAGGGGATTAAGGTTTTGGGTAGAATTGAGAATCTCATGATTGTGCTTCCCCAGAATAGACTGGATGAGATTGTAATTACACTTGGTCTTGCAGAATACCATAAATTGGAGCGCATTGTGAAGATGTGCGAGAAGTCTGGCGTGCACACTAAATTTATTCCGGATTATAATAATGTGATACCTACCAAACCGTATACAGAGGATATTTTAGGGCTTCCGGTGATTAATATCCGCAGAGTTCCTTTAAGCGATCCGCTAAATAAGCTGGTGAAGCGGATTATTGATTTGATTGGCGCGACTGTTGCACTTGTAGTTTTTTCGCCGGTTATGGCAGGTACAATGATTGCGATTAAACTGACGTCGCCTGGACCGTTAATTTATAAACAGGAGCGGGTAGGATTGCAGAACAGGCCTTTTGAGATGTACAAGTTTCGCTCTATGGTTGTGCAGGATGAAGAATCTGAAAAGAGGCGATGGACTGTCAAAGACGATCCCAGGGTAACCAAAGTTGGTAGATTTATCCGCAGGACAAGTATCGACGAGCTCCCCCAGCTTATTAATGTATTTAAGGGAAATATGAGTCTGGTGGGACCGAGGCCTGAGAGAACGCAGTTTGTGGAGAAATTTAAGGAAGAAGTTCCGAGATATATGATCAAGCATCAGGTAAGACCAGGGCTTACAGGATGGGCGCAGGTAAATGGATATCGGGGAGACACTTCGATTAAGAAGAGAATTGAATGCGATTTGTATTATATAGAGAACTGGACGTTAGGACTGGATTTTAAGATATTGATTATGACTTTTTTTAAGGGTTTCGTCAATAAAAACGCTTACTAAATGTGTGTGCGGATGTAACAGTGAACCGTTACGCGCGGACAGCGCAGAAAGTATACGGTCCCAATTAATAAGACTTCTATGATAATTAGGAGAATTCGGTTATGAGGCAAAGAAACGGCGGCGACAAGCTGGACAGAAGGCGGCGGGAGCTGCGCAGGCAGAGACAGAGAAAGAGGAGAAAAAGAAGAATTCTGGTCCTGACTGTGGAGCTCTTATTGCTGTGTATACTGGGTGTGGTAGCTTTCGGTATGTTTAAACTGGACAAATTAAATACTACGTCAATGAACGGTCTGCTGAATAATGGACTGAGTCAGGAAGGATATATGAACGTGGCTCTTTTTGGTACGGATAACCGCGCCGGTGAGACGGACGGAGTGAGAAGCGACTGTATTATTGTGGCCAGTATAAATAATGAAACAAAAGAAGTGAAGCTTTTGTCTGTATATCGGGATACTTTTTTAAAGACGGGGGACGATACTTTTGATAAAGCAAATTCTGCCTATGCTTTTGGCGGTCCAGAGGCTGCGATTAATATGCTGAACCGGAATCTTGATTTGGATATTGAGAATTATGTAGGAGTTAATTTTCTGGCGCTTGCGGACGTGGTAGATTTGCTGGGAGGGATTGAGCTGGATTTAACAGATGAAGAAGTTGTTCATATGAATAACTATTGTGTAGAAACATCGGAAATTACTGGAAAAACCTATGAAAGGATTGAACCGGAGGTGGCGGGAACTTATCGTTTGAACGGTGTTCAGGCTGTTTCTTATACCAGAATCCGCTATACGGCAGGAGGGGACTTTAAACGGACAGAGAGACAAAGACTCGTCATCAATAAAATTGTTGAAAAAGCGAAAAGTGCAAAGTTAACTACGATTAACGAGATTATTGATACGGTATTTCCAGAGATTTCAACCAGTTTTACTTCTGGAGAAATTCTGAAGTTAAGCGCGGGGCTTTTAAAATATTCAATTGGGGAAACGGAAGGATTTCCGCAGAATACAGCGCTTCCGGAGTCAATACCGGGGTATAGTGGTTCTTATGTAGTGCCGGTTGGATTAGAACAGAATGTGAGAAGGGCGCATGAATTTCTATTTCCGGAGAAGGAGTACAAGCCTACAGATACATTGACAGAGATTAGTAATGAAATCTGTGATTTGACTGATGTATACCCGGAAACTGCGGAGGAATAAGATGAAGGATACGAAAATTGATGTCGTAATACCGGTATATAAACCGGGAATGGAGTTGAAAGAGCTGCTGCGAAGGCTTAGCCTTCAGAGACAGAAGATAGGAACCGTCTATCTGATGCACACAAAAGATGGAAATAATTTGAAGCAGTCGGAATTAACAGCAGGGTATGATAATATTATCATAGAGGAGATTGATTTGGATGAATTTGATCATGGAGGTACCAGAGATAAAGGAATCGGTATGTCAGATTCGGAATATGTACTTTTTATGACACAGGATGCTATTCCGGCTGATCGGAACCTTACAGTACGGCTGATGGAGGCTATGTCGGATACAGATGTGGCGGTGGCATATGCCAGACAGCTTCCAAAGAAAGACTGTCATTTGTTGGAGCGTTATATCCGGGCTTTTAATTATCCGGCAGAAAGTATGGTGAAGCAGAAGGAGGATTTGAATAGACTGGGGATTAAGACTTATTTTTGTTCAGATGTCTGTGCGCTCTACCGAAAGGAACTTTATGTTAAACAGGGTGGATTTGAAAACAGGATTATATTTAATGAAGACATGTTATATGCTGCAAAAAGTATACAAAATGGATATAAGATTGTCTATGCGGCAGATGCGAAAGTAATACATTCTCATAACTATACGAATATGCAGCAGTTTCGCCGTAATTTCGATTTGGCTGTATCCCAGGTCCAGCATCCGGAAGTTTTTGGCGGAGTGAAATCTGAAAAAGAAGGGATTCGGATGATAAAGAATACAGCATTGCACTTTATTAAGCATGGACGTCCGATGACGGTTGTAAGACTGCTTATATCCAGCGCTGCAAAATATCTGGGATATCTGGCGGGAAAGCATTATGAAAAACTTCCTGCAGACATTGTCGAAAAATGTTCCATGAGCCCGGCATATTGGAGATTCTATCGAAATAGTAAAAAGTCATGGAAATAAGTTGAAATTTTACAGGAAATAAGGTAATATGTAAGTCGAGTTGTTACATTTATTAAGGAAATGTTACAAAAGAAAGGATGTTACAATGGCGAGGAAATCAAGGAAAAGAAAGCGGAGGGGTTCTGGAAGCTGGTCTGTTTGGACGAAATTAGGCGTCATGATTTGCAGTATACTGGCAATCGTTGTAGCTACAGGTATGGTTATTGTAGCAAGCAAAATGACAAAGATTGAGATAACAAAGCTTGATACGGATAAGCTCAATATAGCAAAGGCAGAAGAAGAGACGGAAACAGGATACCTGAATGTAGCTTTGTTTGGACTTGATTCCAGAGAGAATGATTTGGGGAGAGGGAATCGAAGCGATACCATGATGATTGCCAGCCTCAATAAGGAGACGAAAGAGGTAAGACTAGTCTCTATTTACAGAGACACGTTATTGCAGTTGGACGACGGAAGTTATAATAAAGCAAACGCGGCATATTCCTTTGGCGGCCCAGAGGGGGCGATTTCTTTGATTAACCGTAATCTGGATATGAATATCGAGAAATATGTGTCGGTTAATTTCAATGCTCTGGTAGATGTTATCGACGCGCTTGGAGGAGTGGATATTACAATGGCTGCGCCGGAGGTTGTTCACATGAATAATTATTGTGTGGAGACTTCAAAGGTTACCGGGAAGAGTTATACAAAGATTGAGCCGGAAGTGGACGGGACCTATCATCTGAATGGCGTGCAGGCAGTATCTTATTCCAGAATCCGGTATACTGCCGGCGGAGATTTTCAGCGGGCAAGCAGACAGCGGCTGGTACTCTCATTGATTGCAGAGAAGGCCCAGAGTATGAGTTTAAGTACAATTAATAAAATAATTGACAGTGTGTTTCCCCAGGTTTCAACGAATTTTACTTTAGCAGAGATGGTCAGATATGCCAAGGATTTTAAGAAATATACGATGGGTGAGTCTATGGGATTTCCTGAAAATAATACCTTTGGTACGTTGGATGGACCGGGAAGCGTAGTTCTTGCGGATACGTTGTGTTCTAATGTGCTGGATGTCCATGGATTTCTGTTTGGAAGCGACGGATATAAGGTTTCCTCGGATATCGAAAAGATTGAGGACGAGATTGCATTCAAGATGACAGGATCTTCTGGTAATGACTCCTGGGATGACAGTAACTGGGATGATGATTCCTGGAATGATGATGCAGACTATGGTTACAGTAATAATGATAGCGGTGGTTATGATAACAGTGACTGGAACGGCGGAACGGATAATGATTACTACGGCGATACCGGAGGAGACGGGGGTTATGATGGAACCGGAGATACGGATTATGATGACGGAACCGGAGGTACGGACTATGGTGATGGTGATGGGGAATCGTCACAGAGTTATGAGTAAGATGGTATTTGGGAGATGATAAAAAATGAAGAAACTAAAGAAGTTATTTGTACTGGTAATGTGTGCGGCGGCGGTATTTACGGTATGCAAAATGGATTCCTTTGCTGCAGGCGGGCAGTTAAGATTTTCAGATCCCTCTACCACAGTTGGCGCTAATGTTGACGTTACGGCTAAACTGAGTGCGGACGATAGTCTGGGTTCTGTGAGCGCAAGTCTGACTTATGACAGTCAGTATTTGCGGTTTGTGGGCGGAAACGGAGCTGTAGATTCAGGTGGTACGATTCAGCTTACCGGCGACGGCGGCGGGAATAGTGAAGTAGACTGGACGCTGCAGTTTCAGGCGCTGGCGGAAGGCTCTACTCAGATTACCATTTCATCTGTATCGGCCAAATCTTCCGACGGCGGAGATGTATCTGTAACACAGGGAAATTCTACGGTAACAATTGGTCCCGGAGATCCGTCTCTGATAACGCAGACAGACCAACCGGCGGCCGGCAGTGGCGGCGGAGGGAATATTGAGATAGACGGTCAGACTTATACAGTATCGACAGAGATTCCGGATATTTTGATTCCAGAAGGGTTTGTAAAGGCTGATATGACGTATGGCGGACAGGTGTATGCGGCCACCAGGCAGGAGAAGGGAAGTATCTATGCAATCTATCTGGCTAATGCGGAAGGAGAAGAGGATTTCTTTCTTTTCGATCCAGAGGCAGAAGCATTTTCCAAATTTGAACAGATTAGTGTGTCTGAGAGCAGATATATTATATTGTTAAATGAAGATAAAAGCGCGGAGCTGCCGGATTATCTTCAGAAAACCTCTATGTCAGTGAACGGTAAAGAATTTCCGGCATGGCAGAATATTGACGCCAGTTCTTATTATGTATTATACGCCTTAAATGCAGACGGTGAGAAAGGCTACTATCAATATGATACAGTGGATGGAACTTATCAGCGGTATACGCCGAAATCGACAAAAAAATCGGTTAATGATGATGATAAGAAATCAGGGCTTTTGAATAAATTGCGCACGCATCTGGATAAGGTGATTCTGGTTGCATGGGGAATCTTTCTGGTGATGCTGATAGCTATAATTGTTCTTGCAGTTAAGCTTCGTCACCGTAATTTGGAGCTGGATGACCTCTATGATGAGTATGGAATTGATCTGGAGGATGAAGAAGAGGAAGAAGAAGTTTATTCAGATAAAAAATCTAAGAAAAAGGCTGAAAAGGACGAGAAGAAGAAAAAGAAAAAATCAGAAGATGATTTCTATGATTTTGAGGATGAAGATGCGTTGTATGACGATGAGGATGACTACGAGGATGATGAGCTGAATGAGGATAGTTACAGTGAATATGACGCGTCTGAATTTGAAGATGACAGTGAGATTGAAGATTTGGATGCAATGCTGAATGCCAGGGTACGTGTGAAAAAACCGGCGAAGCGTCCAAAGGCAGCGGCTCCGAAGGAACGGCCGAAGAAACAAGTAGGTCACGCGGAGGATGACGATACATTTAAGATGGATCTGATTGATTTGGATTAGTAGTCTCAAGGGAGGATGCAGTAGTGTCCTCCCCATTTTATAACAGTAACAGATGAAAGGAGCAGCATTATGTGTGGAATTGTAGGTTATGTAGGTGAGAGTCAGGCGGCGCCGATTCTTTTGGAGGGACTTGCGAAGCTGGAATATAGGGGGTATGATTCGGCAGGGATTGCGGTTTATAATGGAAAAGAGGTCCAGATGAAAAAGGCGATGGGAAGGCTGAAGGTTTTAAGCGAGCTGACCCACGATGGAGAGCTGATGCCGGGAAACGTGGGAATTGGTCATACCCGATGGGCGACGCATGGGGCGCCTTCCGATACCAATGCGCATCCTCATTTTAATAAAGATGAAAGTATTGTAGTAGTTCACAATGGTATTATTGAAAACTATTTAAAATTAAAAAAGCGCTTGATGGAAAAAGGATATGAATTTGTATCAGAGACCGATACAGAGATTATAGCTCATCTTCTTGACTATTATTACAAAGGAGACCCTTTGGAGGCAATTACCAAGGTAATGCACCGGATGGAAGGCTCTTATGCGCTCGGCTTGATTTTCGCAGACCATCCGGAAGAGCTGTACGCTGTCCGTAAAGACAGCCCTCTGATTGTAGGACATACAAAAGACGGATGTATCATTGCGTCCGACGTGCCGGCGGTTTTGAAATATACCAGAGACGTGGTATTTATTCAGAATGAGGAGATTGTAAAACTTACGAAGGATAATATGGAGTTTTACAATATTGATGAAGAAGCAATTGTCAAAGAGACTACGCATATTGAGTGGGATGTGAACGCTGCCGAGAAGGGCGGTTACGAGCATTTTATGCTGAAGGAGATGTATGAACAGCCGAAGGCGATTCTGGATACATTTTCCCCAAGGATTAAGGATGGGCAGATTGTAATTGAAGAGCTTGGAATGTCCGACGAGGAGATAAAGAACATTAGAAAGATTATGATTGTGGCTTGCGGTTCTGCGTATCATGTGGGTATGACAGCTAAATATATCTATGAAGGTCTGGCGAGGATTCCGGTTGAAGTGGATTTGGCGTCGGAGTTCCGCTATCGGGACCCTATTATTGAGGAGGGGACCCTTCTTTTGATAATCAGTCAGTCCGGTGAGACGGCGGATTCGCTGGCGGCTCTTCGGGAAGCACAGGCAAAAGGCGGAAGAGTGCTGGGTATTGTGAACGTAGTGGGAAGTTCCATCGCAAGAGAGGCAGATAATGTTATGTATACCTGGGCGGGGCCGGAAATTGCCGTTGCAACTACGAAAGCGTATACGGCGCAGCTTATCGCTCAGTATCTCCTGGCAATGAAATTTGCCTGCGTCAAAGGCATGTTAGATTCGCAGGAACTTGCGGAAATGATTGAGGATTTAAAGAAGCTGCCGGCGCAGGTAGAGATGCTTCTGAATAATAAGAATCGGATTCAGAAATTTGCGAATCGTTATCTGGCCGCAAGAGATATCTTTTTTATTGGCCGAGGGATTGACCATGCGATTTCTCTGGAAGGTTCTCTAAAGATGAAAGAGATTTCTTATGTGCATTCTGAGGCTTATGCGGCGGGCGAGTTAAAACATGGAACCATTTCCTTGATAGAAGAGGGGACATTGGTGGCGGCCGTTCTGACTCAGGAAGCATTATATAAGAAGATGATTAGTAATATGGTGGAGGTAAAAACCAGAGGGGCATTTGTTATGGCTGTAACGAATGTGGATAATACAGAAGTGGAACGCGCGTCGGATTATGTAATTTATATTCCAAAGACGAACAAGTATTTTACCAACTCGCTGGCGATTATTCCACTGCAATTATTTGGCTACTATGTTGCCGTAGGAAGAGGCTGTGACGTGGATAAACCAAGGAATCTGGCGAAATCGGTTACAGTAGAATAGGAGGAAAAGATGAAATACGATTATTTGATTGTTGGAGCAGGTCTTTTTGGCGCTGTATTTGCTCATGAGGCTGCAGACAGAGGGAAAAAATGTCTGGTGATTGACAGACGCAGTCACATAGGCGGTAATATTTATACGGAAGAGATGGAAGGAATCCAGGTGCATAAGTACGGAGCGCATATTTTCCATACGTCCAATAAAAAGATATGGGACTATGTCAATCAGTTTGCGGAATTTAACAATTATATCAATTCTCCGGTTGCGGTATATAAGGATGAATTGTATAATCTGCCATTTAATATGAATACCTTCAGTAAGATGTGGAATATCCGGACTCCTAAGGAGGCGAAGGATATTATCGCCAGTCAGATTGCAGAACTTGATATCAAAGAGCCGGGTAATCTTGAGGAACAGGCCCTGTCCTTAGCCGGCAGGGATGTCTATGAGAAACTGGTAAAAGGCTATACAGAAAAACAGTGGGGACGCGACTGTAAAGAACTTCCGGCGTTTATCATCCGAAGATTGCCCTTAAGGTTTACTTACGATAATAATTATTTTAACGACAGGTATCAGGGGATTCCAATCGGAGGGTATACTGCCATTGTGGAGAAACTTTTGGAAGGAATCGAAATCCGAACAGGTGTGGATTTCTTGAAAGAAAGAGCAGAGTATGAAGCTTTGGCAGATAAGATTATTTATACCGGAATGATTGATGAATACTACGATTATCGGCTGGGCGCGCTGGAATACCGGAGCGTGCGGTTTGAGACAGAGGTGATTGACTGTGAGAATTATCAGGGAAATGCAGTGGTCAATTATACGGAGAGAGAGGTTCCCTATACCCGTATTATTGAGCATAAGCATTTTGAATTTGGCAATCAGGAAAAGACGGTAATTTCCAGAGAATATTCTTCTGAGTGGAAGGTAGGGGATGAACCATACTATCCGGTTAATGATCAGAAGAACGGCGAGCTGTATGAGAAATATCAGGAACTTGCGGCGGCTGAGGGGAATGTGATTTTCGGAGGTCGTCTGGGAGCGTATAAGTATTATGATATGGATAAAGTGATTGAGGCGGCGCTGGAATTGGTTTTCAAGATTTTTTGACGGTTTTATCACAGTTTCAACACAATTTTCTATTAGACTACTGACATAGAAATGAGCAGAGTAATCGGAAACACTGATGTTGGTTCCGGTATAGAAAGGAGTTTTGAACATGGAAAATCAATATAATTACTATAATACAGGAGAAAATGATAGCAATAACATCTTTGATGAACAGCCGAAGAGTTCTTACGGACAGAACAGTTCCGATGAGAAACCGCCAAAAAGAAGGAAAAAGCTTCCTAAAGTTGTAGCGATTGCAGGTTCTGCAATATTATTTGGAGTGGTTGCCAGTATGACATTTTTTGCTGCCAGCAGAATTGCCGATAAGCTTTTTGGAGACTCAGGCGGACAGAATGTAATAGAAGAACAGGAAGGGATTCCTGATTCTTCCAATATTAAACTGAAACAGTCTTCCAGTATAGTATCATCGGATGTATCGGAAATTGTTCAGAAGAATATGCCGTCTATGGTATCGATTACCAATATGAGTGTACAGGAGGTTCAGAGCTTTTTCGGCGGTATCCAGCAGCGGGAGAGTACGAGTGGAGGAACGGGAATTATCGTTGGCAAGAACGATACGGAGCTCTTGATTGTGACGAATAATCACGTGATAGAAGGCGCACAGACTCTGACAGTATCTTTTGTAGATGATAAGTCTGTGGAAGGAAGCTTAAAGGGAACCGATCCATCTAAGGATCTGGCGGTTGTAGCGGTTCCTCTTGACAGTATTGAGGATTCTACAATGGAGGCAATTCAGACGATTACTATTGGAGATTCTACCAGTCTGCAAGTTGGCGAGCCGGTAATTGCCATTGGAAATGCTCTTGGGTATGGACAATCGGTTACCAAAGGGATTGTTTCGGCTTTGAATCGAGATTTGGAGATGGAAGGTTTTGACAGCAAGCTGATTCAGACAGACGCTGCAATAAATCCAGGAAACAGCGGCGGCGCTCTGTTGAATGCCAACGGAGAACTGATAGGGATTAATACGGTTAAGGTAAATGCGAATGCAGTAGAAGGCATGGGATATGCGATTCCGATTTCTGATGCAAACGAAGTGATACAGGCATTGATGAACCGCACTACACGAACGAAGGTTCCGGAAGGTGAGCAGGGATATTTAGGAATCCAGGGAGTGGACGTTACTTCGGACAGCTCTCAGATGTACAATATGCCGACGGGAGTTTATATTGCCGAGGTGATTAAAAAAGGCGGAGCGGACAAAGCCGGTATTTCAAAGGGAAGTATTATTACAAAATTTGACGGGATTACGATTGACAGTATGGCGACTCTTCAAGAGCAGCTGAAATATTTCCGCGTGGGTGAAGAGGTAGAAGTTGTTATACAGGTTCCGTCAAGCAATGGAGAATATGAGGAAGAGACAGTGACGGTAACGCTTGGACAGCGCTCCTAATAAAAGCGTCAATGGGGCGTGACAGATAAAAAGGAAAGGATTAAGGGAGAAGAGTATGTACGCATTTGATGAGATTCAGGCAGTTGACAAGGAGATAGCAGAGGCAATTCAGAGCGAAATGAATAGACAAAACTCGCATATTGAGCTGATTGCCTCCGAGAACTGGGTGAGTAAGGCTGTAATGGCGGCTATGGGAAGCCCGTTGACTAATAAGTATGCGGAAGGGTATCCGGGCAAACGTTATTATGGCGGGTGTCAGTGCGTGGATGTGGTTGAGAATCTTGCTATCGACAGAGCAAAGGAGTTGTTTGGCTGCGATTATGCCAACGTACAGCCTCATTCCGGCGCGCAGGCCAATCTGGCTGCCTTTTTCGCTATGTTAGAGCCTGGAGATAAGGTACTAAGTATGAATCTGGATCATGGCGGACATTTAAGTCATGGCTCGCCGGTAAATATTTCGGGTAAGTATTTTAATATTGTATCATATGGTGTGAATGACGAAGGATTTATTGATTATGATAAGGTGCGCGAAATAGCGCTGGCAGAGAAACCAAAGATGATTCTGGCAGGCGCTAGCGCTTATGCGCGAACCATTGATTTTAAGAAATTCCGAGATATTGCAGATGAGGCGGGAGCATATCTGATGGTGGATATTGCGCATATTGCCGGATTGGTTTCGGCAGGCCTTCATCCAAGCCCGATTCCATATGCGGACGTAGTGACAACTACTACGCATAAGACTTTACGCGGTCCAAGAGGCGGTCTGATTCTCTGCAATGAAGAAGCCGCCAAGAAATTTAATTTTAATAAAGCAATATTCCCAGGAACCCAGGGAGGTCCCTTAGAGCATGTGATTGCAGCAAAAGCGGTATCCTTCAAGGAAGCCTTGCAGCCAGAATTTAAGACTTATCAGGAGCAGATTATCAAGAATGCGGCAGCCCTATGCAAGTCCTTAATGGAAAAAGGCATGAATATTGTATCCGGCGGTACGGATAACCATCTGATGCTTGTGGACTTGAGAGGTAAAGACCTCACAGGGAAAGAGCTTGAGAAACGTCTGGATGACGCGAATATTACCTGTAATAAAAATACAGTTCCAAACGATCCAAGGTCGCCGTTCGTAACCAGCGGCGTCCGTTTAGGAACTCCGGCCGTAACTTCCAGAGGTATGGTGGAAGCAGATATGGAGAAGATAGCAGAGGCTATTGCTCTTGTAATAGAAAGCGAAGCAAATATAGAGTCGGCAAAAGCAATCGTAGCTAAACTGACAAAAAAATATCCATTGATTTAACTTATCGCAGGCAAGGCGCTGTTCCTCACACAGAGAAGTGAGGAACAGCGCCTGTTTTTAATGTATAATCTGCCCGCTCTGTCTTCTGTTCCATGGATAGAATTTATTCACATTTTGTCAGGATAATCCATACTATGTATTGTAAATGTTTTGAAAGGAGTACATTAGTATGCCAAATTACCGCTATAATATGCCGGAATATGAGCGAAGAAATAATTGTGGAAGTCATCCTCAGGCTGCTTTGCACAGGCATAACCAACAGAGCTGCAGTGGAACAAGGGAAACCATTGTGACAGTGCAAAGTTCTTGTGAGCCTGTCAGAAATTGCTGTGAAGTTCCCCGCAGAGAATGCAGAGAAAAAATGGAAATGTCCTGTGCAGTCAGCGATAACTACGATGCTTTAGCCGGAATGCCTCTTGCTATGGCATATATACCATGGCAGAAGTGGCGCAAGATTTATGATGCTGAGAAAGCTCTGTGTCAGGGCACGATCTTTGAGGAATTAGATAAGCCGTTTCGAGGAAGGGGAGGTGTCTGCTGATGGCTGAAAACAGACCTTGTAGAAGAGACCTGTTGAATCGAATTAATACAGCAAGTTTTGCGGTGGATGATGTAAAGCTATTTTTGGATACTCATCCTTGCGATACGGAGGCGCTGGAATATTTCCATGAATTTCAGCAGATGAGGAAGTCTGCATTGAAAGAGTATTCGAGGTATTACGGACCTCTGACGATTGACACAGTGGATGTAGATGAATGTGACAGATGGAACTGGATTAATGAACCTTGGCCATGGCAGGAAGGGGGATGCTAGTATATGTGGAATTATGAAAAAAGACTGCAGTATCCGGTAAAGATAACACAGACAAATCCCAAAATTGCACAGGTGATTATTTCGCAGTTTGGCGGACCGGACGGAGAACTGGCAGCTTCTATGCGGTATCTGTCTCAGCGTTATACCATGCCATATAAAGAAGTAACAGGAATCTTAACAGATATCGGTACGGAAGAACTGGCGCACATGGAAATGGTGTGCACGATTGTTCACCAACTGACTCGCGACCTAACTCCAGAAGAATTGAAGGCTTCTGGATTCGATAAATATTATGTGGATCATACGTTGGCATTATGGCCTCAGGCGGCCGGCGGAGCTCCCTGGACTGCAACATATTTTCAGTCTAAAGGAGATCCAATTACAGATTTGCATGAAGACTTAGCAGCAGATGGTACGACTGCATAAGAACAACTTTCATTAAAAAAACGATAGGACAGGCCCTCTTAAACATCATAACGTACTGCATAGGTGTTTATAAATAGAGTTGAGGAAAGAACGTATGTTCAATCGTATTGCTTTATTGAAAGGGATGTGATAGTATATTGATTAAGAATTTAAAATTATGAACGAGACAAGACGCGTCTTATGTAGGGGAGACTGGCAGTTTAAAACTTCTGATGCATGAATTGAACTGAGTGCGCTGTACCCTAAGTTTATAGCGATTCAATGCAAGTGGCTGTTACGTTACATATATGTGCTGTGAATATATACGATTTTAGAGTAACTGTTAGTATGAAAGTTTTCGAGAATAGAATTTTTAACTGCTGATAGATGAAACATCAGATACAATTATAAAAATATACTTAAAGAATAAGATGAGAAGAGGATTTTATGTTTCAAGTTTTACCGGGGAATTTTTTTGTTCCTTTGTCATCGCCAAATAAAATTGTATATTGGGAGTGTATCTGCAAGCTGTTTTCCGTAATGGAACATCAGCTTTCTTTTGGTGTAGAAAGAGAAGTGCTTGTGGATGAATTACAATATTATTTTGAACAGAGTGCGGCGGCGGAAATTGTCGAAGAAGACTTTGCAGGAGCTGATAGCAGGGGGAAAGCCAACGGTATTTTAAGGCGGCTAGAATATTATGGATGGATTGAGATAGAAACAGATAAGAGTTATGTGCAGAGAGTGAATTTTAAAGAATATTCTGTGCGTCTTATGAAGACTCTGCTTGAGATTGAAGAGGGTAAGCAGATTGAATATCAGGGATATATTTATACGATTTACAGTCTCGTGCGCGGGACTACAGATAATCCGGGCGTGGTACTTTTACAGATTTTGGAAAATACCGATTTTTTGATTACCGGACTTAAGAATTTGAATTCCAATATCAAGCATTATATAGATGAACTTACGAAACATAGTACAGTGGCAGAGATTATGGATGCATTGTTTAATGATTATATTACGAATATCGTAGATAAGGCATATCATAGATTACTTACGTCAGATAACGTGTCAAAATTTCGCCCAGAGATTATAGAAAGACTGGAGAGCAAAAGTAAAAGTAAGACGTACATAGAAAAAGCGGCGGTGGAAATTGCAGGACTTCAGGAAATAGAAAAGGACAAAGCGAAAGAACAGGTTTATCGTTATCTGCATGAGGTAATAGAAGCATTTCGGAATATGGATGATATTTTGAACGAGATTAATCAGAAAAATACCCAATATCAGAGAGCAGCGATTAACAGGGCAAAATTTTTGCTTTCAGGAAATGAGGATATCAGAGGACAGATAAAAGAAATCCTTCTTGGAATGAACGAGGTCATAAATGAAGAGAAAATGGATTTGGGCGGTATTTATGAAATAGAATTTCTTGACAATCTTGTGAGAATTTACAGCTGCAGTTTTCTTGATGAGAATTCTTTCTATTCTCCGATAGAAGGAAAGAAAGAGTTTATACCTCAACAGATGAAGCGTCAGGAACCGGATATGGAATTGCGCCAGGAAAAGATGCGCCGTATGATGGAAAAGATGCAGAAAATCCTGAGTCCGGAAAAGATTAATCATTATGTAGGACAGTGTATAGGAAGCAGGAAAGAAATGTTGGCGACCGAGCTGCCATTATCGAATGTAGAAGACTTTGTAAAAATTATATATGTTCGTTTGTATGGGCAGCGTAAGAATATGAAATATAGAATAGAAACAACGGAAGAAAAAGAAGTGAATGGATTCCGATTTAAGGATTTCAAAATCTGGAGGAAATAACAGTGGAATTGCTGAAAAATATGCTGCAAAGGGATAAAGATGAGTTTAAGAGAATAGCAAACCGTCTTCTCAGTCAGTGCTTTCTGTGTAAGGGAAATGTGACAAATAAATCAGATTATTATTTTGTACTGAAATATCGCACAGAATTTCAAGACTATTTGTCCGTTCTCGGGTATCGGATTGAAATCAGCGAGGAGTTTGGCGTGGTTCAGCTGACAAATCCGCAGAATTATAACAGACTGAATTTGAAATTATACGAATCCATTGTATTACTGATTCTTAGAATACTTTATGATGAGAAGAAAAGGGAGCTCTCTGTCAGCGATGAGGTTATCGTAAATCTTGGAGATATACAGGATAAATATTTGAGCCTTCAGATTCGGGAGAAAATGATAGATAAGACAACCATGCGTAACACACTTAGTTTATTTCGCAGACTTCAATTGGTTGAGACTTTGGATAAAGATTTGGGGAATGAGGAATCCCGGGTGCTGATTTATGATTCTATTATGATGGCAGTGCGGATAGAAGACATAAAGCAGGTGTATGAAAAATTGAAGCTGTACAGAAAGGGGAAAAAATCGGATGAAGAAATTGACAAAAATGAAGCTGATTAATTGGCATCGTTTTGAAGATTGTACAATAGATTTCGGAGATTCTACCCTTATTTCAGGAGAAAACGGAGCTGGGAAATCTACGCTTCTGGATGCAGTTCAATTTGTGGTTACTTGTTCTGCAAATTCTTTTAATAAGGCGGCGCATGAAAATGGTAAGAGAAAACTGACCGGATATGTTCGATGCAAAACTGGACGTGAAAGTAAACCTTATGAGAGAACAGGGCAGATTACAGCGCATATTGCACTTGAATTTTACGAAGAAAGCAAAGAACGGTATTTTATTGTGGGGGCTGTGATAGATTCAGCATCTGAAGGACAGGAAGTAACTGTAAGATATCTTATAGACAATAAGAGAATTGCAGACGATATATTTTTTAGGGGGAATACGCCAAGGTCTGTTTCGGAATTTCGTACCGCCAATAAAACAATACGACAGTGGTGCAAAACGCAGATAGAAGCAAAAAAGATGATAAAATCAAGATTTGGACGGATTGATGACAAATTTTTTAGTTTGATTCCGAAGGCCCTGGCATTTAAACCGATTGACGATATCAAAGACTTTGTTTATTCTTATGTACTGGACGAGAAGGAAGTGAATATAGAAATACTGCGTGAAAATGTTCGTACTTATCAGGATTTGGAACGTACTTTGGAAAATGTGAAAAAGCGAATGGAAAAGCTTGAACGGATTGATGAATTTCACAGTGAAGTAACAGACTGTATGAAAAAGGACAGGATGTATGAATTTTATTTGTCGCAGGCAGAAGTGGATATTTCCAAAGAAAAGATTCAGAGACTTAAGTCTGAAATTTGTACAGAAGAATATCGCTGTAAAGAAACGAAGAAAGACTTAGATGTTGTATCTGCCGAAAAAGAACAGAAACTTCAGTTAGCAACAAGCTTACGTTTAGAATTGAAACAAAATAAAGAATATGTAGCTTTAGAAGAGCAGGAAAAAGAAAAGGCAAGGTTAAAAGAGGAAGAAAAACAGGCGCTTATTGAGAAAAAGGAATTGCATGTCAGTGTGAAAAAAGCATTGGACAGGGTATATCAGCTACTGGAAATAAAGGATGTAAACCAGTGCATTTGGGAATACCGGGAGATACTTGAAAAAATAGATGCGGTTTCTGATATTACGAAGGCAAAAGAGTGCGCTGAAAGTGTAATTAAGTACAAAAGTGACATGTATGATCGGGTGCAGAGAAAAATTGCGGAGGTACAGATTAGACAAGAGAAGCAAAAAACAGAAAAGCAGGAATTAGATAGAAAAATCGAAGGGCTGGAGAGAAAAAAATTATCTTATCCCTCAGCGGTAAATAAAGTATTGGATGCAGTTCGGGAAGAATTTGCAAGAATTGGCAGGAAACCAGAACCATATGTGCTTTGTGAAACATTGGAGATTAATGACGAAAGCTGGCGTAATGCTGTAGAGGGATATCTGAATACACAGCGTTTTTACATATTGGTGGAGCCGGAGAATTTTGATATAGCATTGGGGATTTATGATAAACTACGCAGGGAGAAAAAAGCTTATGGTGTAGGTCTGATTAATACTCAGAAAATGGAGGATTATAATAAAGCGCCGCAAGGAACGCTTGCAACGGTTGTAACGTCAAAAAATAAATATGCAAAACGTTTTATTAATATGATTCTTGGTAAGGTTCAGATGTGCGAGCGGTACAGTGATTTGAAAAAGTATCCTACTTCTATTACAAAAGAGTGCATGAAGTATCAGAATCGGGTTGCAAGCGCCATCCGTCCAGAGATTTTCAACGTACCTTTTATCGGGAAAAACGCATTTAAGATACAACTTGAGCAGGCGAAAGAAAAAAGAACCGAACTGGAAGAAGTTATGAAGCAGACGCAGAAGCAATGGGAGGATTTGGAGTCTATGCTTGTGCCGCTTTCAACAGAGCATGATGTCGATGTGAAATATCGACTGGCGATTTTGACAACTCTATTAAGGATACAAATGGGTATTCAAAATTGTGACGCGAATATCAGAACCTTGAAAAAGAATTCTACATTTATTCAGAAACAAATACAGTTGGAGGCTTTGGAACAGTTACGGGCTGAACTGGAAATAAAGGCTAGTGCGTTGAATCAGAAAATTGGAGGAATTAAAAGGAGTATAGAGAATAAAGAGGAACAAATTGTCATTGAAACAGAAAATCAGACAAACAAACAGACGTATGTTGCAGAGTTGGTATCAATGGCAGGAGATGAACTGATTGCGTGGAAAAAAGAATATGAAAAGCAGACGTCTGATAAATCTTTTGAACAATTCAAAGAGAATTTTAACAGACGCCGAAAAGCAAACGAAACATTGCGAGGGTCTGCTGAAGATAATATGATTCGGCAGATGATAGATTATAAAACAGAACACAGTTTCGGCGCCGCGGCAAGTATGGAAGGATTTCCGGAATTTGCGGTTGTGTATGACAGGCTTCGCACCTCAGAGATTTTGGAGTATGAAGAGAAAGTTGAATCAGCAAGGGAGGCGGCGGAGGAAGAATTTAGAGAACAGTTTCTTGCAAAGCTGCAGGAGAATATGAAACAGGCGCAAAGTGAATTTAAAGAATTGAATAAAGCATTAAAGGATATTGCTTTTAGTAATGAGAAATATGAATTTTTATATATGCCTAGTAAAAAATATCGAAGTTTTTATGAGATGATAATGGACGATTTTAATATGGTACAGGGAGAATCCATTTTCAGTGGCGTTTTTCACGAGACACATAAAGAGGTCATTGAGGAACTGTTTGACCGACTGGCTATTCATAATGAGAATCAGACAAAGACATTAGACGAATTTACAGATTACCGTACTTATATGGATTATGATATCAAGATTCTTCACAGCGACGGCAGCTATTCATATTATTCAAAGGTGTGTGAGGAAAAGAGCGGCGGCGAGACACAGACGCCGTTTTATGTAACGGTGGCGGCTTCTTTTGTGCAGCTTTATAGCAATAATATCGGCGGGGAAGCCGCGGGGCTTGTAATGTTTGATGAAGCTTTCAATAATATGGACGATGAGAGAATCGGGGGCGTACTGGAATTTTTGAAAAGACTGCCGCTTCAGATTATCATCGCTGCACCGCCGGATAAGATTCAGTATATTGGTCCTGCATTGTCAGAAACACTTCTGGTTATGACTGATGAAAAGGTTAGTTATGTGGAGGAATATTATAATGGCGCATTATGATATCAAAATATTAAGCGGACTTCTGGATTCTTTTGAAAATAGTCTTTTGTCTCGAAGTAAAAATAAGGTAAATATTCATGTTGCTTTTCAATTTACAAAGAAAACGATGCCGGAATATTTTAACGAAAGTTCTCTTGCTTATGATGAAATTCATGCAGTAATAAAAGAACTTGAGCGAAGAGATTTTCTTTCTGTGGTCTGGAAGAAAGGAAAAGAGGGACATATTATTCAAAAAGTGATTTTAAAGGAGGAATATATAGATAAAGTATATTCTTATTTAAAGAGAACGCCGAAAATGGATAATGAAAACTTGCATTTGCAATTCTTATCTGCATGGGAACAGGAGCAGAAGCAGAAAGAAACTTTGATTGCGTCGAAATTTGTCGCTTATTTAAAAGAACGAATAGAAGCGGGAAAAACAGTAAAGGAATTTATTGATTTATCAGATTTGGAAAAAACAAAGAAAATATTAGCAATGCTTTCGCTCGTGGAAAACAATAAAGAATCTTGTTATATTCGAGAATTTTCTATCTGGCATTTTGCAGATTCAAAGATATTTGAGTCTCAGTTCGGAGTGCTGGGGAAGATTATGCGGCGCTTCAAAACGGAATTTGCAGATATGGATATTTACCAGATTCTTGCGGAGTATAACATTTATAATACGCCGGATTATGTATATCTCAAAGGTACAGGAGAGCTTTCTTTCCATAAGGAGAGCAAATCAATAGTAGATTTAGTCTATTTAGAACAGGGGATTGGAATTTCTGGCGCAGATGTAAAAAATATTAGAGTATCTGGAAAAGACAGGGTGAAAAAGGTAATTACAATTGAGAACCAAACTACTTTTTTTAGGTGGCAGGAGGAAAACAGTCTGATTATTTATCTTGGAGGATATCATAATTCTGTGCGGAGAGAGCTTTTAAGCCGGGTGTATCAAGAACTTCCGGAGGCAGAATACCTTCATTTTGGAGATATTGATGTAGGTGGTTTTGAAATTTACAGAGATTTATGTGAGAAAACAGGGATTCCATTTCAGACTTATCATATGGGAATATGGGAACTAAAACATTATGAAGACTATACAAAAAAATTGACAGATAATGATAAAAAACGTTTACAGACTCTGATGAAGAGAGAATGGTTCGGGCAGAAGAAAATTGCACAGGTTCTGGAATATATGGAAAAAAATGATAGGAAGCTGGAACAGGAGATTATTCGCAGGTAATCTTTGATAGTTATTAAAAAGAAAATCGCTGCGCTCCTTTTAACTATTGGGGCGCAGCTGACAAACAGCTCGTTGCTTTTACTTCCTTTTCAGGGATGTTGTATGCCTATTTCAGAAATTCCATTACTTCTTCTAAAGGTAACTTTCCTAAAGTAAATTGCTCTAATACTATATATCTTTTTTCAGTAAAGGTTTGTTCTTTTTCGCAATATACTTTTGCCGCTTCTGTTTCATTATCTAACGGTCTGATTACATTTGATTTTGTCTGATAAGCCTCAAAATATCTTATGCCAAATCTTCTTTGGGATTCTGCGTTAATGTGAATACCATCTGGATTTGAATACAATTTTTCTCCAGTTACAAAATAACAATTATCATTATTTTCTGCATATCTGAGTAATTCCTGATTAATGAACTCATATTCTGCACAGCTCAGTCCAAATGCGGATTTTCCTAAATAATCTCCCAAACCTCCAAGAATAAAGGGAACTTTTAAAGCTCCTAACTCTTTTCTGAATGAGTTTACTATTTCATGAAGTTTTTCATAATAGTTCTTATATTGTCCTTTATGGCTATCACTTTCTCCTTGATGCCATAAAATTGCAATCAATTCGCTGTTTTCCATAGCAAATTTTGCTTCGTTGATTGCATGGCGAAACAAAGTTCCTTCAATATTCCATTCATCAATAGAACTACCGCCTTCAGCGCAAGGGATTAATCCAATTTGCTTATTTTTATTCGCTTTGCACCATGCTTGTGCAAATGACGCCGCCGGTCCAACGCCAGCGACTGCTCTATCAAAATGAATCGGTTCTGCCATCATTTGCCATCTTCCGTTTCTTAACATAAAAATATTTTCATTGTAGATTGGCTTGACTTCATGTAAAAAACCACGCCCTGCCATGTTTGATTGTCCTAGAAGTAAAACTGATTTCATTTTAATCTCCTCAAAACTGAATTTTTATTGAATCCTCAACTGTCTCATATAAGAATCTGCCAACTCGGATTTTAACAACATTTTTGAAGACGCACAGGGAATCCTTGTACCCGAACTCCGACTGATAGAAAATGTAATTTGTTATTATACCCAGTTTAACATTTTTACGTAGCATGCACAACACCAAGCTGTTAATATATTTACGAGTGTCAGAAAATTTTAAATAAAATATTTGAGAACTGATGTTTTGAACGAATGTTCTAAAAATTCTGTTTTTCTATATACAATTTTACCTTGAACAGACAACCGGCTTATGGGAAAGCAGTTACTTTGTGCTGAGCTCCGGTTTATTTGCTGGCGATACTGATTCTTATGGCTGCTATGTATGAAAAAAGGAAAGGGGGATAAGCTATATTCCAGGTATTGAAATCGACTGCATCTACAAAGATATAAATTTTCATGTACTTGGATATGGGATTGACTATAGGAGCTGCGATTTTGGAAAATTGAAAAGAATATTGGAGACCAGAGCTTTCAGGCTTCTCTTGACAGGTTTGCCGAAACACAGGCGTTAGGCTTTGGGCGTGTCACAGAAAAGGATATGTTGAGGATATCGAAAAATAATTATTGACAGGGAAACTGGACGGGCGAGATGTTCGCTGAGGTTTTGATTGCAATGTCGGGATATGCAAATCATCCTCTTTTGAAGCCTTATCGTTCTGGAGGGAAAAGAATTTCTATTTGACAATATCCTAAATCTTGGAATTGACGGCATAGAAGCATTTAGCAGCTACCACAATCCAAAACAGGCAGAATTTTATCACCAGACAGCACAGGAAAAAAGATTTTTGTCACTTGCGGAAGTGATTACCACGGGAAAACAAAACCGTCTATCGGGATAGGACAGTATAACTGCCCTATTTCATATACATAGATAATCCAGCAGTTAAAATGGTCATATAAACAAGGATACAGATAACAGCACAAAACAGACTTATCGCTGTCTGTTCAAGTTCTGCTTTGATGAATAGGACAATAAGGAGCCGGTTTCATTTTTGGACAAAACAATATATAATTAGGTCAGCAGTAAACAGGGAGGAAGATTCTATGGATATGAAAAAATTTGAGTGGACGCGAGAACCAGAGAAGTATTACATTGACAGTAGGAAAGTAGAGATTGTTACAGTACCTCATACCGATTTGTGGCAAAGAACTTATTATCATTTTCAAAATGATACTGCGCCAGTGTTCCAAATGGAAACGGATGAAAAGTTTTTCAGCTTTGTTGTTAAAACTGATTTTTCTGAAAGCCACCATCGATTTGACCAATGCGGTATTGTTATGTATTTAGACAGTGAAAACTGGCTGAAAGGCTCCATTGAATATGAGAACGAAGATTTCCAGCATTTAGGCAGTGTTGTGACGAATGGAGGATATTCTGACTGGGCTACTACTGCCATTCCGTCCTCTGTCAAATCCATGTGGTATCGCTTCAGCCGTCGTGAAGACGATTATTGCATCGAATGTTCTGAAGATGGTGTCAAATTTAATCAAATGCGTATTTGCCATATGAATAAAGGCGGTGGTAAAATCAAGTTCGGCATCTATGCCTGCTCACCGGAAGATTCTTCTTTCAAAGCTGTTTTCACCGATATGAAGTTTACGGAATGTCAATGGAAAGCTCATAACGGTCAGCAGCCGGATTAAAGACTTACCTAATTATACTATAAAGGAAAAAAAGAATTCCCAAATCGTACTGTTATACGGCTTGGGGATTTTTTTCGTCACCATCAATTTATTATTTCTTGCCTATTGGCATTATAGTGCATGTAGAAATCCAAATGCTATTCTCGGAAAAAATCATCTAAAAAATTCTTATCTGGTATCAATTAAAGATTGTTCCTGCCGGGGGAGATTCTTAAAATAGATCTGGTGGTGGGTCTTCCGCAGCTATATTACCGGGGGCAGTATAAAAACTTCCGGGAATATTTTTACCGGGGCGGGGAGGTTGTATAGTTTGAATATATGGGGATGTCTTACCGGATTTCTTTCTCAGCGGTATATGTTCACATGCAGACCTACGCAGCCTATCTATATGTGGCAAGGGATTTAAACCTGTTTAAAAAGAAAGTCCTCCTGCTGGATATCGGCGGGTTTACACTGGACTATATGCTTTTGGAGAAGGGGATCATTTCGTGGGAATATACGGATTCTACCAGCAGAGGTGTGATTTCCATGTACCAGCGTATCAATAAGGGAATCCTTGAGAAATATGACCTGGACTTGAAAGAAAATGATATGGATGCGATCATCCTAAGGGAAACGTCCATGTATGACCGGGGGATTGAAGAAAGGGTAACAGAGTTTGCAGAAAGCCATGTGCTGATGCGCTTGGGATGCTCCGGGTATGTGGGATAGACCTGCGGCTGTCTGTGACAAGGAGACGGAAACCGGTAACGGCAGAAATGACCTTCCAGCCGGAAAATGCAGAGGGAACGGCGGATGTCATTTTCAATTTTGATGCGGAGGCGCTGAAAGGTCATGGTGTGGTTGTTTTTGAAAAGCTTTATATGACCGTGAAGAAAGAGGATAGGGAAAAAGAAGTGGAGCTGGCGAACAATGAAGATATTGAAACAGAAAGTCAGACCGTAAAGCTGACGGAAGTACCGACAGAACCGGAAAAACCTGCGGATACACCGGATGCGGAAATAGATCCAAAAGGACAGCCAAGGAACCAGAAAGAACCGGAAGAAGAGCTGCCGGAGATTGATTTTGACGGGCTTCGTGCGATCAATGAGGATATCGTGGCATGGATACAGATTCTGGGGATAGGGGTAGATTACCCGGTGGTGCAGGGAAAGGACAATGAGCATTACCTGCATTATACCTTTGATGGGAAAGCGAATAAGGCAGGCAGTATTTTTCTGGATTATCGGAACCGGTCGGATTTTACAGACAGCAAGGTGATTTTGTACGGTCATAATATGAAAGACGGGAGCATGTTTAGTAATCTGAAGAAGTATCAGGACGCTGGTTTCCGGAAAGAGCAGGGAAGGGTATTTATATATCTGCCAGAAAAAATCTTAACATATGAAGTCATAGAATGTCGCGGTATAACAGAAAGGAATAGTGTATATGAGATGGATAACAAGGAGAAACAAATGATATTATCTATATGCAGTTCCATAGCGAATATTAGGATGATTGTAAAATGTACTATGGAGGGGGAGTATGAACATTAGCGAGAGGGTACAAGAAGAAGGCATTAAGAATTGTTAAGAATTGATTAGTTTCTGTTAAGAATAGGAGAGGGATATTCTGTTATAATAAAAAAACCTTGAATATAGAAAAATGATCTGCCGGTTATCATTGCAAACATATTAATTGAGATTGTTCAGGAAATTCGCGCGAAAAAAGTTTTGGAGGAACGGACAATGCTGAATGCACCTCATGCATTCGTAGTGCGGGAAGGAAAAATCAGCAGGGTTGAATCAAAGGAACTGATACTAGATGATATTGTGGTGTTTCAGGCAGGAAATCAGATTTGTGCGGATGCAGTTGTAGTGAATGGGGAGATTCAGGTGAATGAATCCCTGCTTACATGGGAATCCGATGAGATTACGAAAGAAAAAAGCAAGCAATTAATGTCAGGCAGCTTTGTTGTTTCAGGAGAATGCAGGGCAAGACTGACAGCAGTGGGGGAAGCGTCCTATATTTCAAGACTTACACTTGGAGCCAAAACAATGCAAAAGGGAAAGAATTCGGAAATGCTCCGCTCACTGAATAAACTGGTAAAGTTTGTAGGAATTGTATTGGTGCCTATTGGACTTCTGCTCTTTATTCAGGGGTTTTTTATGAATCACGAAACGTTGAGAGACAGTACTACCTCTACGGTGGCAGCTATTATCGGAATGATACCGGAGGGATTATACCTTCATGTCAGCGTAGCGCTTGCTGTAAGCGCTATGAGGCTTGCGAAGAAGAATGTGCTGCTCCATGATATGAAGAGTATTGAGACATTTGCAAGGGTAGATGTGTTATGTGTGGATAAGACAGGAACGATTACAGAAGACAAGAATCAGCATGTTTACAATAGGAATTCCGGCGTTTTTCTTGCGCTCCAGCCAAATGAGGAGCGGATTCAGGGACATTATATGCCAGCCCTTTAATAAAGTCCGAGTTGCGGTATGGATTGGATGTATCCTCGGACTTTTGGGATGCAGTATTTTTTCCCGGATTTATTTGCAATCACAGGAATGTCAGAAAAGTGCGCAATGTTATTTGTTGTATTTTCAATCGCTACAGATTCGGTTTTCTGTTTTCTGACGGCAACAGTGAAATTGATGAGAAAATGGTGTGGGAAATATCTGTTTAAAGTAGATAAGGAGGAAATCAAAAATGAAACAGAATATAGCGTTAGTGCCTATTAAGGAAAATGACAGAGAGTGGTTTATTAAAGATATCCAGAAAGCATTTGCGGCTGCAGCAATAGAAGAATATGGTCTGCCAGAAAGAGAGGTCATTCCAAGAAAGATATTGAGGAATTAATGGATGTAAAAGGAACGGAAACGTATTATATTACCGCCAATGGAAAAATCGTGGGTGGGAAATGTTTTTTCGCTTTGAGAAGGAGGTGATCGAATCAGTAGAAATCATAAATTATTAGTGGTTGCTATGTTGGTTGTGATGAATTTTTCTGCCAATGTGGATCATGCATTAAATCAGGAAAATCTATCTCCTGGATATATAGAGACGACTTATTCAGACAGAGATTTGGAAGAAATGATTGAAACAGAATCTGAAGAAGAAAAAGAGAGAAAATCACATAAAAGTAAACCTGGCACACGGCAGATATTAAAAGATATCAAAAGAATAAGTAAAAAGTCTATGATGGATTTATCCGCCAGAAAAGGCAAGTAAAAGTTTTAATACATAAATATCCCCGTTGAAAAGGAGGTGTGTATACCCATTCAACGGGGATTATGTAACTTTATTCCCGCGAGCAACGAGTCAAGTGGGCATGCTTGCATGCACATTTGGCGACTGCCGCGAGGGTCAAATACCCCGCTGCTCTGTAGCGCTACAAATTTGATGCCCCGTTGCTTGCAGCGGGGTCTTTGACTTAAGAGGCTGGTAAATAAGCCGGTTCAAGAATATGTAAAACTCCGGCGTCTGGTAAAGGCAGTTGACAGCTTGGGCAATACTGAACGGAGGATACTGGACGTTGCCTTGGATTACGGTTTTTCGAGTCATGCAAATTTTACACGGGTTTTTAAGGAAACGTATGGGATAACACCGGAAGAGTACAGGAAAGATTTGCCAATGCACCAATGTAGAAATGGGAATGTCTTATATGGAAGATACCACGCGGGATTTTTTCCTTTATTTTGCGGGCGGACTTGCGCCAAATTTACCGAGGTCGTTACCAGAAGATTTTGTAAAGAAAGAGTTATCAATAGGAGGGCTTTTTCTGTAGAAAAGTATTACTACGATTCAAAGGATATGGCTTGTATGGAAATTTGGGTTAAGCCCATGCCAATGAAAAACAGGGATTAACTTTGTTGTGTTTAGATTTGTTAAGAATCCATTAAGGAACTGTTTAGATTTGGATGGGATAATAAGAACCATCAAAGGAAACAGCTTTGAAATATGCAGGAAGGAGATGGAAAGGTGTAAGGATACAGGTTCCTTAAAACCTGAAAACATAGATAAAAAACAAGTTGTGAAAGGAGTCGGCAAAATGAAAGAAACAGAAACGACAGTTAAAGGTATGGTAAAAAGAGGACTGGTTCTCTGTATGGTCGGAGTAATGGCGTTTGGTATGGTTGCCTGCGGAGGTAACAAAGATAAGAAATCGACTACCACGCAGCCGAAGACAAAGACGGAATCCAGTAAGTCAACAGGTAAGAAGAGTACGACAAAAAAGCAGGAGGATCAGAAAGCTGATGACACAAAGACAGACTACGACCAGGAGGATCAGAACGATGTAACAACACCAAATCAGAACGATGTAACGGCGCCGGATCAGAACAAGACAGATGACGGTCAGAATCAGGGCAATGCAGCGGCAGGCCAGCAAGATGTCAAGGAAGATAGTGAGAAAGGAGCAACAACCAGCAAAAAGTCAGATAAGAATAAGAAGAGCATCAGGACAAGCAGAAACAATAGTACGAAAGATAGGAAGACAAATTAAAAGCAATAAAAGCGGATGGACTGTACGGGTGCGTACAGTCCGTCTGTTTTCAAATTATAAAGAGTTAGAAAGGAACTTGTAATGGGAAGCGCGCTTCTTTCAGAAGAATTCCTGTTTCGGTTTAGATTTGTTAAGAATTAATTAAGGAACTGTTCAGATTTTACAGGGATAATTAGAGGTAACAAAAGAAAAAAGAAAGGAATAAAGGATATGGAACATATACTGGAATATTTAGAAAGGGCAGAGAAGAAGTATTCCCATAGACTGGCAGTGGATGACGGAAATGTTTGTTTTAGTTGGAGCGAACTTTTAAAACTGTCAAAGAGGATGGGTTCATCCATTTTGAACTTTACCGAAATGGGAAAACCGGTTGCAATTCTGGCAGAAAAAAGTGCGGTCACACTGGCCGCTATGTTTGGGACAGTATATGCAGGCTGTTTTTATGTGATGATAGACCCGTCCCAGCCGGCAGTAAGGTTAAATGAGATTCTCCGGATCTTAGAGCCGGAGCTTATCATTACAGATAATAAAAATGAAGAACGTCTGGAAGAAGCAGGGTACTGCAAAAGGAGCTGTCTGTTGGGAGATATGATGCAGGCAGCCGTCGATGCAGGAAGACTTAAGGAAATCAGGGAAAAGAGCAGGGGATCAGATCTGTTATATGGTATCTTTACCTCCGGCTCCACAGGAACACCCAAAGGAATCGTTGTAAGCCACAAGGCGGTAGTCGATTTTATCTCACATTTTACAGAGACATTTGGAATTACGGAAGAAGACAGGATTGGAAATCAGGCTCCTTTTGATTTTGACGTATCGGTGAAAGATATCTATACAAGCGTAATGACAGGGGCTTCATTGGTATTGATTCCGAAGAAAATGTTCTGCACTCCGCCGGCGCTCCTTGATTATCTCTGTGAAAAGAAGGTAACGACGCTGATCTGGGCAGTATCGGCTCTGACGCTGGTATCAGCTCTCAAAGGGCTGCGCTATCGTGTGCCGGGTGATGTTAAACGTGTGATGTTCAGCGGCGAGATCATGCCGGCAAAGCAGCTAAGACTTTGGCAGGAAGCGTTGCCGCAGGCGGAATTTATCAATCTGTACGGACCTACGGAGATTACATGCAATTGTACGTATTATCCGGTCAAACGCATTTATGAGGATGGAGAATGTCTTCCTATTGGAAGGCCGTTTCCAGGAAGAATTGTACTCTTGTTAGACGAGGAAGGAAAGGAAGTGGTAATACCAAAGGAACCAGGGGAAATCTGCGTGGGAGGGGAATCACTGTCAGAAGGCTATTACAAAAATCCCGGGGAAACCGAAGCAAGATTTATCTATCCGTTCCCGGAGGAACCTGAATTGCGTTGTTATCGTACCGGTGATATGGGATATTATGGTATGGATGGGGAACTTTATTTTTCGGGGCGGAAGGATTTTCAGGTCAAACATATGGGACATCGCATTGAGCTGGAAGAAATTGAACATTCTATGAACCAGATACAAGGGCTGGAAAAGAGCTGCTGTCTGATGGATTACAGAAAAAATCAGTTAGTCGCCTTTTATATTGGTGAAGCTGCAACGGGCCTGGTGCGCACCGAGATGAAGAAAAGAGTGCCGGTTTATATGGTTCCCCATAAGATCATACCAATCAGCCAAATGCCGCTTACGAAGAACGGGAAAACGGATCGGGATTATTTCCGAAGCAAGTTAGAGGAGGTTATATGATGATTATGGATCATCTGGAGTATTGCATCATGAAATATGGTACGCCGTCCTATTTGTTTGATATTGATAAAATGAAGGAAACGGTAGGAAAATTCCGGAAAGCATTGGGAGGAAAAGCCGGTTTATGCTTTGCCATGAAGGCCAACCCTTTTCTTGTCGGGCAGATGGAAACACAGGCAGACCGGATTGAAGTGTGTTCTATGGGAGAGTTTAGAATCTGCAAAAAACAGGGAATTGCGCCGGAAAAGCTGCTGATTTCAGGCGTATTAAAGAAAATGGAGGATATCTGTGAGATTTTGGATACCTATGGCGGGGCATGTACATACACCATAGAATCCCTTGACCAGTACCACAGTTTTACAGACTGGTGCGGGCGGAAAGAAAAGCCTGTGCATGTTTATCTAAGGCTGACCAGCGGGAACCAGTTTGGTATGGACGAGGAAGCCATCTATAATATCATTAAAAAAAGAAAGATGTGTCCGTATCTGAACATACGGGGAATCCATTATTTTTCCGGCACACAGAAGAAACATGCCGGAACGATCAAAGATGAGCTTGGCTATCTGGATCAATTTTTAAGGGGGATGGAAGAAAGGACCGGATTTCAACTGGAACAACTGGAATACGGCCCGGGACTTTCGGTTCCTTATTTCAGAGGACAGGAGGATCACAGGGACTCGGATCTAAACGAGCTTGTGAGGGCGGTAGAAGGGATGGAATGGAAGGGCTCTGTGATGCTGGAGATGGGGCGCGCCCTTGCCGCTGACTGTGGATATTACCTGACAAGCGTTAAGGATATCAAACAAAGCAATGGCAGGAGATACTGCATTGTGGACGGCGGGATACACCAATTAAATTATGACGGTCAGATCCGGGGAATGTATGAGCCTGTATTTCGGGTTTGGCCAAAGAGTCAGGCGGGGGCAGAATGCCAGTGGACCGTATGTGGGAGCTTGTGTACGGTAAACGACGTACTCATGCAGAAAGCGGTTATCCGCAATCTGAAAGCAGGAAATGTCCTGATCTTTGAGCGGACGGGAGCCTATGCCATGACAGAAGGAATGGCGCTGTTTTTAAGCCATGAGCTTCCGGCGGTTCTGCTTTACAGTAAAGAGACGGGATGGAAGCCGGTACGGGAGAGAATCCAAACCTATCACTGGAATACAGAAAATTTATGATGATGAAGAGGAGAGAGAAGATGGATACTTTAATGAAAATTTTAAATGAGATTGACGACAGCATTAACTGGGAAAAAGAAAAAGCAGTGATCGATGACCGCCTGTTGGACTCTTTCGGAGTCATTACCCTTGTATCAGAGCTGGAGGACGCGTTTGGGATCGAGATTGAAGCTTCGGAAATGGCAGCGGAAAACTTTAACTCAGCAGAAGCAATGTGCCAGATGATTTTAAGGCTTAAGGAGAAGTAACATGGCATACCATACAGCGGTGTATCTGGCGCTGTTTCTCCCGCTGGCGCTTTTGGCTTATCAGCTCGCACCGAAAAAGGTCAGGTGGTGCGTGCTTTTGGCAGCAGGATATTCTTTCTTCTGGCTGATCAGTAAAGGGTTGGTTGCATATCTTTTGGGGACAACGTTATTTACCCACTATGTCGGCATATGGCTGGGATGGATGAAGCTAAGATGCCGGACGGAGGCGGAACAAGCGCCGAAGGAGGACCAGGCGGAAATCAGGAAGCAATATAAGCGGAAAGAAAAATGGATACTGGCAGGCGGTATCCTTGCACTGGCGGGAGTCCTTGCATGGCTGAAATATTATAACTTTTTTGCAAAGAATCTGAATGCGCTTATGGAGATATCAGGGAGTACGGCGCTGCTTCCGGCAAAGGATTTACTGCTGCCCATCGGGATTTCATTCTATACATTGCAGGCTATCGGATATATGGCGGACGTCTATTGGGAGAAGGTGCCTTCTGAGAAAAATCTTGGAAAGCTGGCGCTGTTTCTGGGGTTCTTTCCTCAGATCATGGAAGGACCCATCAGCATGTATGCCCAGACCGCAGACGTCCTGTGGGAGGGAAATTCCCTGAAAGGTGAAAACCTGTCAAAAGGCAGCGTGCGTATCCTCTGGGGGCTTTTTAAGAAGATGATCATTGCAGACCGGCTCTACGTGCTGGTAAGAGCAGTTTTTGATTATTACGAGAATTACAATGGGATTGTCATTGCAGCGGCGGCAGTTGCATATACGGTACAGCTTTACATGGAATTTTCAGGGTGTATGGATATCGTCATTGGAAGCGGCAGGATGTTCGGCGTTACACTGCCTGAGAATTTCAACCAGCCTTTTGCTTCCCGGAACGCGGCAGAGTTCTGGAGGCGGTGGCACATGACCCTCGGAGTATGGTTTAAAACCTATGTTTTCTATCCGGTGTCTGTGTCGTCTGCAGTAAAGAAGTGGAATAAATTCGGAAGGAAACATCTGGGGAAATATCTGACAAAACTTGGGGTATCAGCCATTGCACTGTTTCCGGTGTGGCTGTTAAACGGACTTTGGCATGGACCGCAGTGGAATTATATCTTTTACGGCATGTATTATTTTGTCATCCTATTAGGCGGGGTTGCCTTAGAGCCTGTAAGGAGTAAAGTGTTAAAGCTTTGGCACGCTGATGAACATGCGCTTTACTGGAGAATCCCGCAGATTTTAAAGACGTGGGTGATCATCTTCGCAGGAGAATTGTTTTTCCGGGCAAACGGGCTTAGGGCAGGACTTAGGATGTTTGAGAGCATGTTCCGGGAGTTTACGCCCCAGAAGCTATGGGACGGGACGTTCTTAGGCTTTGGGCTGGATGGGGCGGATTATCTGGCGATCGGGACCGGATGTCTGGTGGTTGCATGTGTTGGGATGATAAAGGAAAGGAAGCTGCTGGGTGAGGAAGGATTACAGACACTTCGGACGCCTGTGAGATGGGCTTTATATTATGGACTAATCTTATCAGTGATTATTTTTGGGGCTTACGGCGTCGGGTACCAGCAGGTGGATTTGATTTATGCAAATTTTTAAAAATATTCTGTTTATCTTGATATTAGTGATATTATTAACAGGGATATCAGGGTGGATGGAATCGGCGGCAAAAGATGAAGACCTGGTACAGGGACGGAATAAAAGCATTTCCCGGATTCGCAGGGAACCAGACCAGACTATTGACGTGCTGATCCTGGGAGACAGTTTAAGCTACAGCTCCATTGCTCCGCTTATCCTGTGGAAAGACCATGGCATTACCTCTTATGTATGCGGGCAGCCGGGGCAGAAGATACAGGAAACTTATTATCTGTTGAAAACAGCTCTTGAAAAGCAGTCCCCAAGGCTCTTGATTCTGGAGACAAACGTATTGTTCCGCGGACAGGGAAGGCTTGACGGACTGGAGCAATCGGTTGCAGAAGCGGGGAATTACCATTTCCCAATCTTCCGGTTTCACGATATCTGGAAACCGCTCCTGATGGAGAAGCTGTACAAAGGAGAAAACTATAAGGGCTTTGAAATCCGGGACGGAATACAGTCCTATAAGGAAGAGGACTATATGAAGGAATCGATGCAAAAGAAAGAGATGGGTGAAAATGTAGAGGGTTATATGGAACGTATCGTGGAAATGTGCAGGGAAAAGAATGTGGAAATATTGCTGCTCAGCACACCTTCACCGCAGAACTATAATTACAGGAAACACAATACGCTGGCGGAATATGCCCAAAAGCAGAATCTTTCCTATATGAACATGAACATGGCGGTAAAGGAGATTGGAATAGACTGGAAAACCGACAGCCTGGATAAAGGCGACCATTTGAACCTGTCCGGGGCATGTAAGGTGACGGCTTATCTGGGAGAGTATTTAGATAAATCAGAGTGGAAGCTTCCGGATCACAGGGGAGACGCGGCTCTTAGCGCATGGGAGAAGGAAGCGGAGGAATTTGAAAAAAAAGTGGCGGAAAAATTGAAAGTGATGCGGGGAAAATGATCATAAAACGGATAGAACAATGGAAAAAATGGATAACCGCGCTGTTATTGCTCCTGTGTCTGACCCTCTGTGCGGTCTTATTTAAAGCATATCTGGACGGGAAATTTGATTCGGTGGAAACGCTTCAAAATTATATTTCGGGATTTGGCCTGCTGGCGCCGGTCGTACTTACGGCAATCCAGGCGCTTCAGGTAGTCGTTCCGGTGCTGCCGGGATTCTTAGGATGTATCGTCGGGGCGGTCATGTTCGGCTGGATGGGCGGCTTCTGGTGTAATTACATCGGGATTTCGGCGGGTTCCATTCTTGCGTTTCTGATCGCAAGAAAGTTTGGAAAAGAGATTGTTGGCAGGATGTTCCCAGGGAAACGGTATGAAAAATGGGCTGAGTGGGCGGCAAAAAGCAAATCCTATACGACAGTATTGTTTCTGGGGATGGCGCTGCCTTTGTTCCCGGATGATTTCTTCTGTTATTTCACCGGGATCACAAAAATGACGGCACGTAAATTTGCAGCCATCATTGTACTGGGGAAACCATGGTGTATTCTGGCGTACAGTATTTTCTTCGCTGCTGCTGCTGTTTAAAGAATGGAATGAATAAAATAAGAAAGGTAGAAAAGGGATGGAGGAAAAGAAAAAGCTTTGCGGTTATTATAACTATACGGTGGTGCTTACCTATCTGGGAATGCTGTTTGGGTTTACCGGAATTATCTTTACGATGGAGGGGACATACCGGCAGGCGGTTTTATGCCTGATGTTTGCAGGAATCTGCGATATGTTCGACGGGACGGTTGCCGCTACCAGGCAAAGGGATGTCCGTGAGAAAAGATTCGGGATTCAGATCGATTCTTTAAGCGACCTGATTTGTTTCGGTGTCCTTCCGGCATTGTTTGGATATATGGCAAGCGGGAAAACTTATCTGGGATTTTTGGCTGGATGCCTGTATGTACTGTGCGCGCTGATCCGTCTGGCATATTTCAACGTGCTGGAGGAGGAACGGCAGCAGGCGGAGACCGGAAGCCGTTCCTGTTATCTCGGGCTTCCGGTTACGTCCGCAGCTCTTCTTTTGCCGGCATTTCTGGTGATTGGGAGACAGTTATCCTTTGGCATATCCAGGCTGGCGCCGGTGCTGTTAATAGGGCTGGCGGCTGCATTTGTTCTGCCCTTGCGGGTAAAAAAACCAAAGTTATTTGGAAAAATAGGAATTGTATTTACTGGAATTGTAGAATTTGTTATCCTGTTAATGGGATTGGGAATGGAAATATGAAGAAAGAAACCCTGATGATTCGCTTTTTATATAGAACGATACCAGGACGCGCCGTTTTAAGGCCGCTGGTTCGTCCAACTGTGTCCGGAAAAGTAGGAAAGTTTCTGGATTCTCGGTTTTCCAGATGGCTGGTACCCTTATTTATCAAAAAGCATCATATAGATATGAAGGAATATGAGGGCAGGTCGTACCGTTCGTTCAATGATTTTTTTACAAGAAAACGCAGTATGGAACGAATCGATATCACGCCCATGCATCTGATCAGTCCCTGCGACGGATATCTCAGTGTATATCCGGTAGCAGAAGATCTGACTTACCGGATCAAACACGTAGAATACAGCCTGGAGAGACTGGTTAAAAGCAGGGATCTGGCAGAACAGTATGCGGGAGGGACTTGTCTTATCTTCCGGCTGACTCCCCAGGATTATCATAGATACTGCTATGTATGCGACGGAGTCAGGGTCGAATCAGGGGTAATTGAGGGATGCCTGCATTGTGTCCGGCCGGCGGCTTACTCGTCCGTACCGGTTTTTGTGGAGAACAGCCGGGAGTATACCGTGCTTTCAACCCCTGCTTTCGGTACCGTCGTTCAGATGGAGGTCGGCGCTTTGCTTGTGGGGAAAATCCATAACTTCCGAAGCAATAGCAGGGTCTTTCAGGGACAGGAAAAAGGATATTTTGAATTCGGCGGCTCTACGATATTGGTGCTGGTAAAAAAGAACCGATTGGAATTATCGGAAGATGTTGTAAAACAAACAAGAAACGGGAAGGAAATGAGGATTTGCCTGGGAGAAACGGTCGGCGCTGCAGAAAGTGTTTCTACAGGTCATCCGTTGAAAAATGATTTGCATGGAACAGAAGGATTTCCAGATATGAAGAAATAGGAAGGAGCGTGTGCAGAGATGGAAAAGGAGCAGGTATTGATTGTTGAGGATGACGCGGATATCCGCGAAGGGGTTCGCATTCTGTTAGAAAGCGAGAATTATCATGTGTCGGAAGCGGAAAACGGGAGAAAAGGGCTGGAACTATTAAATGATGAGACGGATCTGGTTATTCTGGATGTGATGATGCCGGGAATGTCAGGGCTTCGGACATGTGAAGAAATCCGGAAAGTATCCAATGTCCCTGTCCTTTTTCTGACAGCAAAGGCACAGGAATCCGACAAGCTCATCGGGCTGATGGCGGGAGGGGACGACTACCTTCCGAAGCCATTTTCCTATGCGGAACTTTTAGGAAGAGTAAAGGCTTTAATGCGCCGGTACAAGGTATATATGGGAAAGAACTTAGGAAATGAGAAGGAGGAGGAACCCTACCTGGAGATGAAGGGAATCCGGATTCATGAGACCTTCAATGAAGTGTTTGTAAATGATGTGGAAAAGGAGATGTCTGATATTGAATACCATATCTTGCTTTTGCTGATGCAGCATCCAGGAAAAATATTTTCCGCTCAGAACCTATATGAAAGCGTGTGGCAGGAGCCTTACTTTTACTCCTGTAACAGTACCATTATGGTGCATATCCGAAAACTGAGGGTGAAGATAGAAGAAGATCCGAAGAATCCAAAGTATATCAAAACCATTTGGGGAAAGGGGTATAAATTTGGCGCGGACAACGAGTAAAAAGGATTCCATATACTTTCAGCTGCTGCGGCTTCTGGTGATATCGGCTTTTGCGGCAGTTCTTGTATTCTTTGTGCTGAACCGGGCAGGGGACCGTCTCATTGAGAATTTTTATTATAACTCGGATTATGAAGAACGAAAAAATGAAAGTTATATCAGGAAGCTGCAGCAGTACATTGATCAGAATGAATTGTCCTCAAGGGATGCGGATGCGTTAAAGAGCTGGATACAGAAGCAGCAGATCGTCTCCATCCGTGTAAATAAAGACGGAATGCAGGTGTTTGATTCAGTGTATCCGGATCAGGAACTGTGGGAGGAGGATATTGAGGCCAATGATTACGGATGGGAAGTCTATTATACCGTGTCCTTTGCAGATGGGGAGGCAAACGTAAGCATTACCGGAATGTATGCATATCAGTTTTATAACTATGCAATGCTTGCAGAGCTGGCGCTGTCTTTCGTCTTGTTCCTGCTTCTTGTCCTGTTTGGAATCCGCAGTAAAATGGCATATATATTAAAATTGAGTGATGAGGTGGAAATCTTAGAGGGCGGAAGCCTTGATTACAAAATTACAGTAAAGGGGAAAGATGAGCTTGCGGCGCTTGCAGAAGGGCTTGAGAGCATGCGCCTGTCCTTTCAGGAGCTGATCAGACAGGAGGCCCGGATGGTGCAGGAAAACCAGAAGATCGTTACCGAGATGTCCCATGACCTGCGCACGCCGGTTACTTCGATCATGCTGTATACGGAGATCTTAAAGAAAGGAAGCTATAAAGGCGAAGGACAGTGGAAGGAATATGTGGAGAAGATTGACCGGAAAGCAAGAAAGATGAAGCAGCTTACAGCTCATCTGTTTGAATATTCTCTGACGGCGGGAGAAGAAGAGGTGCAGTTAGAAGAACCGGAAACCTGTGAAACGCTGTTCTATGACCTGTTTTCAGAGACCTGCAGTTATCTGAAGCAGCAGGGCTTTGAGGTGTCGTTTCAGGTGGAATGGCCGCAGAGCAGGCTTCGGATCTCAACAGATTATGTGATGCGGATCATGGATAATCTGACGTCCAATATCATGAAATATGCCGATACATCCATGCCGGTTGCGGTTTCTGCTGTGGAAGAGGGGAACATGGTGGGATTTTTGTTTGAAAATAAGGTGAAGAAACCGGAAGAAGAGACGGAGAGCAATGGAATCGGGATACAGAGCGTTAAAAATATGATGGCAAAAATGAAGGGAAAATGTATGACGGAGCAGGAAGGAGAAAGATTCCGGGTGTTGCTGTTATTTCCGGGGCAGACAGTATAAGAAAAGATTTTTTGTATAATGAAATATAGGATTTCGATTTATTAAGAAATGATTTAGGAACGGTTAAGACTTTTCCGTAATAATAGAAAGAAATACAAAGGAAGGAGGCAGAAGAAAAAGCGGACTGTACGAAAGGTGTACGGTCCCTTTATCTGTAAAGAGAACATATGGGAAAGAAGGGATTCGTTTTATGGATGCTTCTGGTAAGTCTGCTTGTTTTTTCCTCCACTGTATCTGCAAAAAGTAAGATTATGTATGCGGACAGCCGGGACAGATGTTGTCTGAGACTTATGAAACATTGAAGCTGGCATTCAAGACTCAAAAGCCAAGGCTCGTGCTTTTTGAGACCAACGTATTGTTCCGGAGACTGGATAAAAAGAATGAGAAAAAAGATTTGATGAGCAAGCTGTATGTGCGGGAGGATTCCAAGGGGTTTAAGCAGAAAGTTACGGAGTATCTTGGGAAGTATCTTAAGAATGAATTCGGGCTTTCGGATCACAGGGATGAGGCGCTTTATAAGACCTGGAAAAGAACGGCAAAAGAATATACAAGGAAGGAACAAGAAATGTTAAAACAAATGCAGGCAATAATCGGAAAAGAGAAAATGAAAAGCTGATAGAACCAAAAGGAGATTAGATGAAAAAGAATACTATAGTGGTGGGATTAATGGTATTAGTTACAGCTATTATCATGATATTATTTTTTTGCAGGGGATTAGAGAAACGAACGGATGTGGTATTAACAGACTATACGATATCCGAAGACGGAGAAAAAATGAAGTTAAATATAACGACAACGTCTTCTATAGGAAACGCAAGGGCTTTGAAAATAAAGCAAGGGGGAGATAATAAATACATTGCCTTTTATTCTGCATTTGGTTTTTTAAATAGTAAATTTGGAGCGAAGAGTGAATATGAAATAGAATTAAATCCTTCATGTACCGAGATTTATTTCTATAAAGGAGATGGAGAATATGAATTGGTCTTACAGAAAAGTGAAACAACAAATGAATGGAGTTTTGTAAAATAATTAAAATGATTTCTGAATACATGTTTACAGGAGGAACAAAGCGATGACAGAATTAATTCAAGTGAAATTGCTTCCAATGGAAGAAGCAGACCGAAACCAGTTTATCCTTGACAATCAGGAAGCATTTCGTTATGGCGCTTTAGAAGAGTTCGGCGTCAGAGACGAACATTTTGAGGAGGGTGAAGAAATCATATCCCGCCGGACGATTGAAGAATGCATGGATAGAAAAGGCGCGGAAATATATCGTATTATTTTGAGGGGAGAGAAGGTAGGCGGCGTGGTTTTACAGATCAATGCAGAGACAAAACATAATGAACTGGCGCTGTTTTTTATTCTTCCTGCCGCACACAGTAAAGGGATCGGTCAGGCGGCGTGGAAGGCAATCGAGCGGCAGCATCCAGAGACAAAGGTGTGGGAAACATGTACGCCATACTTTGAAAAGCGGAATATACATTTTTATGTGAACCGATGTGGTTTTCACATAGTCGAGTTTTTTCATTCAAAGCACCCAGATCCCAATGCGCCTGACGAGTGTTCAAAAGAGGATGCAGGGGGCGGCGGAATGTTTCGGTTTGAAAAAGTAATGAAAGTTTAAAATTAGAGTATTGGATTTAGGTGATATATGAATGTCAAAGTATAATTTTATTTATGTTTTGGCATTTTTTATACCGCCTGTTAAGAATTTTTCAGAATCCGTTAAGAATTCATTAGGAATTGGAGCACTAGGCAGGACAGAAGAAAATATAAAAGGAGCAGTTTCATATGGACATCAATCATTCAATGGCAACTTTATCTAACACAAGGATGACGGCATTTGCCAGTTTGAAGCAGTAAAGAGGAAGAATTATGTGGACTGGGATGTAAAGTCAGTCTTTAAACTGCCTGAACGAAATAATTATGCTTATCGTGTCATCCTGAAATATCAGGATGGCACAAAGTATATACAGCAGAAATCAGGATTTGAGACGAAGAAGGAAGCAGAGGATGCTAAAAAGAGAACGACAGGCGAGTTAAGTAACGGCACCTATGTGGTAAACTGTCATGTAAGGTTAAAAGAATTTTTGGAACACTGGCTTGAATATGATATCAGACAAAGAGTCGGGAGCTTTAACACTTATTCTGTATATTCACAAACAGTAAAGCATCATATCATTCCATATATTGGAAGAAAAAGACTGACGGAGCTAAGCAGAGGGGATATCCAGAGACTGTATAAGAACCGCGCGGAGTGTTCAGTCCATATTGTGCGGCATGTTAAGACTGTTCTGAATGTGTCTTTCCGCTATGCTGCGGCTCATAAGCTGGTTTCAGTGAATCCGGCAGAAGGGGTTAATTTACCAAAGATTGTAGAAGCTAAACCGTACCATACCAGGAATATCGATATTCAGAAAACACTGACAATGGAGCAGATACACATCTTACTGGAAGCCAGCAAAAGGACGCAAATCCATATGCAGGTGTTGTTTAATGTGTTGATGGGATTGCGCCGTCAAGAAATTAATGGATTGAAATATTCAGATGTTGATTATATTAATCGTACCTTGACAGTAGAACGTCAACTGGGAAAAGAATTAGACAGGAATCCCAATGCCAGTAGCGAGAATACTATGACGAAAAGAGAGCTTCCTTTAAAATCATCGTCCAGCAAAAGGGTGCTTCCCATACCGGACAATGTTTTCGAGGCGGTTTTGAAAGAACGGAAGATATATGAAAAGAACAGAAGCCGTAGGAAATCGCAGTTTTTAGATGCAGATTATATCTGCTGTTCCAGTTATGGAAAGCCGCGAAGCAAGGATTTTCATTGGAGACATTACAAAAATCTTCTTAAAAGCGCCGGATTACCTGATATAAGATGGCATGACTTAAGAAGTACATATTGTACGCTTCTGCTTAAGAGTGACTTTAATCCAAAAGCAGTATCAAAGCTGATGGGTCATGCAAAGGAACTGATTACAGTAGATGTGTACGGTGACAATCAGAACATTATTCCAGAAGAAATACCGGAATTGGTATCCTATATGAATGATGTTATGCCAAAGAAAAGGAGTGGGCAGGATTTGAAAGATGTGGTATTGGATACAGTAATAGAAACAGAAAAATATTTGCCGGATAAATAAAAAGATTGTTACTGTGAGCGAATGAACGGTAATAAACATTTTGTTTCAAGGTGAAAGCATTGATTTCGCTGTTGTCAGAATGGGGAAACCACGATATAATAAAGACAGAATATTTTGCTTTTAAGATGAGGGAAATATTGTGAAAGGATAAGAAATATGCAGAAAAAAACACCGGATTACGATAATGTGTTTAAGACTATGAAGAGCAAGCACAAGAGATTGTTCATATCCGTAATTAATGACGTTTTCGGGAAAGAGTACCCGTTAGATATAAAAGTGGAGGTTTTACCGTCAGAGGGATATTTGACTGAAAGTGAGACGGCAGACGGGAGCAAGGAAATAGAAGAGCAGATTTCTGACTTCCTGATTAAGATAGGGAGTGAGGTTTACCTGCTGGAGTGCCAGAGCTATGATGACGGCTCTATGGCAATCAGGATTGCAGAATATGCTTTCATTGTTGCAAGGCAGTTTGCAACATGGGATATCGGTCATGCGACGATTCCCATGCCGAGATTTTCCGTAATCTATGTCAAACGGACGGAGAGAACTCCGAAGACTACGAAAATTACTTTTACGTTTCCGGACAGTCAGGAAGTAAATTATGAATCCCCCAATGTAATTCTGGAAGAATTCACAAAGGAATATATTATTGAAAAGAAGCTGTTCCCTTATATTCCGTTCTATATTGCAAGATATGAAAAGGATATGATATCCGAAGGAAGTATAGAGAACGCAGTACGGGATTTGGAATATTTCAGGAATGAACTGATTCGTTTGTATGAAGCGGAGGAGTTGACCGAAAATGAACTGATCGACTTAAAGGGATTTATAAATACCATCATTACACATATTACAAATGGAAATCAAAATGAGGAAAGGCTGGTGAGTATTATGGGCGGAACAGTCATTGAGACAGAGTCGGAGAGATTGATTCGTCAAGGTATAAGTCAGGGAAAAGCGCAGTTGCTTATTGAACTTGGTCAGGAAGAAGGTCTAGATGACGCAACGCTCCTGAAAAGGATTCAGGAACGGATTGGTGTGTCATTGGAACAGGCGGCCGCGTATTTGGAACGGTATGGAAAACAGACTGTATAGATTTGCGAAGACGGGTGACAATTTGAAGTGGAGGGAGTATTTTCGTCAAAAACGAGAGTACTCCTATTTTTACGAAAGAACAGATGTTTTGGAACGTTTGTTCTAAAACTTCTCGTTTTTATCTGTACAAATAAAGAACCATATGCTATAATCAGAATACTTTTTGGAACGTCAGATTCATGGTGTCCGGCTGGGTATAACCAGTCCGGGAAAATGAAATCAGTGAACAAAATTCGTCGAAAGGCAATTTTACAAAAAACGGAAGATGTGCCTCGACGAATTTCTGCCTAATAGGCGAACTTTTTAATATGGATTTTGGAGGTGATTTTTGTGCAGAACGCACAAGAAAAAGGATATTCGCAATCCGCTGCGCTACTTGCTCATGAAGACGCTGCAAAAGGCGGCAGCATCTTCAAATTACACAGTGATTACGAGCCCACCGGAGACCAGCCGCAGGCGATAGAAACCCTTGTCAAAGGCTTCCAGGAAGGCAACCAATGCCAGACTTTACTGGGGGTTACGGGTTCCGGTAAGACATTTACTATGGCGAATGTTATCCAGAAGCTGAATAAACCGACTTTGGTAATAGCGCACAATAAGACCCTTGCTGCACAATTGTACGGTGAGTTCAAGGAATTTTTCCCTGAAAACGCAGTGGAGTATTTTGTGTCCTACTATGAAAATGGCGGAAAATGGGGGTTATTTGGTGCTGATTTGTCCATTTATGCGTCCTTAGAGGCGGCATAACGGACAAAAAAGCACTGGTCGGATGTAATGAAAATAGGCGGATAGGTGACTTTATTCGTGTAATTGGATGGGAGTGGAGCATTGGCCAAGGGTAAGGAGAGTTAAAAATAGAGTAGTGGAAATTTTTAATTTTATGAAATAATTGGTGTATATGATCTCCAGGCTTATGCAGGGGGATTTTACTTTATAAAGTTGTATGGAGATAAAGGCTAATTTGTCTATAGTTTTTATCACTTATGAATAATAAAAGAATATAGGAAGTGTGATGGCATGAGGAAAAAGTTCAAATATATTTTATTAGGAATTGTTTTTTTGATATTTATAGTAGGAATACCGATAGGAATAAATGAAAGTTATAAATTTGGAAGGGGATATATTACGCTCTGGGAGGCAAAAGATGTTTTGCTTTATTATGGTAGTTTATTAGGGGCGTTTGTGACAGCAGGAGTATTTGCCGGTACGGTAATATTTACACGCAGGCAGATTCAAAAACAGGATTATGAGAGCAGAGAAAGGGGAAGGTGGAATCAAATTGATGAAACTGTTACATCAGCATTAAAGCAGATTCATCCGCTCAAAATATCTAAGATTACTGCTCAGGGAACACAGGTCAAAACAGGAGTAATACTTACAGAACTTGCGGAATATGCAATGGATGCAAAGAGTGCGTTGGACATGCTCAATTGTCATGTTACGGCGGAGGATTATAAAAGAATCGAGCCGTTAATTATTAACATTGTGAGTACGATTGATGAATGTTGTAAAATTAGCGAGGCGTATTCAGAACAATATAATTGGATAATTCAAACAGAAGTGAGAAATTCGTCGTTAAGACTTTTAGAGATAGAAAAGCAATATCCTAATAGTATTAGTGAAAAGAGAATAGAAGAATATAAAAAGAATGTAGAAGATATTCACGAACTAGACATGAATGTATACAATCAAAGGTTAAAAAAGATTGGGGAAGATTTAGTGAAAATTTGTGATGCAAAATATCGTCCTCTTTTGGTACAAAAAAGAGATATTTTTGATACTATTTATAAAGAGATTGATAGTATGGCTCTGGAGAGATTGAAATTTTGGAGAAAATAATGGTTAAGAATGTAAGAGGAAGATTTTAGAGAGGAGAATATATGTCTACCGGTCAAATTACATGGGATTATTTTCGTATTAATAATAATAACAGTGAGAGTATCAGTTTTAAATTTGAGGATTTATGCAGACAATTATTTATGAATGAATTCCTTTCAGGTAATAAGGTTTATCGCTACGTTCATAGTATCCCTAATAATCCAGGGATAGAGTCTGAACCAATTTATGATGAAGTGAATGAACGATGGGTTGGTTATCAAGCAAAATATTTTGATAATAAGGTGGGGTATGAACAGATACTGCATTCTGCTGAAGAAATTGTGAAATTTTATAGGAAGAAAGTGAATCATGTATTTCTTTTTTGCAATAAATCTATTACAGTAACAGCTCCAAATTACAAAAAAGCAGTTAATATATTGGCGGCAGAGGATATAACAATAGAGCCAATAACAAATAATACTATTTTAGATTTGGTTCGGAAATATCCATATCTTGGAACATATTATTTCGGAGAATATTCTTTGGACCATAACTGGTTTGTAAGATATACGAATAAAACCTTTTCTGAATTGGGGGAGCGTTTTAATAAAGATTTTAATGTTGATACTATATATTCTATGCAATTATCATTATTTATACATGATAAAAAAGCATTGGAGTATTTAAACGGAAAGAAAAAAGAATTACTTTCCCAGCTCGATAAATTGTATTGGAGATATGAGAATTGTTATCAGTTCCAGTCTAAAATCAGGGAAACAGTTTTGGGACTTCAGGATGTTAAGGAAGAGAATATTTGTGAGTCTCTATGCTGGGAAAAAAGGATTTGTGATGCTGTAGCAGCGGATATAGATAGTTTAGTGTTAAAAAAAGAGGAACTTCAGAAAGAGAAGGACAGTCTGTATTTGCTTGCCTTTGATAATAGTGACGTAGATAATGATATCAGCATGGATTCTTTAAATGGTACTTTACTTTCTAAAAAAGAAGCAAGAGATAAGTATTATAAAATAGATACGCAATTAAAAATGATTGAAACACTTCTTGAATTACCAAGTTATGTTTCAGTAACCGATATGGAGAGAAAATTACTGGAAGGAAAGAATTTGGTTGTGAAGGGGGAAGCCGGAATTGGAAAATCACAGATGTTAGCTAACGAAACGGCATATCTGATTGATTCTGGAAAAAATGCTTTATTACTTACAGGTGGCAGTTGCTTTTCAAATGATTCTATACAGGAACAGATTATGAAAAATCTGTCTATCAGGTATTCTTTTGATGATTTGATTGATGCTATGGAAGCAATAGGTGAAGCACAAGGCTGCATTGTTCCATTATTTGTTGATGCATTGAATGAGACATGGAATAAAGGAGTATGGAAAGTTGGACTGCCATCTATAATGGAAAAAATAAATTCGGTTAGATATGTGAGACTGGTTATTTCATATCGTTCAGAATATGAAAAATTGTTGGTAAATGAAACTCTAATTAACAAAATGCAAACGGGGGATATTAATTGTATTTATCATCAAGGGTTTGCAGAAAATACAATTGAAGCTGCGGAGAAATTTTTAAATTACTATGGTATTCCCTTTACGCCACTGGAATGTTTTGGGTATGAGATGTCAAACCCTTTGTTTTTGACATTATATTGTAAAACTTATAAGGGAGATGAGGTGGCTCTACCAACTCTATACAATCGCATTCTTGAGTATGCTAATATTAATATCTTTAATATAATGTCAGAGGGCTTGAGAGCATCTGGATATACGGGCACAGAGGATTTGGTTTCTCCGTTTGTTGAGGAACTTTCGGAGTATTTTTTGAAAACAGGGAAAAGATCTATTGGAAAACAAGAAATTTTTGAATTGAATTATTGGAGAAACTATAAGATAACGCCTGTGCCGTTTATAAATTGTCTTATAAAAGAACATATATTACATGATCATGTTTATGGAAATGAAGAAAGATTTTATTTTGCATATGATCAAATGAATGATTATTATTGCGCGAGAGCAGTTATGTCCAGATTTCAATCAAAGCAGGAACTAAAAAATTATCTGGCAAAGGATATTCTCTATATTGAAAACGGAAAGATTAAGAACTATGGTAATCGTGATATATTTATTAACATATGTGTTTTGTATGCTGAGAAATATCAAGAAGAATGTATTGGGCTTATAGATATGATTGATGATGATTTTGATAAATCAGATATATTTAGCAGATATATTTCTTCATATCAATGGCGCAAAAAAGAGTCTATTTTTGTTAATAATTTAAGGGAATTGCTGGAAAAGTACAAGATACATGTAGATGATTTTTGGAAAATGCTGATTAGTAATTGTACCAAATGTATGCATCCATTGAATGCTGATTTTTTTCATGAGTTACTATTGTCTTATGAATTAAACTGGCGAGATTATCTTTGGACAACTTATATTAATGAAATATCGTGGGATGAATCGAATCGGATTGTGCAGCTTATAAAAATGTATAACAGAGGCGAGCATTTGGACATAAAGAATAACAGGCAGATAGAATTATTACTTACGTTGTTTGGGTGGATTTTGACATCATCAAATAGATGGCTGAGGGATATTACATCCAAAGCCATGATTGAGATTTTAAAAGTGAATTTTTCTATGTGTGAATATCTTCTTGAAAAGTTTAAAGATGTCAATGATCCATATGTTATACAGAGATTATACGGGGTAGTCTTTGGAGCATGCTGCAAATGTTTAGAAAAAGAATATAAAAGTTATAAATCATTGGCAGAGTTTGTGTATAAGAATGTTTTTGGAAGAGAAAAAGTTTATCCTGATATTCTTCTCAGAGACTATGCACGACTTATTGTAGAGAGATTTTTATGGGAGAATCCGGAGTATGAAGGAGCCATAATCCGGAATAATATTGTGCCGCCATATGTTTCAGATAGTATTCCATTGTCAGAAGACAAAAATTATATAAATGGGAAGTATGGGAGAGGAATATCCGCAATAATTTCATCTATGTGTTTCGAGGGGATGGGAATGTATGGTGATTTTGGAAGGTATGTATTTCAAAGAGAGTTGCGAAGTTTTGAGGTTGACAAAGAGCAAATTTTTAATTATGCTATGTCTTTTATTTTGGATGAGCTAGGTTATGAAGAAGATTTCTTTGGAAAATACGATTGTGAATGCAAACGCTATGTGTATAACCGACATAATACGGTTAAAGTTGAACGGATTGGAAAAAAGTATCAATGGATTGCTATGTATAATATTTTGGCAAGGGTTTCCGATTATTATAAACTGGTTGATGGATACGGTGATTATAAAAAAGAAGTTCCTTATGAGGGGGCGTGGGATCTTCATGTTAGAGACTTTGATCCTACATTGAACAACCAATTTATGAATTATAAAGCCGCACCATTTTTTAACTGTATTAATGAGCATGTGGAAGAAGTAGTGAAGAACAATGTGGAAATTATATTGGGAGGGAAAAGTTCTGAAAACACTTGGCTTGAAGAAGAAGGTGTTTTCTTCAAGTATATGAAAGATGACCTTATTCTTAAAGATGATAATGGTTGTGAGTGGATTTCTCTTACTAAATATCAGGAAACCAGGCGTGATAATTTGAAAGAAGATAAATTGCTAATATGGAGCGGGGTATATGGTTTTTTTGTGACAGAAGAGCAAGCACATGAGTTACAGGAATTTGCTAATAAAAAAATAGATATCCGAAATCATGAGTTTAAGGCGTTAAATGAAACATATGTAATATTCAACAGAGAGTATCCTTGGTCGCCTGGCTGTAAATCTATTAAAAAGTATGCATGGAAAAGTGTGAAAATTCCTACTGGGGAAATAGAGTTAGTCAAAGAAAAACAATCTATGACAGGAAGATTAACTTTGAAACGAATACTAAAAGAATATGGAATTGCCGAAACACTGAGTGATAATGAGGGGACTGAAGATACTTTTGAGGAATTAGAGATGAAAGAGGTAGATATAGTAGTTGAAAAAGAGGTAGAAAAAGAGATTGGAGAGATTCTTAGCGCTACAACAGATTTATCGTGGGAAGAACAATATGATGCATCTAAAGAAGACAGGATTTCGAGACGTGTGCCATGTGCAGAGTTAATAGAAAAATTAAAACTTAGAGAAATGGAATATGATGGATTTTATTTCGATGAACAAGGGAATCTTGGTGCATTTGATGCTGACTTAAATGGACAGGATGCAGGCTGCTTGATTCGGAAAGATTTATTAGATACATTCCTAGAAAACCAAAATATGAAGTTGATTTGGGTTGTAAATGCTTCCAAAGAAATCCATCTATTAGACCTGTCTATCGGTAAATGGAGTGATTGGACATCTGTGCTTGTATACGATGGAGAGAGGGTTTTAGGAGAGATATATAAAGTGAATCAGCGCAGATAATGCAATAATATGAGTAAAAACAAAAATTTTTCTAATCCATTACTATTTTACTGTAATTTGAATATAATAATGAGTCAAATGTACGCCGTTCATGACGGCAAGAGTATCATGAATGTGTATGTTTAGCTTTCGCAAGCGACGGGGTGCTGCAAAGCGTAGAATATCGTTTACTTGTAGAAGGGTTTGCCGCAAGGTAGGATGTTCCTTTTTTGGGAGGATATGATTGGTATGCGGCTGGTTTCTATTGATACAGCACTTTTTGATAGAAAAAGGGTTTAGCTTTCTATTGACAGATATCTTCCCGACATATAGAATAAAGATGATATATTTTTAATTCCAAGAGACAGAAGGAATTACAAGGTTTTTGTTCTAACGGAGTGATTAGAACCTTAAATTTTGCAGATTAATTCTGCTATTATGTTTAGAATGCAGAAAGGCATTGATTATTTTTATGGAATAATCAGTGCCTTTTTTGCGTTTAAACGAAAGTCATACCGGAAAGGAGGATAAGTTCACTCAAACCAAATAAGAAAGGAGCTGCAAAAAATATGTTACAGGAAATAAAAACATTAGTACAGACACTGAATGAACAGAGGGATGCTTATTACAATCGGAATTCTCCAACGATGACAGATAAGGAATATGACCGTCTCTTTGATCATTTAGCAGAAATGGAGAAAGAGTCTGGTATTGTATTTTCCAATTCCCCAACACAGAGCGTCGGTTATTATCCGGTCAGTGAGCTGAAGAAAGTAAGGCATCCAAGGGCATTGCTTTCTCTTGAAAAGACAAAGCAAATCCAGGAGTTAGCCGATTTTATGGAAAACCAGGACACGTTGTTGATGTTAAAACTGGATGGACTGACTGTTAAGCTTGTTTATGAAGAAGGCAGACTGGTACAGGCATCTACGCGCGGTGACGGCGATATTGGGGAAGATATAACCCACAATATTCCTGCATTCGAAAATGTTCCTCTTTCGATTAGCTATAAGGAAAGGCTTGTTGCGGTTGGAGAGGCGTTTATCTACAAGGATGATTTTCAGCAGTTAAAGGACTCGATCCGGGATGGAAGCGGAGAACCATATAAAAATGCCCGTAACCTGGCTTCCGGTTCTGTCCGCAATCTGAATCCAGAGATCTGTAAGGAAAGGCGTGTCAACTTTATATCTTTCAATGTACTAGAAGGACTGGATGAAGGAGAGGGTGTTGACAGCCGGGAGCTCAAACTAATGCAGCTTTCGGCTTTAGGATTTGATACATGTCCTTATGTATGGCTAGAAGCAGGAAAATACAGAGAGAGGGAGCTTAGGGAGCAGACTAGGAAGCTGGAGGGTGTTGCAGGAGAAGAGGAACTTCCCATAGATGGTTTGGTTCTCATTTACGACAGCCTCAGTTATTCTGCAAAATGCGGAAAGACAGGACACCACTATAAGGATGGACTTGCCTACAAATTTGAAGATGAAACCTATGAAACTACATTGCAGGAAATCGAATGGACTCCTTCCAGGTTTGGGGATTTGGCGCCAGTTGCGGTATTTGATCCAGTAAGAATTGATGGAGCCGATGTATCGAGGGCATCACTTCATAACCTGTCTTTTATAAAGAATCTGGAGCTGGTTCCCGGATGCCGTATTCTGGTTTCAAAGCGGAATATGATCATTCCCCATATAGAAGATAATCTTGACCGGGGATTCTACTATGACACGTACCCGCTTGAATGCCCTTGCTGCGGCAGCAGTACGAGAATACGGGAGGGGAGAACGAATAAAGGAAAGATTTTGGAGACGCTGCATTGTGACAATCCGGAATGCGACAGCCAGATCTTAAAGAAATACGTCCACTTTGTAGCAAAAAAGGCAATGAATATATCTGGAATTTCTGAATCAAATCTGCGCCGTTTTCTGGAGTGCGGATGGCTTACCTCTTTTCAGGACATCTACCATTTAGACCGGCATCGAAAAGAGATTATTGATTTGGAAGGGTATGGAGAAAAATCTTATGAAAAGCTCTGGGCAGCAATCAATGAGAGCAGAAATACAGATTTTATCCATTATCTGACTGCAATGGATATTCCAATGGTAGGCAGGACAAAGAGCAGAGTACTGTGTGAAATTTTTGAAGGAAATCTGGACCGGTTCGAGAAGGCGGCTATCGGAGAGTATGATTTCTCCCAATTAGAGGATTTCGGAGATATCCTGAACCGGAACATTCACACATGGTTTGCGGACGAGGACAATCTGAGTTTATGGAGGAATTTGCAGATGGAAATGAATTTCAGGCAATTAGAAGTCAAGGCAGAAGAAGAAACGATAAATACCGTTAATCCGTTCCAGGGCTGCACGGTTGTTGCAACGGGAAAACTTACAAATTTTACCCGTGATGGAATCAACACAAAGATATGGGAACTTGGAGGAAAACCGGGCAGTTCGGTCAGTAAAAATACAGACTATCTAATCTGCGGAGAAAAGGCTGGAAGCAAATTGGCAAAGGCGCAGTCGCTGGGGATAAAGATTCTTTCAGAAGCAGAATTTTTGGATATGATTGCATAGGAAAAAGGGAACGAATTAGTTGCAGAGCAGAAAGGCATTGATTATTTTGTGGAATAATCAGTGCCTTTTTTAAGGAGAGAAAGGTATGAGTTATAGAGAACTTGCAGGAAAAATCAAGGATGGATATAACAGCTTAAAGAAAGAGCCAGTATTTAAGTATTATAATATTATCTGGAATCATAAACTTGAGACAGCGGAAATCAAAGTGATAAATGATGCACAATTTAAAGCGATTATTATCGGTAATACAAGAAATGTGCTTGAATCAAGAGGATATATGTACTTGTTTTACACAAATGATAGGAAGATTCCGTTTCCCTCCATCAGAGAAATAGAACGCAGATTGAAGATTGTTGCGGACAGGGGGACTTTGACGGACCAAGACGCAGATTATTTTGACTTGGAGGAATATGGCTCATTAAAAGCACAGAGAATTTATTTTTCTGAAATCATCAAAAGAGAAGCAAAAATGGATAAGGTGAAAAAAGTAGATCATAATGGCAAAGAACTGGAATTTACAGATCTTATGTTAAATCGTATTGATGAGGTGGATCATGCGGTATATCAGATGTGTCTTACACTTTTGGAACTGGAAAACGAAGAAGATTATGAAAAACGGTTTCCGCGGGATGTAAGCATATTGGAAGAGATCAGGGAATCAGTAATTCAGATACTGAAAAAAAGACAGTATAAAGTATGCAATCTTTTTATAGAGGATGAGGATGGAAACCAAGAATTCTGTGGGTTAGAATCATGTGGGCTTACAAAATGCGTCAGACATCCTTAAAAATGGTCATGAGCTGATTGTCAAAAAAGGTTTGGGGAAATTTGCTTGCCGGTAAATGGAAGAGTAGAAGTTTCGGTATTTACAAGCTAAGGAGTGTGGAAAATGGAGATATATAGATTTGGGAAAAAGATTATCTTGACAGAGCAGGAGTTGTTTTTGGCGTATGAGGAACAGGAAAGTATTTATGATATGGAGAATGTGAGAGAAAATATGGGAACCTATCTGACAGCGGAGCAGTATGTGAAGCTTAAGGGCAACAGAAGTTTTATAGAGGAGGCAGCATTTTTACTTCGGACATACTTAGATAGAAATAACATGACTTATGAATATGCAATTGCAGAAGCCATAAAAGATGCGGCCGAATCTGTAAAGATTGAAGAGGAGAGACAGGATGATTAGAATAAAAACAATCAATATAGATGGGAAAGAAATAGAAAGAACCTTTGAATCCGTTGCAGATATATTAACAAACTGGTGGGATGAAAACGGAACCGATCTGCCGGGTGAAGATGATGAAGTCCTGGAGCTTACCATGGATGGGAAGAGTATCCGGTCGATCAGACATTTTGCTGAACTGATTCAGGAACTGGAAAGTTTATTCTGGAGAGGTGTTTCAACTATAAAAAAGATGGAGGAAAGGGAGCAGGTAAAAAAACAGGAGTCTTTAGAGGATTGTTCTCATAGGATTACGGAATTCTGTCCGCATTGCAATGAAGAAGTTACACTAGAATGGGATGTGAAAGAAAACGGTTACCAGGTATTTTGTGCAAGATGCGGTTTTAAGCTTATGCTTTGCAGTGAGTGTCTGTATGAGGAAGATCTCTGTGACTGGAATGGGGAAAAAGGATACTGCTACAGACAGATAGAACAGCTCTGGAAAGATTTTGCACAGGTCGCTTTTAAAGAAGATGAAGAATGCAGGCTGGTTTTAGAACAGGAATACGAAATCGCACTTAGGATTGATTTTGAAGATGGGAGAAAGTCAAAAGAGAGAATACTTATCTGTTTCCCAGAAGGAACGAACAGGGAGGAAATCTGGAAATGGTATGACAGAAATCATCCGAAGGGCATTACATATCTGCTTTATGGTGAGGACAGGAGGAAAAAGCAAACCTATGGAGAGTGGAAAGAGGTGGCATTAAAAAATATTTTGCAGGCGTATGGACTGACAATGGAGGATGAGTTGGATGAGGACGAAGAATTTTATCTTGGAACCAATCAATTCTTTGGCAGTTATAAATCTGTCCAGACATTTTATGGAAGCAGTACAAAGGAGCTTCTTAAAGAACACCAGATTGTAAAGACAGAGGATGGGTATGTAGCTGTGAATATTGTGTAATAAAGCCTTATCGCTTAGAGCGTCGAATTTTCTGATACACAGAAAAAAGAGATTGAGAAAATGTTTGAACTATTATAGTTAAGAAGATTCAGAATAAGAACGCATATTAAAACAAGTGGAAGAGTTGTCATTATGCTATGATGGCAGCTCTTTTCTTTTGTAAAAAAACAGTTTATAGATTAAGGCATATAGAATCCAAATTTCAATTATCAAATCTTATCTTGCATTTCATTCAAAAATAAAAATATATCCACAATCTTTACAGAATTTCTGATAAACCTTACTTCCTGTTAAGTGAAGATCGGCACATTGACAACAAAATATGGGAACTGGATGATTCAGGCGGTGTACACGGAATTTAAAATACAAATACATAGGAAGTAGAGAGGGATTAGATGTTAGTTTTAGTAATTTCAGAAGTATTAGCAATGCTTTTTTGTGCAGGAATTATGTATTGTTACATTCTTGTAGGAAAGCACAGTGATGAGGAAGAGAAACGCTTATGGGAGAGGGAACATTCCAGTGAGCAGAAAGTTGGGGAAAAGAACAAATGGGAAGATCGGGAGTCATAAACAAGCAGTTTGCCGGAGAAGAGAATGAAGCTTACCATGATATCATAGCGCTTTTTAAAATATACCGTTCCGTAAACTGGCGGATGCAGGTAAAGGTGAACCAGGTGAAGCACCGGATACAGTGGGAATACGGCACAGACATTGATACATTTCTTGACAGTGTTTATCAGGCCGGCATGGACATTAACCAGGATCTGGGGGATATGAAAGAGCGGATTGAGACGATCAACCGTTCCAACAAATTCCTGAAGCTGATTGACGAAGCGGTTGAGCTTATGCGGAAATTCCATCCTCAGGGGGAACGGCTATACTGGGTTCTGTATTACAGTTATATGTCGGCTTACCGGGCGGAGAATATCGAAGAGATCCTGGACAAGCTGGAGCCACATTTCCCAAAGATTACGCGTATCCACCGGGCAACCTATTTCCGCTGGCGCGAGCAGGCGTTTGAGGCAGTCAGCGGGATTTTATGGGGGTACGAAGAAGAAAGCAGAAGGATTATAGAATATTTTAAAAATAATTATGAATCTGACCAGAAATTCTGTTGACTTGGAAAACACAAAAATTTTATAGTAGGTGCTAATCATTAATGCGCATACAATGAGTAATACGAATTCGAGCAGGTTTGAAACCGGAAAGGAGATTTATGATGTTGATGATGCCGATTGACACGGGGAACAAAGCAATTAAGACGGAACATTTTGAGTTCCATTCGGGAATATCCGTATTGGAGGATGTGCCGGGAGAAGGGGAAGAAGCGGTAAAATACCAGGGCAGGTATTACCGGCTGAGTCCGGAGAGGAATGTATATCTTCCGGACAAATCCGTAGATGAACGCTATTATATCCTGACGCTGTTTGCGATTGCAAAGGAGCTGAGGGAATTAAAGCCGCCAAGACTGTTCCTTCCGGGGGAGGTGCTTAAGATAGATCTGGTGGTAGGACTTCCGCCGTTATATTACCGGGGGCAGTATAAAAAGTTCCGGGAATATTTTTACCGGTGCGGGGAAGCCGTGGAGTTTGAATATATGGGGATGTCCTACCGGATTTCTTTCTCAGGGGTATATGTCCATATGCAGACCTACGCAGCTTATCTATATGTAGCAAGAGACTTAAACTTGTTTAAAAAGAAAGTCCTCCTGCTGGATATCGGCGGGTTTACATTGGACTATATGCTTTTGGAAAAGGGGATGATTTCGTGGGACTATACGGATTCGACTGACAGAGGGGTAATTTCCATGTATCAGCGTATCAATAAGGGAATCCGTGAGAAATACGACCTGGATCTGAAAGAAAATGATATGGATGCGATTATTCTGGGGGAAACCTCCATGTATGACCGGGGGATTGAAGACAGGGTAACGGAGCTTGCAGAGAGCCATGTGGCAGATGCGCTTGGGATGCTTCGGGAATGCGGGATTGACCTGCGGCTGTCCGTGACCGTCTTTGTTGGCGGCGGTTCTATCCTGTTATCCAGGATCATTGATAAGGTATGGGGAAGATACCGGGGAGAGTATTATGTGATCGATGATTCAAAAGTAAATGTGCTGGGGTATAAAAAGAAATACCTGTACGATAAAGGCGGCTGTTAATCGAAGGGGGCGGTTTCTATGGGAAAACAGGATGAATACCGTTTTAATCTAAAATTTGATGAGACTGATGAAGACCACCGGCGGGTCAGTGAGTTCTTGAACAGCTGCGGCAGGAAAAAAACAAGATATATCGTGAAAGCAATACTGGCGTACTGGGCTTTACAGGAGGGGAGAAATCTTGTCCTTAACAAGCCCAAAGAGGAAAGGATTGGTAAGAAAGAGAACAGGCTGATGAATACAGAAACGGACATAAGGAAGGACCGGCTGATTCAGGTGGATAGTGGCAGAAGTGAGGAGATGGACCAGGAGGAGGCAAAGCTGATGCGGCAGAATTATGCAATGTTTGAGGATATGGAATAGGGGGGATTGATACGCATATAAGACAAAGACAGAGGGCAGGAAAAATCAAGGGGGCAGTGACGGCTGCATTTTTTGCAGTGATGGTGTTCCGGGTATTTTTTGATATTGCCTATGTCAGCGGAGGATCTATGGAGCCGGTTTTTTATGAAGGGGATATCCTTTTGCTGAGAAAATGGGGAATGCCGCAGAAAGGGGATATTGTAGCAGCATACATAGAAGAACGGGATTATGTGGTAGTTAAACGGATTTTGGCTGTGGAGGGAGACTATATTACTGTTGCTTGTGGAAGAGTTTATTTGAACGGTGAAAAAGTGGCAGAACCTGTTAACGGGATGCAGGGAGGAAGCAGGAGACAGGAGTTGGAGTACCGCCTGTCTCCAGATCAGTATTTCCTGATTGGGGAGAATCAGGAAGTGTCAGTAGATTCCAGAGCTTTTGGATGTGTTGGGAAAAGCGCTGTCCGAGGGACGGTGGTTTGCAAATTATTTTAATTGGAGGTGTGCGGGAATGAAAGCAGGAAGGATTTATTGTTTCAGTGTTTTTCAGGTATTTGGGTTAGGGTTACAGTTTTGGAGCTGGAAGGCAGGATGGGCAGTTATTCTGGGGAGCTGTCTGGGGGAGATTGCATACATCAGCAAGGCTGCACTAAAAAACAGGAAATTTAAGCCCTGTCCGAAGTGCGGCGCTTCTGTTTTAAGAAAGGTACGGATCTGTCCGGAATGCGGACATCAGTACGAGAAAGGATTAGAGGAAGAAAAACTCCTGGATCAGATTGAACAGGAGATGGAGAGGGTAGACGCCATGACATCCGAAGAGATTGATTATAATTTTGAAAAAGTGGAGGAATTCGTGTTAGATGAGGTCACATCTTTTGACGGGGATATCAAGGAATTTCTGGACAGGAGGGAGAAAGGCGGCATTTGCGAAATTCCAGATCAAAGAAAAGTAGGCAGAATGTAAGAAATCAGGCGCCTTTCCGGGGGTAAGATAAGGCAAGGAAACACTTTATCAAATTAAAGCGCATGGGAAAGGCACAATCTCAGGGGGATAGATATAACAAATACTCTTTGCTTTTATTAACTTGGGATTTAGGTTAGTATTATCAGGAGTATTAAAAAACTTATAGTATTGCCGGGCTGTCGGGAACATTTCCTGACAGTCTTTTTTTGTACATGTATGTGCGGGAAGCCGGCATATGGACATTTTTTCAATATCCATTTTGAGGATATTTTATATTTCCGGAGGAAAAGCAAGGGAATCCCCGGTGCGCGTCCGCCGCCTGAAGTTTTCGGTGAAACAGATGACTTTCAAGAAAACTTTCAGGAGGAGAAAATGGAACGTAAAAATACAGATGAATTAAAGAACCATTTCAGCGCATATGTAAAGCAGGCGGTTAAGAATACGAAAGGGCATTATCTGGATAAGAAATGCAGTGTGGAGAGAAATGAAACAAATTACGAGGAGGAGCTGGCTGTTCCGGGGCAGGGGATGGAGGATCTGCTAAGGGAGATGGATCTTTTGTCAGATAAGATTTTTCATGGCGTCGTAGAGAGCCGGCTTTTATTGGATCAGATAGAGGACTACCAGCTCTTTCAGGCGATCACTTCACTTGCAGAGAGGCAGAAGGAGGTGATCGTGCTGCGGATTTTTTATGAAAAATCATTCCGGGAGATTGGCCTGATCGTAGGGATGGCGGAAAAGAAAGCAGAAAATACATACTATAATGCAGTGAAGAAAATCCGTAAGATTCTGGGAGGCGTAAAGGATGGAGTTTAAGGAAATATTGCAGAGAGCCAGGGGATATGACAGGAAGGCAATGATGGAGATCATAGAGATGTACCGTCCTCTGATGGTCAAGTATGCGGTCGTGAACGGAAGATTTGACGAGGACTTATATCAGGAGTTTGTGTATACCATGCTGCAGTGCATCCTGAAATTTCCGGTTGAGAAATATGCAGATGGGAGCCAGCTGGGCGCTGCTTTGAGGAAATGAATGTATGAGCGATATGATTTTTAAGTATATACTATATATTGATAAAATATATTTGACAAATACCATATATTGATATACAATAAAATTGTTATATATTATTTTCAGTAAGCAGACTGAAAAATCAACTTTTGTTTCGGCAACGGCCCAGACTAAAATTTTGGCAGCATTTCTGCGGATAACAGATAGGAAGACACTGATTATTTTTAGAAAATGATTGGTGTCTTTTTTTGCTGTTTAAAAGGTGGGAGGTGAAATTTTAAGGAAAGGCCGGAGAACGGAGCAGGAAATAATCAGGATGGAAGGAGGAACACGAATGAGACAGAAGCAGCTTGTATTTATTTACGGGAAAGTTGTGCAGCCAGTGTTGAAAGGAATGTCTGCTAAATATTTCAGCAATGGGACATGGAAAGAGACCGCAAGAGTAAGGCGTGTGGTTGAGGTGACGGAGGAACATATTAAATTTGAGACAGACCGTATCCGGTACTGCATTGAATTTCGGAAGGACGAAGCAGGTGCTTTGCTTGCGGCAGCATAGGAGGATAGACAAATCTGAAATGGAGTAGTTAAAGAGGAAGGCACTGGTTATTTTTCAAGTAATCGGTGTCTTTTCTGTTAAATGTAATGAAATATGTATTTTTGATGGAGGGAAAAAGATATGTGCAAGGATCAATCGTTTGAAAGACCAGAATGTTTTATACCGGAAAAAGATAATCCATATCCGCTTTGTATCGGAAGGAAAGTATTGATGTGTGAAAACTGTCAATTGCGGGTGGATTGGGAACCGGAAGATCCATACGGTGTAGGGGAAAGAAAGTATATTGTAGTAGTAGGAGATTTGCGTGAAGAGAATCATAGGGGCACTATATAGAATTTTCTTAGAAACGTCATTGGACAGGCTGTATAGCTGGAAATGTACATTTGAAAAAGAATATCTGTGCTATTGCAGGACTGGATGTAAGAATTGCTACAAGTGGAATGGATATTGCAGAAATGAAAGGAGATATTATGGCGATGGTAAAAAAGTTAAATGAAGATATGATAAAGTCAGCAAATTATAACAGTATGATGGGAAAGAGAGGAGATCTTTCAAAAGCTGACTATGAGGCATATGCTGAAAAAGTTTTATCGTGGCCGGTTTCGGAGGAAAAGAAGCAGAAGCTTTTGGATAAATTATATGAAAAATGGAGTGAAATCTTGAAATATGAGGCGCAGCATGTGAGCGTGGCTGTTGCGGGTCCGGCAAAATATAACTCCCGGAAACTGGATAAATCAGACAAGATTTTAGAATTGTCGGCGGCGTTTTCTAGTTGGTTCAGAGACTTGGAAGAACAGATCAAGCAAAGTCAGAAGAAAAATAGTAAGGCGGAAGAACTTCTTAAAATGATAGAGTTCTGCCGGAAATCAGATAATTCCTGTAATCCAACATGCTATCTGACAGCATTGGCAAGGCATGATAATCAGACGTTTATTCAGTTGTATGAGGAATTATACCCAGAGTATAAGTGGAGAAAAAACAGTACTATTGCAAAACTGTATCAACAGTCGCTTGCCGGTGAAATTAAAGAGATACGAAAAGAAATTTTCTTTGAGGACGAAAACTTAACGGCTTATTTAGAAGGAGATAGGGTATATATCAAGTTTATTATGAGACCGAAACGGCAACTCCATGTGGCATTAAGAAGTCGTGGCTGGTGGTGGAACGGTTACGAAAAAGCATATAGTACTTATCCGGACAGATTGGATAAGGAGTGGGTTTCTACTATCAGCAGCAGGTATGCCAATTACATCTGAGTGAAGGGAAAACAAGGAATTTTAGATTGGAGGACAAAATATGACGATTTATGATGTGGCAGGGAATAAGAAAAGGATGGCTGTTTTCAATACTTTGCTGGAAGAAGCCTGCAGGCAGTGGTGCGATTTATTAGTTGATGCTCCGGAGCGGAAAGATGGAGAGAACTTTGCAGAGTTCTTTTTTGAAATCTTTGAAGCAAAAGAGCATGAATACATAGAAGAGATTCTTTGAATGGATGATATCGAAAAAATGGCAGGTGAAAAATGGTTAAAACAATAAAGATTACAGCAGGAAACCAGATATCCATAGTGGAGCTTTTAGATTGGAGCCTGGAGGTGAAGGCGAAAGCAATCGGAGCCGAGTATCTTGAAGTTGTAAGAACAAAGCGGATGTATAACTTTTTTGGAGACATGGTTGTGATGCTTATAGATGATTCGGGATTTGCAGAAAACAAACCAGTTAATCCGGTGGCATCTTATTTCTATGGTGTGGATGAACATGGCGGCATTATTGCCGGGGATGTACTTCTGGGAGTGGAGAGAAGCCCGTATAATTTTCCGCTGAAGCATCCGCAGGCAGTGAAGCGGTTACTGATGGAAAGGTTTCTTTCACTTTGGGAAGCATAGTCCTTTTAGAAGAACATCAAACGATGGTGATAGCTTTTTGCAGCAGGAAACAGGCGGTTGCCGTTACTGTAGTATTGGACTGCTGTAACGGTGGCAGAAAGGATCGGAGGCAATTATTGATGAATGCAGAAGAGACAAAGAGATGGAAAGCAAAGAATCTACGGTACAAGAAACCTATTGTAAAGGACTTGAATCTTTACGCTATTAAAGAATCGTTATGGGAAATCGGAGATGAGTGCGATGATGTACAATATTATCTTGACTACCATGGAGAAACCCTTCTTAATGCGCTGGATGGAGATGAAGAGGATGCCTATGAATTTAGGATGATGTTTTCTGACCTGTCTGCCGAATGTGAGCAGATGTGGGAAGACTTGAACAACGAGTATGTGCCAAAGTATTTTGATCTTTTCTTTGCGGCTGTAGGGAAGGGTTATGAAATGCTTGGATATGACGTATATGAGCATGATTACTATGGTTTAAATTATTCTGAAAGTGAATGGGCGAACGAAGAAGCAATAAAGAAGATGAAGGCTCTTACAAAAGATCAATTAATTAAAACGGCACAAGCCTGTTTTAAAATTTTTCAGGCATATATTGGACTGCGACACCGATACGACTGCATTAAAGCGGCGATGGATATTTTGCGTGATTTTAATACGGGTCATCTCCAAATGGTAGATCAGATTGAAAAGCTGTATGAAAAAGCGAACGAGGCAACGGATGGATTTACGTGGCGAAGTTATGCTCCAGAGTTGGATGAATTAGATAAGCTGATAGAAAATATACCGCAGGAAGTTTGGCTGCAGTAAGAGGGGGCGGATGAAATGGAAAAAATCATTTTAAAGAAATCAGAAACCAAAGTACCGCAAAGACGGGCCAGTGTTGTAGTTCAGCCAGAAACATATACACAAGTTTACAAACTTGCGCTTGAGTGTGGAATGACGATAGAGGGCTTGGTTGATCTTCTTTTGCAGGAAGCATTAAAGGCAGTAGAAGTAGTGGATGTCCAGTCAAACGGAATACAGTAGGGGGATAGTTTGCAAGAAATGAAAGCAGAAGAGAGAAGGCTTTTTTACGAATTATATTTGCATTTTAACTACACGAATGACTGGCTGATAGAAAAATATAAAAAGTTAAGTGAAGAAAAGAGGCGTATATTGAAAGAACGGGGAGAAAGGCTGATTCATGAAGCGAAATGTAACGGAGTAAAGAGCCTATATTATGAAGATGATTCCCTGGCGATTTTCTGTGCACTGATTTTAAAAGGATACAATTTTAGAATGTTTTAGGAAGAAAGATGTTACCGATGTAGATAGATATTTCTGCATCGGTAGAAAACTGTGAAGAATATTGTGGAGGTGCGGAGTAAGATATGAAAAAAGGATGTAGGGATTATGTCGGTGTGGCATGTATAGATGGCACTTGCCCTCAAACGATAAAGGAAGAATATGAAGAGCAAAGCCGACCTGCAATGAAATGTGATCATTGTTTTTTCAACAAGGGGTGTGTAGATTGTGCTTTGGCTGATACAGAGTATTGCATGACTGGAAACAAGGAGGAAAGCAGATGAAATATTACAGTATACAACGTCCGATTACACCGGGCAGTTATCCGAAGTCACCATTTATGAAAGTCCTTAATATTGTCAACTTTGGCTTCAGGACATATTGTAAGGAGATTGGCCGGGAAGCATGGGGATACATTGAGTACAAAATGCCGCTCCATCCCGAAGATGCGGCGGAGTATGAGTTGATGCCTATTCCAGAGAAAATCATCCATATTTCATTTATTGGAGTGGATTCATGGGGCTGCCGGGTATATAAGGATGAGACGGGAAGGCTTTGGAAATACAGCGATCCGGGAGAAATGCCGGAAGAGAGACATGATGGGCTGTACCGGGCTTCCAGTAATGATCCAGACGGCGAGCCGGATTATCCGCTTTGCGGAGATATGGACTATCGGATTGAGGACACAGGAGGTTTTTATGGGAATGTACCACAAAAACAGATTTACCGGAATTAGGAATAAGCGTTATATAAAAAGATGCACTTCGCGGGGAATGCGAAGGGCGGTAAAGAAAAGCTGCAGGGAAGAAATGACAGATGAAATTACACTAACAAGGAAAAGCCATAATCTTTATGGGACAGATGCGTGGGATTTTAGTTGAATGATGATTCGCTTGAAGTAAGGAGGCAAGAAGATGATAAGTATAATGGTAAGTCCATATGAAGAAGAGTTAGATGAGTGCCTGAATAGTCAGAATGTGTTAGAAGAAAAGCTGGATGCTGAGAGGAAAAGGAAAAATGCTTTATTTGCAAAGATGGAGAGTTTCTATACTGACAGGCTCAAAGAGTCCTATTTTAAATCAGGAGAAAACGGGAAGATCGGACAGATAAGCTATGTTTATGCGAAGGAAGGAAAATTTTTCATTCATTTATATTTTTTGGAAATTACCGCAAATTCAAAGCTTATAAAGAAGTATACTAATATTGAGCTGTTCGGTAAGGAGATGGAGAAACTGAAAGAACTTACGGAAGCAGAGTATAAGGGAGAATTCTTTGCTTATGTGGATAAACGGATTAGAATGGTTGAAGACAGGAGAAAAGTGGAAAATGAGAATACCGTTACTTTGTAATTTTGGAGCAGTCGTCCTAATATTTTATAGCGGACGTTGCAGGTTTACGAAAATCTGTTATAATGAAGATGAAGAAGAAAACCAGACCGGAATGGATTTGGCTTTCGGACGAACCCCGCAGAAGGAGGTGGTTTGAGATGACAGTTGAAGAGATTTTGCGCCGGAAAATCGAGGAGATGGAGAAAACTATCTCTGGTTTGACGAAGCAGAATGAAGAATACAGAAATCTTATAAATGATAATGACCTGAAGGATGCAAAGAAAGATTATAAGGACAGGTTGTTCAAGTTTATTTTTGGAAATCCTGAAAACAAGCAATGGACTTTGTCCCTGTACAATGCGATTAATGGGACGAATTATACGAATCCTGATGATATCCAGTTTAATACCATTGGTGACGCAGTGTATATGAGGATGAAGAACGATATATCTTTTATCGTTGCATTTGAGATGGATCTGTGGGAGCATCAGAGTTCATTTAATCCCAACATGCCCATGAGGTTTTTTATATACGGAGGACGATTGTACGAAAAATATATTGCCGCAAGTGATTATTACCAGTACAGCAGTATGCTCCAACCAGTGCCAAGGCCGGTATGTGTCTGTTTCTACAACGGCACAAAAGAGCAGCCCGAAAGACAGGTTCTTAAGTTAAGCGATGCCTATGAGGGCGAGGGGGACATTGAAGTCAAAGTGACTATGCTGAATATTAACTACGGAAAGAACCAGCATATGATGGAATCTTGCGAACCGCTAAAGGAGTACGCATGGCTTGTGGATGCAGTAAGGCGGCATCAAAGTGAAAGGATGGATCTGGATGCTGCTGTGGATGCAGCTCTTGATGAGATGACGGATGAATATGTGATTAAAACTTTTCTTTTGGAAAATCGAGCGGAGGTGAAAAGTATGTTCCTTACTGAATATAACGAAGAGAAGGTCATGGAGAAAGAACGCCAGGAGGGCCTCCGGGAAGGACGCCAGGAAGGACGCCAGGAGAGAAATATTGAGGTTGCTTCTGATATGCTGAAAGCGGGAGGAATGTCGGTTTCTTTTATAGCACAAATCAGCAGGCTGTCAGAGGAAGCAGTCCGGAAACTTGCCAGTACATTAGGTATTGCAATCTTATAATGTATCAAAACAGAGGCAAGGCGAAGAGAGTTATGGGGTGCAGAGAAATCTGTGCCCTATTTTCTTAAAAAGCAACAGAATCATTTGTAAGAGAATCCATTGCGACGAAATTGCGACAGTATTGCGTCTCCTGTGATATTGACATACAATTCCCGTCCGTATACAATGGTAAAGTAAAGTTTTGTGCATGCGGGTGACATGCATGGAGAGCCGCAGGACATTACAGGGAGCTGACAGCCGAAGATAAAAGGGCTGTCTTTTTTATTATCAAACAGAAGGGAGGGGACTCATTGGCAGGAAATCTAAGAGAACAGAACATGGAGGTGAAGGAGCCGGGGAATCAGTTTGTGAAGCTGATTCCCCGGTTTGCGTTTACGGCGTTTCTTGCCGTAGTTTTACTGGCCGTGTCTGCAGCGCCTGTGTATGCGGATACGATTTTTGATACAGTGATTATTCTAATGCTTGGGAGCCACCAATTTAAAGCTTGAGAGCCACCCAAAATCCGTCCTGATTTTAATGCTTGGGGGCCATCTATAAGATACAAGATATAGTTGTACTGAAAATATCATGG